>NZ_AP021869.1:1622125-1946550 GCF_026001925.1 Vibrio gangliei | reverse complement strand
GAAGTGATGTTAATTAACCTCAACTGCGTTATTGAGTGACTTCTAGTTATCCGCAGCTGAGGTTAATAACACTAACCTAGTCGGTATTTTTGTTCAGGCTTTCATTAATAAATTGTGAGAATGCACAAAATCTAATGTGTTTGTACAGGTTAAGACGCCAGATGAAAGGCTTGTTTGAGTTGTCGTAAATAATCTTCATCTCGACACATGCTTTTACCAGGTTCATCGGAAATTTTTGCAACTGGTTTGCCTTGGCAAGCAGTGAGCTTTAACACGATATTGAGGCTCTCAACGCCCGGTATATCACAGGTTAATTTAGTCCCGATGCCAAAACTGGTTTGAATGCGATGGGCAAAGTGTTGGTATATCTCTAAGGCATTTTCGAGTGATAAGCCGTCTGAAAATACCAGCAATTTTGTTTGAGGGTCGATTCCAAGTTGTTGGTAGTGCGCGATGGCTTTCTCGCCCCACACAATCGGGTCACCACTGTCATGACGTAAACCGACAAAAGTGTTGGCCAAGGCTGGGGTGAAGTCGCGCAAAAACGCATCCATATTGATGCAGTCGGTCAGTGCGATGCCGAGAGAATCTGGGTATTCCTTGAGCCAAGTATGCAGCGCCAATTGTTGTGAATCGGCCAGTTCACCAGACAATTGTTGATGCGCTTGAAACCATTCATGAGCTTGCGTGCCTACGGGTTTCAAGCCTTTTTTAAATGCTAGGTAATAGTTCGATGTGCCATCAAATTGCGGGAAATGTGCCATCAACTTATCGACAATACTTTCTTGCACTGCTTTCGAAAAACGGCGACGAGTACCAAAATCAATCAATGAGAAAGCAGACATATCCAGTTTTGATGATAAGGCATCCACTTTAGCCAGCTTGCGATGAAGGTGCTGACTCGCTTGCTCTGCCGTGGCTTGTGGGTAGCGAGCTTGGCCACGAATTTCACTGATGATCGCCAACAATGGCACTTCCCATAAAATCACATCCAACCATTTACCGCGTAAAGTGATCTGCAATTGATCGCCATCGTTTCTTATTTCAATGGTGTCTTTCTTGAACTGAAAACCCGCTAAGTACTCGATGTAGTCGGTTTTGAAAAAGGGTAGGCTGGTTAAATAGGCCAACTCTTCTTTTTGAAAATTCAGTTGGCAAAGTAAATCGACCTGATCTTGAATCGCTTCAAAATAAGGGCGCAGATCTTCTTCACTTCGACAATGAAACTCGGCTTCAACTTCTACATTTGGGTATTGATGAAATACCGCTTGTTGCATGTGAAGTTTGTAAGCGTCGGTATCCAGTAAAGAAGTGATGATCGCGGTTGTCTGAATGTTGTGATTGGTTTGAGAAGATAAGGTCATAAATCTTGTTGGCAAGTAAGCAATCCGGGTAGTGTACCCGATTTTAGCTTGATTGGAAAAGCATCACAGATTGGGTGTTAATGTGCAGCGTTTAAAGTATTTGGCCTATAATGATCCAAAAGTTTTTAGAACATAGTAGATCTTCCTTATTAGAGATATAAAAAATCCCGACAAAGTGACGGGATTTCAATAGGTTAATCTGTACAGCTTTTTTATCTTGTTAGCTTATGATGCTTTTTACTTACCATAACCCTAAAGCGTTTTAAGCTTTTCTATGTGGTTGGTGCGAGTGGATGCAGTCAACAACGTTGTAAGCTCAAATACGCAGATAATTAGTTGTTTGAGTGCAACTCGCTGTTCAGTTCAACCGCTGATTTGTTGGTTAAGCACTCAATCTTGCCTGTTACCGAATTGCGACGGAATAGAAGATCTGGCTTACCTGCAAGGTCACGCGCTTTCACGACTTCTACTTCTTTACCCGCAGAATCCAGCATAGTGACTTTGGTGCCAGCTGTGATGTAAAGACCTGACTCAACCGTACAACGGTCACCCATTGGGAAGCCAAGACCTGCGTTAGCACCAAGTAGGCTGTTCTCACCAATAGAGATCACGACTTTACCGCCACCAGAAAGCGTACCCATGATAGACGCACCACCACCGATGTCAGAACCTTCGCCGACCATAACGCCAGCAGAAATACGGCCTTCAACCATGCTTACACCAGCTGTGCCCGCGTTGAAATTGATGAAACCTTCATGCATCACGGTTGTGCCTTCGCCCACATGCGCACCAAGACGAACGCGAGAAGTGTCTGCAATGCGAACACCCGTTGGAACAATGTAATCCACCATTTTCGGGAATTTATCAACACAATCGACCGTTAACGTTTCACCATTTAAGCGCGCTTCGATTTGACGCTCTGCTAATTCCGGTAGATCGATCGGGCCTTGGTTAGTCCAGGCAATGTTGTGCAGCAAACCAAAGATGCCATCTAATACGATGCCGTGTGGTTTCACTAAACGATGAGAGATTAATTGCAGTTTAAGGAAACCTTCCGCTACCGAACTTGGTTGTTCGTCACTCGCCAATACAACCAACACTAGCGGTTGAGAAGATTGCGCTGCTTTTTCTGCGAAAGAGGCATTAGCGACATCGGCGTTTGCCGCAAATGCAGTGGCTAATTCACCAGCAAGTTTTGCGTCGATTTCGATGGCTTGGTTGCCTTCAGAGTAGCCAGTAACTTGAGCCACAGCAGACACTAAGCTATCTGATGGGTTCAAAACAGGATGCGGGAAAAAGGCTTCGATGATTTTACCATCACGATTTTTGGTTGCGGTGCCAAAGGCAAGTGCAAAATTAGCCATGTAAACATTCTCTCCATGTAAAATTAGCGGGGCAAATAATCAAACCATTTACCCTGTGAGTATCAAAGATGGTTTCAATCATAATGATTGCTTGCTTGAGTGAAAAGGTTTGAAGTGAAAATAATGTCGAAACAAGACAATTTATACGCCAACTAGGCTTAAGTTCTCGCTTTAAGGTTAAGTTGAGGTGATGAATCATTCACACGCTTTCCTATCGGTAATAGTGAATAGCCGAGTTCGTGATTAAGAATTTTTGCCACCGCTAAATAAAAAGCACTGAGGCCGCAGGTAATGCCGATAAGGCTTGAAAACGTATTGAGAATTGGCATAGGCAAGAATTGTTGTACAGCAAGTAAGTAATAAAGCATTGAGAGCGAAAGAAAAATAATGAAATCAACGTGACTTAATCGTTGCGCGATGATGGTCATCAACGTGGTGAAAATCGCCCACAGTAAGAAGTAACACCCAAGCGCACTGACGGGGGCGGCAATTGGAAATCCAAGTATGGGAAAGAGCGCGATTCCCACAAAGGACAACCAGTAAAGTCCGTAAGCGCAAAATGTGATACCGGAGAAACTGCGTCCCTGTTTGTATTCAAGCAGACCGACAACGAGTTGAGTGGCACCGCCAAAAATTAGCGCCATAGAAATGAGAAGGGCATTAGAAGGAACAAGGCCAAGGCTATGCAAATTAACCAAAATAGCGGTGAGGCTAAAACCGAACAATCCTAATGGGCTGTAATCAATGCGATTCATATTCGTAGAGAACTAATGAGAAATAAAATAACTAATAGCACCGAATATTCAGAGAGTAAATATTTTGTATTTATAATTGTATACAATTTGTGGCGGACACAAAAAAACTGAAGATGGTTCTCCAGTTTTTACAAGGTTAGGCTAAAGATGGTTAAATGCCTTTAATTTTGGTCATTACGCCGCTTCTTCGGAGTCAGACTCTTCAACCGCTTTTGGTGCCGCTTTCTTCGCTTTTTTCTCAGTAGGGCGACGTTTAGCCCCTAACGCATAAAGCACTTCATCTTTGTTTTGAGCAAGGAACATGGATAGCTCTTCTTTTTGCTCATCATTTTCAATCAGTTTGCTTGTTTCTAACAAAGTGAATAGCTCGTCCGCCATATCCAACATTTTGTCATAAGCGTCAGCTTCAGCCTTGGAAGTAAAAGTCATCTTTTCTTCTCCGTTGCGTTCCACCACGTACTTGACGATTACAGCCATGGTTACCCTCTATAAAATCTGCAATAAATTAACTGGGTTTTTATACAGTTCTTATCGTGAGTTGTCCAGTGTTTACGGCTTAGATTGTAACGAGTCGAGCATTTTCCAATCACTACAAAATGACATAAAGGTTTTCAGTAATGGGCTTTGGTATTTTTCTTTATGTACCAGAAGCCAAAAGCGGCGTTTCATATCGAGTGGAATGTCGAGCATCACGACGCGCTTATCTAAAATCGCGGATTGAGCCGCAAGGCGTGATAAACAAGCGAGTCCTAGATTCGCAGCGGTGGCATTGATGATGGCTTCAGTGGTATTGAGTTGAAAGGCTTCATTCCAAATCTCAATACGAGGGGCGACGGTGCGTAGGAAAAATTCACGGCTGCCCGATCCCGCTTCACGCAATAGCCATTGGCTGTTTTCCAAATCACCCGCGCGGATTTGTCCGTGATTGGCGAGCGGGTGCGTCGGCGCACAAATCACACACATTTCATCTTGATTCCAAGGTTGCATGAGCAAATTATCAGACTGAATTTTGCCTTCAATCAGACCGATATCGAGTTCGTAATCCGCCAGTTTTTGACAAATTAAACTGGTATTAGAAATGAACAAGCTCTGTTGATGGTGATTGGTGTTTTGACGAAAATCACGCAGAAGATAAGGCACAACTTGATTGCCGATCGTGTCACTGGCACCAATTTTGAGCTGGCCATTGAGCGCTTGATTGGATTGAAATAAGTTGCTGATGTCTTCGCTGCGGTGTAACAGTTCATCGGCAAGGGGTAATAAACGTTTGCCTTCTTGGTTTAAGATCAAACGATTATTAACACGGTCAAACAAAGCGTGGCCGAGCTGTTTTTCTAATTCACCTAATGACAAACTGACCGCGGCTTTGGAAAGGAACAGTTTCTCTGCTGATGCCGTTAACGTCTTGTGTTGAGTAATGGCGGTAAAGACTTTCAGTTGCCTTAAAGTGATGTTGCTCATTGTTCTCTCACTATTCTCGTATTTTGTCTATATTAACCTATGTTTGATTAGTAGAAAGTTTGATGGTTTAAAATCTCTAAAACCAGACACTTATTCTAACCTGGCACTTATGCTAATCTGGCGACATTCGATCCCAGTTGCGTGAGTGCTTTGTGTTTACTGTCTATCATTCCAATCAAGTTGACGTTTTAAAGTCATTACTCGTTGAGTTAATTCGCTTAAACCCGCTGGAAAACCCATTTCAATCTGAGCAAATCTTGGTGCAAAGTCCAGGTATGTCGCAATGGTTGAAAATGGAATTAGCCAAAGAATTTGGTGTGGCTGCCAATTTGGATTTTCCGTTGCCTGCAACGTTTATTTGGGAACTGTTTACAAAAGTATTGCCGGATGTGCCGAAGCGCAGTGCTTTTAACAAAGAAGCCATGACTTGGAAGTTGATGCAAATCTTGCCTACGCAACTCGACTTACCTGAATTTTCACCTTTGAAGCGCTATTTAGATGGCGATGATGATCAATCCAAACGCTATCAATTATCTGAAAAAATTGCCGATATTTTTGATGGCTATTTAGTGTATCGTCCAGAATGGATTGCCGCCTGGGAAGCCGGGCAAGAGGTTGAAGAATTAAATGGCGAGCATCCTTGGCAACCGATTTTGTGGCAAGCCTTGTACGATCAAACCGTTTCTATGGGGCAATCGCCATACCACCGCGCGAATTTATATGACGAATTCATTGATACTTTGCAGCATTACGTTGGCGATTTAGCAGGCCAGGCGCAGCTGCCGAGTCGTCTCTTTATTTTTGGCATCACTGCTTTGCCTCCCCGTTATATGGATGCGTTGCGCGCTTTGGGTGAACATATCGAAGTACATTTGATGTTTACCAACCCGTCACGCTATTACTGGGGCGATGTGCGTGACCGCAAATACCTCGCTAAATTGGCGGCCAAATCGCGCCGTATTATGCACACAGAAAACACAAGCGAATGGCTGAAGGGCAGCATTGAGCAAAATGAATTCACGGAAGCCCAAATTCTCAATAACGCCGATTTGCATACCCAAGATGCGGTAGGAAACAGTTTATTAGCTTCAATGGGCAAGCTAGGGCGCGACAATTTGTACTTGTTGTCACAACTTGAAGTCAGTGATATTGACGCCTTTGCAGATGGTTACGATGACTCGCTGCTGCATGCGATTCAACAAGATATTTTGGAGTTGCGTGAGCATCAAAATGATCGGCTTTCAGTGATAACCAGTTCTTATAAACCTGTGATTCGTGCCGATGATCGTTCGTTGCAATTGCATATCTGTCATAGTCCAATGCGCGAAGTGGAAGTATTACACGATCGTTTGTTGGCTATGTTTGAAGCCGATCCTGAGCTCAAACCTCGCGATGTGATTGTGATGGTGGCTGACATCAACGCCTACAGTCATGCTATTCATGCTGTTTTTGGACAAACCACTTCCGATCAACGCTTTATTCCGTATTCCATTTCTGATCGCAGTGTGGATCAAGAAAACCCTATTTTGCAGGCATTTATGCGCTTAATGGCATTGCCACAGCGTCGTTGCCAAGCCTCTGAATTGCTCGAATTACTTGAAGTGCCAGCGGTAATGCAACGTTTTGGTATTAATGAAAAAGAGTTTGAACGAGCGGCGCAATGGGTACAAGAAGTGGGTATCCGCTGGGGCTTGGACGAACAAACTGCGCAGCAATTTGACTTGCCGAGCCACAAGCAAAACACTTGGCTGTTTGGTATTGAACGCATGTTGCTTGGCTTTGCTATGCCAGATTCTGCAGGCTTATATCACCATGGCGAAACCATTATTGCTGCCTATGACGAAGTGCAGGGAATGGATGCAGAATTGGCGGGTAAATTAGCCAGTTTTGTCCGTTGTTTGCAGCGTTATCGAGACCGATTGTCTAACGCACAAAAATTTGCCACATGGCAGCGCTATTTGCTGGAAATGCTGGATGAGTTCTTCTTGGTCGAGTTAGAAGGCGAAGCCGTGCTCAGCACCATTCGAGAAAGTGTGGAGCAACTGAGCCAGCAATTGTTGGATGCTGGCTTTGAGCTAGAGGCTGAAATTTCACCTCAAGTGTTAGAACAATATCTACAAAATCATTTGTCCAATGCACGGGTAAGCCAACGCTTTTTAGCCGGCCAAGTGAATTTCTGTACCTTAATGCCTATGCGCTCGATCCCCTTTAAAACCGTATGCTTACTGGGTATGAACGATGGTTTATATCCAAGAAGTGTCGCGCCAGAAGGCTTTGACTTAATTAATGGCAGAACACGCCCCGGTGATCGTTCTCGTCGCGATGATGATCGTTATTTATTCTTGGAAGCCTTGTTATCGGCGCAGCAATCACTCTATATCAGCTACGTCGGACGTTCGATTCAAGATAACAGTGTCAAAGAACCATCAGTTTTAGTGGCGGAATTATTGGAATATTGCCAACAAAATTACGCTTTAGAAGGGGGGCAGGACAAGCCGAGTGATGAATCAGGGCAAGCATTAGTCGCGGCATTGAGCCAAGTGCATCCATTAGTGCCATTCAGTGCCAGCGCATTTGATGGACAAAATGCCGCTTTAGCCAGTTATGCCAAAGAGTGGTTGCCGGCCGCCAAGCAAGCGAATCAAGCGGTTCTCGAATCAAACCCAGCGGAATTTATTCAACCTCTGCCTTCTTATTTACAGCAACTTGAACCAGAAGCGCCGGGGCAATATGGCTTGGAGCTCTCAGAGTTACTGCGTTTTTGGCGTTTGCCGGTAAAATATTTCTTCAATCAACGGCTCAAAACTTATTTAGATATTCATCCTGTTTCGTTGGCGAAAATGGATGATGAGCCTTTTGCTGTGAACAATTTAGACAGTTATTGGTTTGGTGAAAACCTGCTTGCGCAGTGGCAGCAATCTGGGCAAGACAGTGGGCACTTGTCGCTCGAATCGTTTGAGCAATGTGCGCAAGATTATTTGCAGCGTCAGCAAGCACAAGGGCAACTGCCAATGGCCAGTTTTGCTGACATTGCCGCGGAGAGCTTACTCGCGAGTACCAAGCCGATGGCCGAAGCCTTGTTGCCTTATTTATCTGAGCCTAAAGCTGATGTAGAAATTGACCTTGCGCTCGATATTCAATTAGATGGGCAATCTCACGTTATTCACCTTGTGGGCTGGCTTGGAGGGCAATATCAATCAGGCATGGTGCGGTATCGCAGTGGCGGTTTGCATAGCCGATATTTGCTCGGTTATTGGATTGAACACCTGTGCTTAAATGCCTGTAACCTAAAAGTAAGCGCTTTAAATGAGAATGAGCCAACTATAAACAGCTCAGGGATAACCACGCATTTGTTTGGTCGCAGTAAAGGTAAGTTGGAGCAGCTTGAATTTCAGCCGCTTTCTGCTGACGTTGCGAAGCAATATCTACAAACTTTTGTGCAGGCTTATTACCAAGGTATGGATTCCCCTTTGTGGTTTGTGCCTAAGACCGGCTTTGCGGCGATGGAAAAAGGGTTTGATAAGCCGGGTTTTGCTCCTGAGGCGCAGTGGGTTGGTTTTGAGCAAGAAGAAAACAAACAAATCGCCTTGCTCGCTATGCAAAAAGCCTTTATCGGTGATGGATTTTATGTCGACGGCGAAGGGCAAGATGTCTATGTGCAGCGCGTCTGGAAACAATGGACAGAGGAGCTAGCAGACGATTTATTGAGTAAATCTGAAGACTTGCTCAAGCCTTTATTTGATCATTGCCAGGCTATTTCTGAAGCAATAAGAGAAAGGTAAAAGGCAAAAGAAAAGCCGCCAGCAAGTCATTATATGTGTAGGGCGCTTGCTGTGCGGCGGAGAGTTGAGGTAACAGTTTTTTGTTTCAGCCTACTTTGAGGTTTTGTCCTTGTCCTAGGTTTCCTGTTTCAAGGTTTAAGGTTGTGTACAAAACCGAGTAGATCGTTATTAGATTTATGTTTGCATTAAGCCTTTGACTTAGAGTCGGATAATAGGTCGACAAAGTGTAAAAAAATGTGAATCAATTCTCACTCTGTTATTTACAGACGTTGAACTGGCACCAAATGACGCAAAGTGAGAATAAGCTCACGAAATAGTTACGGTATAAATTGGAATAAGATTGATGGCGCAATCACTAAATAGCATGACGTTTCCACTGCATGGAGCACGTTTAATCGAAGCCTCGGCGGGTACGGGAAAGACCTTCACCATTGCCGCGTTATATTTACGTTTACTACTCGGGCATGGTAAGGAGGGGGCGGCTCATCCAGTCCCACTGACGGTTGATCAAATCTTGGTGGTGACATTTACCGAAGCGGCAACGGCTGAATTACGTGGTCGTATTCGTCAACGAATTCACGAAGCCCGCATTGCTTTTGCTCGTGGTGAAACGGATGATCCTGTTTTACAGCCCTTACTGGCCGACACGCCCGATAAACAGTTTGCGATTGAAACGCTTTTGCAAGCGGAGCGCCAAATGGATGAAGCCGCCATCTTCACCATTCATGGTTTTTGTCAACGCATGCTTACGCAAAATGCGTTTGAATCCGGCAGTCGTTTTCAAAATGAATTTATTACCGATGAGAGCCAACTTAAACTGCAAGTGGTAAGTGATTATTGGCGTCGTCATTTTTATCCTCTGCCAACGGTGCTGGCTAAGCAAATTCAATCCATTTGGAGCACACCAGAACAACTTGCTCATGAAATTGGCACTTACCTTTCAGGACCCGCTTTACATTTTCCCAGCATTAATTTGAATGTGGATTTGGTTGATGAATTCCATCAACATCTTGAGCGGATTGAAAAGGTTAAAAAGCTCTGGAATCAAGACAAAAATCAGCTATTCAGTTTGATTGATGGTTCTGGCATTAAGCGTAATCCGTATAATAAAACACGTTTACCAGCTTGGTTAGATGAAGTGCACCAATGGGCAGAGCAAAGCGCGCGAGATGGCAACCTATGCGACAAGCTGATTCGATTTGCACAAAGCACTTTAAATACAGCAACGGACACCAAAAAAGGTGAAGTGGCTCAGCATCCTGCTTTTGTGGCGATAGATGAATTACTGGATAACCAGCCTGAGTTTGATTTGTTGTTTAAATATCGTGCCATTGTGGGGTGTCGTGAGTTATTAGCTCAAGCCAAACAGCGTCAGGCGCAATTATCGTTTGATGATTTGTTGAGCCAGCTGGATCAAGCCATTATTGACGATCAAGATGGCTTACTTACCGAGCGAATTCGCAATTTGTATCCAGTGGCCATGATCGATGAATTCCAGGATACCGATCCGCAGCAATATCATATTTTCCGTGAAATTTACTTAAACCAACCACAAACAGGCTGGTTTATGATTGGCGATCCGAAGCAGGCGATTTATGGCTTCCGTGGTGCCGATATCTTTACCTATATTCAAGCGAGAAATGAAGTCACAGAGCATTACACCTTAGGCACTAACTGGCGTTCAAGCCAAGCGGTGATTGAAGGGGTTAATGGCATATTCAAGTTTGATAAACGCCCATTTTTGTATGATTCCGATATTCCGTTCCTGCCGGTTGCCGCCAGTCCTAACGCAGAGAACATGCACTGGGTGGTGAACGGCGAAACACAACCGGCTATCGGGTTATGGTATTACCAAGATAACCCAGCTGAGCCTGTTTCAGTCACTGATTATAACCAAACCATGGCCAGACAAACGGCCTGTCAGATTCATCATATTTTGACCTCAGCCCAGCAAGGGCAAGCGCAATTTATCGATAAAAAAGGTGCGGCTCATGAAATCCAAGCCAGTGATATTGCGGTATTAGTACGTACTGGCCGAGAAGGGAAATGGATCAAAGATGCCCTGTCTCAGTATGGTATTGCCAGTGTGTATTTGTCTAATCGCGACAGTGTGTTTGATAGCGAGATTGCGGCCGATGTGCTGCGTTTACTCATGGCGTGTGTGAATCCAACCGATGAATATGCCTTGCGTGCGATCCTTGCCAGTGACTTATTGGCGCTAGACGCACAGCAATTAGATCAATTCAATCACGATGAAATCGCATGGGAAAATGCGGTGAATGAATTTGAAAGCTATCAGCAATTGTGGCAACAGCGTGGTGTATTGCCGATGATCCGTGAAGTGATTGGTAAGCGCCATATTGCTGAGCGTTGGTTGTTGGAAAGTCATGGTGAACGAAAGTTGACCGACTTGCTGCACCTGTCTGAATTACTCCAACAAGCGAGCTTAACCTTAGAGGGTGATAATGCCTTGATTCGTTGGCTTGCCGATAATCTTGAACAGCACGATGGAGAGTTGGCGGAACAAACGCAACGCTTAGAGTCGGAAAGAAACCTTGTTCAAATCATCACCATTCATAAATCCAAAGGTTTGGAATATGACTTGGTCTTCTTGCCGTTTGCCAATAATTTTAAAGCGGCCAAGGTGGCTAAGTACAATTTAAAGAGCAAAGATGATGAGTCAGAGCTGCAACAGACGATTTTGGATTTATCTAAACCAGATGATGGTATGGCTTTGGCTGAAAAAGAACGTTTAGCCGAAGACTTACGTTTGCTCTATGTGGCGCTTACTCGTGCCGTATACGGCTGCATTATCGGTCTTGCGCCATTGAAAAAAGGCAATAGCAAGAAAGATGAATCGACCGCACATTTATCGGCTATCGGCGCGATTTTGCAACACCATGAACCGAAAGCCAGCGCTGAACTATTGAAAAGTTGTAAAAAGTTAACTCAACTTACTCCGAGTGTCGCGCTGATGCCATTTGCAGAGGAACCAAGTGCACGTTATGTGCCTACTGAGCAGCAATCAGTCGAATTGAATGCCAAAGCGTTTACCGGGCGTATTGATCGCAATTGGCGTATGACCAGTTATTCGAGCTTAGTGAAGCAATCTCATCACGCTGAACAGGTTGTGTTTGATGCGGCGGTAGACGTGGAAAAACCGCTCGATTCCGATGCGCTTGATGACATCAACATCAATATGGATTTGGAGACTGAAATGGTTGCCGATCCTTGGTCTATGTTTGAATTTCCTCGCGGCGCACGCCCGGGTACTTTTTTGCATACGATTTTTGAACAAATTGAATTTACCGAGCCTGCCGACAGCGATAACAATACCCGTATTATTGAAAATCTCTTGCAACGTGAACAATACGATTTGCAATGGCTGCCAGCGATTCAAGCCATGATCACGCAAGTGATGACGACCGTATTAGATGGTGGCTCCTTGCGCTTGGGGAATAAAGGCCCTGACCAGCGTTTGGTTGAAATGGAGTTTTTATTACCCGTGGAATCGTTGGCACCGAGTCAATTGAACCCGTTGCTACAAAGCCATGATGAATTGTCACAGTTAGCGGCAGGGCTGGACTTCTACCCGGTAAAGGGCATGTTGAAAGGTTTTATCGATTTGGTGTTTGAACATCAAGGCAAATATTACATTCTGGACTGGAAATCGAATCATCTCGGCCACAGTGTGGAAGATTATCACCCAGATAAATTAAGCCAAGCCATGCTCGAACACCGCTATGATTTTCAATATCAGATCTATGCGTTGGCACTGCATCGCTTCTTAAAAAGCCGACTCGCCAATTACGATTATCAGCAGCATTTTGGTGGAGTTTATTATCTCTTTTTACGTGGATTCGCGACATCTAAGCCGGAAGTGAAAGCGGTTAAAGAGGGGAACTATGGTGTATTTCATGCCAAACCAAGCCAAGCATTTTTGCAGCAATTTGATTTGTTACTAGAGGGGATGTGAGCCAAATGAATTCACTTAATATTCATGATAGGGAACACCCGTCTCAAACGTTGGCTTGTTTGCAGCAGTTGGAAAAATTGGGAGTAATACGAGCCATTGATGTTCAGTTTGCTTGGTTTATCCATCAACAGGTTTCTTCTCATTATTCGGGCGATATGGCGTTACTGGCGTGCTTGCTAAGTAGTGAGTTAGGGCGCGGTCATATCTGTTTGAATCTTGAACAATTAGAGGTTGAACACGCTTTATCGCTAGGTTTCTTATTGCGCCAGCATGCCGAAAAACTGAGTCCATTCTCAGCGTTATTGGATGCTTGGGCGCAAAAAAATTGGCTTGAGACTGCTCAGCAATATGCCAAGCAAGATGATTCGATTGTTGCTCATCAAGCGTTGGATCATAACTCACCATTAGCCCCCTTACCGATGACTCTGGAGGGAAACCGACTCTATCTCACTCGCTATTGGTATTATGAACAACAGGTTGCAAAAGGCTTGGCTGAACGAGCGAAGACTTTGCCAATGACGTCTACCTCCATTCAAGCAGCAAAAGCGACGTTAGATAATTTGTTTGCTCGTGATTACACCTATTTATGGCAAGCGCTACAAACAGGGCAATATCACCATTTGGCACAGCGACAATGCTTAGTCTGTGAAATGTTAGATGTGGAAGAAACAGACCAACTGGATTGGCCTCGTATTGACCAAGCACTAATGAGCGCTGAAACGGTGGCTGATCTGGCTCAGTTAGATGAATTAGTGCCAATGTCTGTGTGTTTGAATTGGCAAAAAGTGGCGGCATCAGTGGCGCTTACTCGTCAATTTGCGGTGATTTCTGGTGGGCCGGGAACAGGGAAAACGACCACAGTTGCCAAGTTGTTAGCCGCATTCATAGTGCAAGCCCAGCAAGAAGCCGTGGGACAAGCGGCTCCAGTGATTAAGCTGGTGGCGCCAACCGGTAAAGCGGCTGCGCGGTTAACTGAATCGATTGGTTTAGCGATTGCCCAGCTCCCTGTTAGTGATGAGGTGAAAGCCTTGATGCCTGCCCAATCGAGCACTATCCATCGCTTACTTGGCGCACGCCCGAATACGGTGGAATATAAGCATCATCGTGGGAATCCATTGCATTTGGATATTTTGGTGGTTGATGAAGCCTCGATGGTCGATTTACCTATGATGTTCCGATTACTTCAAGCGTTGCCGAAACAGGCGCGTTTGATTTTACTCGGCGATAAAGACCAATTAGCCTCAGTGGAAGCGGGCGCTATTTTGGGGGATTTATGCCAATTTTCTTCGATTGGATATCAACCAGAATTTCATCAATTGCTCACGAAGATGACAGGTTTTCAGACTCTGCCGAAAGTGGCGTCTAAATCTCAAGGTCTTCGAGTGGCTGACAGTTTGTGCATGCTACAAAAAAGTTATCGATTCCATGCGCGTTCAGGTGTGGGGCAATTAGCGAAAGCGATCAATTCAGGCAAATCTCAAGAAGTTGAACAGGTGTGGCAGCAAGGCTTTGCTGATATCCAGCTGCATTCCATCCCATCACGTCTGGAGATGGGGCATGGTGCCAATATTCAAGATACTCATACTGCGATTGCTCGAATGATGGAGCAAGCGTATCAGCCATATTGTGCTTTATTGCCGTCTCATACCAAATCGCAGACCACGCAGTTGGCTTCGATGACCGTCGTTGAGATGGAGCAAAAAGCACGAACGATTTTACACGCTTTTTCTCGTGCACGCTTGCTGTGTGCGGTGCGAGAAGGTGAATTTGGCGTTGAGAGAATGAATCAATTGATAGAAAAAACATTGAGCGCCAATCACTCGATTGATCCTCAAGAAAATGTCAATTGGTACATTGGGCGTCCAGTCATGGTTACTCAAAATGACAGCGCACAAGGTTTGCATAATGGCGATATTGGCATCTGCCTGCAGGATCAAAGTGATGATGACGGGCATTATCGAGTGTATTTTGAAATGCCCGATGGCCGAATTAAAGGTGTGTTACCGAGCCGAGTGCCTCAGCATGAATTGGCGTTTGCCATGACGATTCATAAATCACAAGGCAGTGAATTCAGCCATACAGTGATGGTTCTACCGAATCAGATGAATCAAATTTTAACCAGAGAGCTGATTTATACCGGGGTAACTCGTGCCAAAGATAAACTTGATCTATTTGCAAATCCTTCAATTTTGGCGCAAGGTGTTGGCATAAAAACCCTACGTTCTAGCGGGTTAAGTGAAAAGTTATAAACAAAGGTGAACTATGTTTTTTGGTAATACTGAACGCTTGGAATGGAGCTCGATTCTTCCTGAGTCTTTTATTGGCTACATTCAACAAGCATTAAAAATTGCGCAAGATAATCAAGAAAATGGTCGTTATGATATTGATGGCGATAAGGTTTTTTGTTTTTTAATGACACCTGAAACCGAATACGCAGACGCGCGAAAAACAGAAATTCATCGTGATTACTTAGATATCCAAATCATTTTAGAAGGGGAAGAAACGTTCGGTTATTCGATCGAAACCCCACAAGCCTTGTTGGATAAACCAGAATATGAGAACGATGTATTGCTGTTTAATGAAGTAAGTAACGAAAGTTTTATTTCATTACGTGCGGGTGATTTTATTATTTTCTACCCAGGTGAAGCTCACCGCCCACAATGCGCCACTCGTGAGCCAATGCAGGTAAGAAAGGCAGTGGTTAAGGTGCATAGGGATTTGATATAGCACGTTACGCGGAAAATACGTGTCTCGTTACTCGATAGGTTAAGTGAAACCTCGAGTAACGAGACACGAGAATCCGAGACTCGCTAAACCTTCAACACCAATATCTTCGACTTACGTTGATAGTTATACAACCCGCGCTTTTCCATTGGTAGTGACTCTACGCCCACTTCTTCAAAACCTTGCTCTCTAAACCAGTGTAGGCTGTGAGTTGTCAGTACGAATAATTTACTGATACCCATGGTTTTGGCTTTTTGTCTCATGTGATTCAGTAGCATGACACCACGATCACCATCACGGTAGTCAGGGTGGATGGCTACACACGCCATTTCAGCCATTTTATCGTCGATATACGGATAAAGTGCCGCGCAGCCAATGATTAAGCGATCTTTTTCTATGATGGTGAACTTGTTGATTTCTTGTTCGAGTTGCTCACGCGATCGACGAACTAAAATGCCTTGTTCTTCTAATGGCTGAATCAAGTCTAAAATGCCGCCAATATCATGGATTTCAGCATTACGCGTTTGCTCCGCACTGGCCATCACTACTTGTGTGCCGATACCGTCAAACGAGAATAACTCTTGCAGTAATGCGCCATCTTCTTTGTAACTCACCAAATGGCAACGTGGAACGCCCGCTCGGCAAGCAGTCAATGCGCCACGTAAAAAGCGATAGGTACCGCTGGTATAACCGCTTTCGGTGTCTTGTTTGTCTTGGATTTGTTGTAATAATTTTTCCGCGCAGGTGGGGAATAACTCAGGAATGACGCGGCCATCTTCGGCCAATATGCCCTGCTCAGAACAAAAGCCAATCAGTTTGTAGGCTTTTAAACGAATGGCGGTTTGAGTGGCAACATCTTCATACATCAAATTAAAACTTTCACCGGTCACCGAGCTTGCGATTGGGCCAACGACCACAATAGAACCCATGTCGAGCATGCGATTAATGGCTTCACTATCAATGCGACGTACTTTACCGCTGTGACAGTAATCGACACCATCATCGACACCCAGCGGTTGAGCAATAATGAAATTGCCGCTGACTACGTTCAACTGAGTGCCTTGCATTGGTGTGTTGTTTAGGCTCATCGACAAACGTGCTGTCAGCGCTAATTGCAAACGACCAGCAGCTTGCATGGCGAGGTTTAATGCTGATTCATTGGTGACTCGAATGCCTTTGTGATAGTGCGATTCACAATGATTATTATACAGGTTGTCGTTGATCTGCGGCCTTGCGCCATACACCAAAACAATGCGTACACCTAGGCTGTGCAGCAACGCAATATCATTGATGATGTTATCAAAATTGGGGTCGGTGAAGACTTCACCACCGAGCATAATCACCATGGTTTTACCACGATGAGCATTGACATAAGGGGCGGATTGGCGAAAACCTTTTACTAAAGCTGTACTACGCAATTTCACGTTCCTTTCCTTGGAATGGATTGGTGGTTTTTTATGTTGAAATAATGACTAAAAATTCATTCTATGGCAATCGATATTTTTTATAAACTAAGTGAATATACCCACGTAATCTCAATACGGGAGTTTCAGCAAGATTAAAACACGTTTTAGGCAAGGCAAATTGAAGTCACTTGAATATAAAGTGAAATTTTTATGGATTTGTTGCAACGCTGACATATCGTCGCCACACTCGAGTATGTTGTGTGTTATTAAATATGTTTCAAAGCATGGTTTATGTCTTGTGTGACAACAGGATTTTTGTCATTCTTCGCTTTGATTTTACTATTTCAAATGGATGATTTCAGTGTTCAATTCCCGTGTTTTTTCTCACTCTCCGGTTTCTTTACCAGTGTTTTCTATTAAGCCATTTTTGACTCGTTCACTGATGCTCGCTTCTGCTGTTGTTCTTTTTGGTTGCGCGCAGCCGACGGAGCGAGGTCAGCAATATTTAGATGGCAAACTTGATACGACTTTAGAGCATACCGATCGTGCTGAAAGTGATGCCCCACGAGACTTTAATACTTTTGCCGCACAAGCTGAGAAAGTAGAAGAAAAATCGCCATCTTTAAAAGCGAAATATCAGAATTTATATGCGCAGTTAAATGTGTGGGCGCAGGAGAGTGGCGATCCTAAAGACTTAGCAAAATATGGTGTTGATATTGAACAGCTCGCGGGCGCTGATAAAAAAGGCAATATTTTATTCACGGGTTACTTTTCTCCTGTGATTGAAATGCGCCATACGCCGGATCATTTATTCAAATATCCAGTTTATGCTAAACCAGAATGTGGCTCTGTATGTCCAACCCGCGCTCAAATTTACGCTGGTGCATTAAAGGGTAAAGGGCTTGAGCTTGGCTATGCCTCTAACATGATTGATCCATTCTTGATGGAAGTTCAGGGGAGTGGATTTGTGCATTATGCCGATAACGATGAATTGGACTATTTTGCTTATTCAGGTAAGAACAACCATCCTTATGTCAGCATTGGCCGCATTTTGATAGAGCGAGGCTTAATTCCTAAAGAAAAAATGTCGATGAAAGCCATCAAAGAATGGGTGGCGGAAAACGATCCTGAAACGGTGAAAGAATTGCTGGAGCAAAACCCATCGTATGTATTTTTCCAACGTCAGCCGGGTGCCGAAGTGGTAGGCTCTGCGGGTATTCCACTGTTACCAATGGCCTCAGTAGCTGGCGATCGCAGTATTTTCCCAATGGGAACACCAATTCTAGCGGAAGTACCTTTATTAGATGCGCACGGTAAATGGACGGGCGTGCATGTACTTAAACTGTTAATTGTGCTTGATACTGGCGGTGCAGTAAAAGGTGGTCACTTAGATTTGTATCACGGCATGGGGGCTCGCGCAGGTATTGCCGCAGGTCACTATCGTCACTTTGGCCGTGTGTGGAAGTTAGGTTTGACCGCGCCACCAATGCAGATTCCGGGGAATTAGTAGCGCGTTACGAGTCGTGGGGACGCTGACGCTCGAGATCCGAAAAGCGGTTAGGTAGATCGATGCTCGGGCGTTTCACTGCTCGTTGCTCGAAAAACAAGATCGTCACTCAAATTAGAGCATCCTAAGTATAGTGACGCTCTTTTTATCTTTTTCTAGTAACGAGAAGCGCAGCGAGCCGAGCAACGAGTCACGTTTCGTTTCTATATAACGTATCCTAGCGACGTGAAACGCGATCGGCTATAATGCGCCTCTTTTGAATTTTGCGGTAACTTTCCATGAAAACACTTCCTCCTGCATCTGCACTTGCTCCTGCATCTGATAGCTATGATCAACGTTTTGGTGGCACGCGTCGCTTATACGGACATAGCGAAGTTGAGATCTTGCGTGCCGCGCATGTTTGTGTGGTCGGCATTGGTGGTGTCGGTTCGTGGGCGGTGGAAGCGTTAGCGCGTACTGGTGTTGGTGAATTAACCTTGATTGATATGGATGATGTGTGCGTGACCAACATCAACCGTCAAATTCATGCGTTAAACGGAACGGTTGGGCAAAGCAAAATTGAAGTGATGGCCGAGCGTGTTGCTTTGATTAATCCTGAATGCAAAGTGAACTTGATTGATGATTTCATTACGCCAGATAACGTGCGTGACTACATCAGTAAAGAGTTTGATTACGTGCTCGATGCGATTGATAGCATTAAACCGAAAGCGGCATTATTGGCTTATTGCCGCAGTAATAAGATCAAAGTGATCACAACCGGTGGGGCTGGCGGCCAAACCGATCCGACGCAAATTCAAATTGCCGATTTAACCAAAACCATTCAAGACCCTTTGGCGAAAAAGCTCAAAGATACGTTGCGTCGTCATCATAATTTCAGCAAAAATCCACAACGTAAATTTGGTATTGATTGTGTGTTCTCAACGGAACAGCTTAAATACCCACAAGCCGACGGCTCGGTGTGTGGCGTGAAATCTACAGCCGAAGGCCCTAAGCGTATGGATTGTGCCAGCGGTTTTGGTGCAGCAACGGTGGTGACGGCGACCTTTGGGTTTGTGGCAGTATCGCGAATTGTTGAGAAGTTGATTCAGAAGTATAAGGTTTCCTAGTTTCTAGGGGGGCGTTTCTCGAAAGCTCGGGCGCTTCGCTGCTCGTGGCTTGAAAGAGCTAAAACCTACGGGAAATGAAAGTTATCATTTAAAAACACAATATTTATCGTCATCCTGAAAAGCGACGAAGGAGCGCAGTTCAGGATCTCCTACCTCGATTTGAGACTTAAAGTGCTGTAGGAGATTCCAAACAGTTCGTGCCTCACTTTTGGAATGACGGTCTGTAAAATACGAGGTCGAATTTATGTCCCATCCCTTTGGTAATACCATCACAGCGCAAGATATCATCGAGACCATGTCTGGCTTTACAAGCTGGGAGGAGCGTTATCGTCAGGTGATCATGTGGGGTAAACAATTACCGAAAATGGAGGAAGCATTAAAACAGGAGCAGTTATTGGTCTCTGGCTGTGAAAGTAAGGTGTGGCTAGTATCGGAATTTGATGGCGAGCACTGGCACTTTCAAGCTGATTCTGATGCGCGCATTGTGCGAGGTTTAATTGCGCTAGTGCTGGCAGCCTTTGAAGGGCAAACAACTCAAGTGATTCGTGATTTTGATGAGCAAGCCTATTTCGATCAGCTTGGCCTAATCAATCATTTAAGCCCATCACGCGGTAATGGGCTGAAAGCGATTGTTGAACAAATTAAGCAAGCCGCCGAAGCGAAAAATAAAGACTAGAGCAAATCTATCGCTTTAGCTAACGCAGTTAAAAACGCTTCAATATCTTGTGTGTTGTTATAAATCCCTAACGAGACCCGTACAGTGCCATTAATTCCTAAGGCATCCATCAATGGATGAGCGCAATGATGTCCAGAACGTACGGCAATATTCTGTTGGTCAAGCAAGGTTGCAACATCGTTATGATGAATCCCCTCGCCATCGAGTTCGACAATAAAACTCACCACGTTCGCATTAGCTTGTAAACCAATAAGTTTAACGCCATCAATTTGACGTAACCCTTCCACTAACAGCGAATGTAATTGATGGTAATGCGCCTCGATTTGTTGAGGATCGAACTCTTGTAGCCAATCAATGGCGGTAGCAAGCGCAATTGCCCCGGCCACATTAGGGGTGCCCGCTTCAAACTTACCAGGCAGCCCAGTAAATGAGGTTTTCTCAAAGCTGACTTTGTCTACCATTTTTCCGCCACCATGCCATACAGGCATCGCGTTGAGTAAGGCTTGTTTGCCATACAACACACCGATACCGGTTGGCGCATACAATTTATGGCCAGAGAAAATATAAAAGTCGCAATCGAGTGCCTGAACATCCACTTTTTCATGCACGATGCCTTGCGCGCCGTCAATGACAACAATGGCATCCACTTGATGGGCGAGTTGAATAATATCCTCAATAGGCTGGCGAGTAGCGGTGACATTAGTGATATGCGCTGCGGCAACAATTTTGCACTTGTTGGTCAGAAGATTTTGATAAGCCGTCATATCCCATTGGCAATTTTGCGTCATAGGGACTTTGATGAGTTTCGCGCCTGTCTGCTCTGCCACTATTTGCCACGGCACAATGTTGGCGTGATGTTCCATTTCACCCACTAGAATTTCATCGCCTGCTTGTAGTGTGCTGCGTGCATAAGTTTGCGCGATTAAGTTGATGGCTTCGGTAGCACCGCGGGTCCAGATGATTTCTTTACTGGATTGAGCATGAATAAATTGCTGTACACAGTCGCGCGCAGCTTCAAATTGCGTTGTGGCATTGGCGGTTAAGCTATGACTTCCCCGGTGTACATTGGCATTTTGTTTGGCGTAATAGTCACTAATCGCATCGATCACACACTGCGGCTTTTGCGTTGTCGCGGCGCTATCAAGGTAAACTAACGGCGAATCATTATGAATAAAAGGGAACTGCTGGCGAACAGCCTGAATGTCAAAGTGAGTCGGATAAGACATTAAATAAACCTTGCTATGCCAATGAAGTGGGCGAAGTATAAAACATATTAGAATGGGCTTAAACGTTTCTCGGCCCTAGACTTCCAATCGTTTAATTTGTTGATACAAGCGTTGGTGATTGGGTACTTCTATTCCATATTGCTGCGCTTTTTTGAGTAAGAAGCCAGTAATAAAGTCGATTTCCGTAGGACGCTGGTGGTGTACATCTTGATACATTGAAGAATAATTCTGAGCTGTCGCTGTAATCACTTGGCGGATAAATGCTGTCAGCTCATCAAGATCTGAAGTTTGCCCATCGGCGCGCATCACTTGATGACATTCTTGAATTAAGGCACGTAATTGATCTTGATATTGCGCTTGTGCGATTTCTCCATTTTTACACTGGTACAGGGCTGTCATTGGGTTGATCACACAATTAACAGCAAGCTTTTTCCATAGGGCTGCTTGAATGTTGTCATCCCAATTCACATTCGGAAGTGCGGCATTAAGTTGAGTAAGAATGCTTTCCGAGAGTGGTTTGCAATGGTGGTGATGCGGCCCAATCAAAGTGTTGCCGTAACCGGTGTGATGAACCTGAGTTGAACTCGATTTGAATGCCGCCTGTGTTGTGGTGGCAAGGTAGAGTGGTAACGCCTGCCACTTAGTTTCCAATATGTCTACCGCTCCCATACCGTTATGCAGAAAAATAACAGGCACAGCAGGGTTTAGGAGAGAAAATAATGGCTCGACAGCAGTAGCTACTTGTGTGGATTTTACTGTGATAAGAACAACATCACAGCTTGCCAGTTGCTCGGGTTGATTGGCACTTAGTTTGATTGCTGGCTGTACATCAAGTTGTAATGTTAGTTGAGTTTGTGATGGAGCACGGGTAAAGCAAATAACCTGATGACCATGTTGCTGTAATTGGGTTGCCCATAATGAACCAATGGCACCGACGCCAACAATTGCTACTTTCATACTGAACCGTTTCTATATTGCTAAAATGCGAAGGTTAGCATAACGCAAAAAACAAAATGGTGCAGATTGAAGCTCAATCTGCACCATTGTATTTGAATCAAAGTAACGATTCGAATCAAAGCAACTTATGCGTTGCGAGTGATTAGAATTTGTAAGTTACGTCGAAGTAGTGGGATACACCTGTTGATTCTAGTGCATCGCTATCTTTAATGCCGTATACGTTGTAGTAAGCTTTTAAGCCGTAACCGACTGCAAAGCGCTCATTATGCCAGTAAAGGCCGTTGAACATTGCACCACCATTTGATGCCGTTGCGTACTCATCTTTCATGCCAAATTGGTAATCAATGTAGCCTTGGTATGCGATGAAGCTACCGTTGCTGAATGAGTAGAAAGGCTTGAACCAGTTAGTCGAAATTTGGTAACCATTCCAGTCATTTTTGTTTGAATCGTAAGTCGCGTATAGGTTTAAGCCCATTTTGCCAAACCAAGGCATATTGATGTCAGAACCTAGACCAATTTTTTGAGTGTTAACACCAAAAGTCGTGTCACGGCCACCATCCCATTCAAATAGTGATGCTACATATAGCTCTTGCACAGGGCCGAATGAAAGATCGTAACCCGTCATAGCATCGATAGACATACGAGGCGCAAATTTCATGAAGATCTTGTCTTTTTGACCATTTGCTTTATCGGTATCGTCAGCATCATCGTTGCTTAATAGGTTGAATACATCTACGTAACCGTATAAGTCGAAAATTCCTGAGCGACCACCAAATTCCATCTCTAAATAATCGTGAGCGTTTGAACCTGTGCTGGCTTCTGGTTTTTCACCAACAGAATACATTAGGTTAAAGTTTACGAACTTATAGTCGTTCTTGTGGATGTCGTCTGAGTAGTCCGCAGCTAATACTGGCGCCGAAGCAGCAACAAGACTAAGAGCTAAAAGTGTTTTACGCATGAGTTGGGGCTCTCTTTTTATCTAAATTTAAAATGTATTTACACCGATTATCGATGTGGGCTTTCAAAGTGGTGCAGATAATATCTGTTCCCCTCTCATTTGTAAGTGACAAAACCTGCAAACTGTAAAATAAATTGTGATGGTAATCACGTTAATGAGATCTTTGATGGAACTTGTTACTAAAAACTGTATAGATTTTTGAGTTTAGAGCAAAAAACACCCAAGGCAACCGCTTGCCTTGGGTGTTTTTTATGCGAATGGATTTAGTGAGGATTACTCTTGGTTTCGCGCTTTTTCGAGTAAATTGTGGAAATAGTGACGCAGTGAGTACAACATGATCAAGCTTGGGATCACCATTAAGGCGGTAATCACGAAGAATAATGGCCAGCTGTTGAGGCTATCGGCAAGTTCACCGCTGAAAGAAGCAAGGGTGGTGCGGCCAAAGTTGCCTAACGAGGCAAGTAGTGCATATTGGGTGGCGGAAAATGCCTGTCCGGTGAGCACGGTTAGGAAAGACACAAATGCGACGGTCGAAAAGGCGGTGGTGAAGTTGTCGACTAATACGGTAGCAAGCAGGAGATGTTCATTCGGGCCAACTGAGGCAATCCAAGCAAACATCAAGTTACTGCTCGCCATCGCAATGCCACCCATCATCAAGCCTTTAACGATACCAAAGCGCACGTTAAACATACTGCCCACAAAGGTAAATAGCATAGTTGCACCCCAACCAATTAATTTGGAGTATTCGCCAATTTGCTCGTTACTAAAGCCAATCTCTTTGTAAAACACAATCGACATTCGACCTAAGAATGCTTCACCGATTTTGAATAAGAAGACAAACAATAACAGTGTGACGGCGACCCCAACCCCGTTGCGACGGAAAAAGTCTAAGAAGGGTTCAACCACGGTCACGGTAAGCCAAGCGGCGACTTTGGAGTTGACCACTTTTGCATGACGTTTTTCAGCTTGTTGCTGTAATTCATCGCGATGAGTTTCAGGTTCACCGGTCAGCAAAGTGAACAACATTAATAAAACAATGACCACTGTCATCCCGTAATACACGGTGTTCCAGCCATAAGCATCGGCATTGGAAAATGCCAGGTAGCCAGGTAACGAATAACCCGTCCACCAACCGATCACGGCCATGGCTGACGCTTGTGGTAGTTTGCTGTTGTTACTTTTAGGAAAGGTATCAATACGAAAAGCATCAATGGCGATATCTTGTGTGGCTGAAGCGGTCGAAATGGCGAGCGCTAAAGCAGAAATAAGAATCAAATTATTTGCAGGGTGTAAACTCGCTAACAAAAACGTGCAGGCCAACATGATGGCTTGGCATAACAAAATCCAACTGCGGCGCTGACCTAGCCACGCATGCAGCAGGGGGATTTTGACTCGGTCAATCAATGGTGCCCACAGAAAGTTAATCGCATAAACCGCAAACACGGCGCCAAAATAACCAATGGTTGAACGAGTGAGACCGGCATCCGCAAGCCAGCCTGACATATTTGAGCCGATTAATACCCAAGGAAAGCCGCTAGAACAACCTAACATGAATACCCACAGTAGACGTTTATCTAGGTAGGTTTGTATGGTTGCCTTCCAGGTCATAGAGGCCATGAATTTACTCCTTGGTAACAATCGATAGTTGGGGTTCAGTCTGTTGGCTATAAAACTCAGCCATCACTTACTCAGTCATCATAAGCGATGGCTGAGTAAGTGATGAGCAAAGTCGATGAGCGTAAAGAGGCTTTACTTCTGCACGGTTACTTTGGTGATCATGATAGGAGTGACGGGCACATCTTTCATCATACCCATGGATTGGGTTGGCTTACGGGCCATAGCGCGCACTACATCAAAGCCTTTGGTGACTTTACCAAATACCGCATAACCGGCTGGGTTACGTGAATAATTGAGAAAGTCATTATCGGTTAGGTTAATGAAAAACTGACGCGTTGCAGAGTTTGGGTTATTGGTGCGAGCCATGGCAATAGTCGCGGTTAAGTTTTCTAGACCATTACTGGCTTCGTTACGGATCGGTGCATAAGACGAGCGTTCGTTCATGTCTTTATCAAAACCGCCACCTTGCGCCATAAATCCAGGGATAACACGGTGGAACTGTGTGCCGACATAGCTACCGTCGTTAACGTATTTCATAAAGTTTTCGACCGTAACTGGCGCTTGTTGCTGATTCAGTTCAATGGTAAAACTGCCTAAGGTGGTTTCAAATTCTACGGTAGGTGCCGCAAAGCTGGTGGCACTAAAAAGCATTAATAGGCCGAATAAGATTTTTTTCATTAGAAGTTACTCTTCATGTACTTAGTTAATTCAGTGTCTTTTGCAATTGTGGTTAATACGCGGCTTGAAACGCGGTTAATCACTTCTTCGATATCTGTTTTATCGGCATTGAAAGAGCCAGATTTTGTGCCAGAGCCGGTATAAGTACGAACAAACTTACCGTTTGGTGTTTCTGCTGTGATTTTAAGAGTCACTTTGCCTTCGATATCATATTTCATCGGAGTTTGCGTGACGGTGGCTAGGGCATCAACAACTTGTAGGTTAACAATGTTGTTGCTGTTTTTTGTCATGGTAAAACCTTGAGAGAAAAACTGCTGATATACCGCTGTTTCATAAGCCTTACGTACGTTTTGTTTCGCATGCATTGGCTGAACTTGTTCTTCGCCTTCTTGTTTGATCACAGCAATAAACTGGGCATTGCGGACATCTTGACTTGTTAGTGTGAACGCTAATCCGTCAGCGACTTTACTTGAGCTTAATGTGGAAGAAGGGGTGAGATTAATCAAATCAGTTTGAGAAACGCTAGCACAAGCCGTTAATACTAATGCGGCACAGAGCATAATCAGCTTTTTCATACTTTTAGTCCTTTTGTGTTTTCTTGTTTAAGTCGTTGTTTTTGACTGCTTCAATAATGACAAATTTATTATTTTCAGCAACGATTGTCACTTGCTGTGAACCAAATAACCGAGCTAATTTTCTCGGATATTCTAAGTGTCGATTGCCTACGACCAATAATTTGCCGTTATGGTTCAATGCATCTTTTGCATCACAGAACATTTGCCAAGCAATATGATCGGTGATGGTGTTGTTTTGGTGAAAAGGTGGATTACACAATATCAAGTAGCTGCTGTTGTCTTTCATGCCATCAAGGCAGTTATTGGCGATGACTTGAATGTTCCGTTCTGTTCCAAGATTGCGCTCTAAATTTTTCTTCGCCGATGCCACCGCCATAAAACTTTCGTCCACACTGGTAATGCGAGCATGTGGGTTAAGTTGTCCCGCTTTGACAGATAACACTCCATTGCCACAGCCCAAATCGATAATGTGACGCAGCTCAGGATCGACTGGAATGTGTTTGAGCATGAAACGTGCGCCTAAATCTAGGCCCTCACCTGAATACACATTGGCGTAATTGGAAAGGTAAATATCTTCTTCATCCACCTTCCATTCACATTCTGGTGCAACTGGAATAATGGCCTCACAATCGGGAGTTGAAAAGACTAAGCGATGTTTTTTCCAAGCCAACGAAGTGGTTGTCGTACCGAGATACTTTTCAAATAGATTTAAAGTCGAAGTATGGATTTCTTTGGTCTTATTTACCCCAATAACTTGGATGCCATTTTTTAACGCCCCTCTAAGCATTGATAGCTGCCAAGTAAGTAAGCGATTACTTTTAGGGATCTGCATTAATACCAAGTCGATATTATCTGGGATGTCATCTAGGCAATTGAGAAAGGTGACTTTTCCGCAACGGTTACGTTGTAAATTCTTGAGTGTGCCTTTGTGTGAAATGAATGAGTCACTCATCATGGTCACGTTGTGATCTTGCGAAAACCAACAAGATAGGGCACCAAAGTTGTCATTCAAAATTAATATATTGAGACCAGAAGGTAAGCCTAATTCAGTGATATGGTTAATGAGATATTCATCACCGGCATCCCAAGCTTGCAGTGTTTCATTTGCACGTTTAGGAAAGCGTGACAAAGTTAAGGTTCGGTCATGTAAGGTTAATTCGGTTTTCATGTTTTATCTTTATTCTTGCTTACAGAGATTTTTGTATTGCGCATTTAGGCGCTATTGTCGCAGAAGGTGTCACAACAAGATAGTTATCTCTATAGATAAACGCACCCTATTGAGTTTGTCGCACTTTTCATGCATTTTGGTTTGATTACATAAAAAGGAGCAAGTCTATGATCCAAGATTTAATCGAAAGGAAATTGCAGTCTGCATTTACTCCCATCCATCTTGAAGTGCTAAACGAAAGCTATATGCACAATGTGCCGCCGGGATCGGAAAGTCACTTTAAAGTGGTATTAGTCAGCGAATCTTTTGAAGGCAAGAGACTGATTGCAAGACATCGAGCGATCAATGAAGTGTTGGCTGATGAACTTGAAAATCATATTCATGCACTATCGATACATACATACACAGAAGTGGAGTGGAATGAGATTAATGGTGCATTTCCATCTTCACCCAAATGTGCGGGCGGTGGACAGTAATCGATGGATACATATTGCAACAAAATGATTACTCGCAGTTAAAATCATTAAAAAAAATGTGGTTAAGTGTGTTATCATCTTGATCAATTCATTACGATTCATGTTTTATAGAATTGTGCTGCGCCTCAAAGATATCAATTTTTTGTATTTAAACCCCCTAACTTCACGTTAAAAAATGCCTGAATCCGGCTAATCAGAATGGCAAGAGATTCTAAAAAGATGTTAGAATACGCCACCTAGAAAAGCTTATTGATTAATTTAGGCCTTTTTAAATGGATGTTACGTTCTCGATTTTTCCAACAAATCTAGAGCGAACACAAAAAAGTCGTGTCTTTAAGTTACGCAATTAAAAGAATCTTATTTTCCCTAAATAAAGTAGTGCAAGTGCGTATGATTACAATAAAAAAGGGCTTGGATCTTCCTATCTCAGGAGCTCCTGCTCAGGTGATTAATGACGGTAAGCCCGTCAAAACTGTCGCCTTGCTTGGCGAAGAGTACGTGGGTATGCGTCCAACTATGCATGTTCGCGTTGATGATGAAGTGAAAAAAGGTCAAATTCTTTTTGAAGATAAAAAGAACCCTGGCGTGAAATACACTTCACCAGCATGTGGTAAAGTTATCGAGGTTAACCGTGGTGCTAAGCGTGTGCTTCAATCTGTTGTGATTGAAGTAAGCGGCGATGACCAAGTAACTTTCGAAAGCTACACAGCTGACCAACTGGCAACACTTGATCGCGAAGTGATTAAGTCGCAGCTGGTTGAATCAGGTATGTGGACTGCATTGCGAACTCGTCCGTTCAGCAAGGTTCCTGCTATCGACTCAACCACTCAGGCCATTTTCGTTACTGCGATGGATACCAATCCGTTAGCAGCTGATCCTGCTGTGATTATTAATGAGCAAGCGGAAGCATTCAAAGCCGGTCTAGACCTACTTTCAGCTTTAACTGAAGGCAAGGTTTATGTATGTAAAGCTTCTGTTGAACTACCAAAGTCATCTCAAGCGAATGTTGAAGAACATGTGTTTGCTGGTGTACACCCTGCAGGTCTTGCAGGTACACACATGCATCACCTGTATCCTGTCAATTTAGAAAATGTAGCTTGGAGTATTAATTACCAAGATGTGATTGCATTTGGTCAATTGTTCCTAACAGGTGAAATCTTTACTGACCGTGTTGTTGCGTTAGCAGGTCCTGCAGTTAAAGAACCTCGTTTAGTTCGTACTCAAATGGGTGCTAACTTGGATGCGGTAACTGAAGGTGAAGTGTTACCAGGTGAAGTGCGTGTTATTTCTGGTTCAGTTTTAACCGGTACTCATGCAAATGGTCCTCATGCTTACCTTGGCCGTTACCATTCACAAGTTTCAGTGCTACATGAAGGTCGAGAAAAAGAGTTATTTGGCTGGGCAATGCCTGGCTCACATAAGTTCTCTGTGACTCGTTCTTTCCTTAGCCACTTCTTCCCAAGTCGCGTATTTAATATGACGACTACCACCAATGGTAGTGATCGTTCTATGGTGCCAATCGGTAACTATGAGCGTGTAATGCCACTTGATATTGAGCCAACACTGTTGCTACGTGACTTATGCGCGGGCGATTCTGACAGTGCTCAGCGTCTAGGCGTATTAGAGCTAGATGAAGAAGATTTGGCGTTATGTACCTTTGTATGTCCAGGTAAATATGAATATGGCGAGTTACTTCGCGATTGCCTAGACAAGATCGAGAAGGAAGGTTAATTCATGGGCCTTAAGAAATTTATAGAAGATATTGAACCGCATTTTGAACCAGGCGGGAAACATGAGCGTTGGTTTGCTTTGTATGAAGCAGCTGCAACGCTTTTCTATACGCCTGGTACAGTAACAAAAGGTCGTTCACATGTACGTGATAGCGTGGATTTAAAACGCATCATGATCATGGTATGGCTAGCGGTATTCCCGGCTATGTTCTGGGGTATGTACAACACGGGTCATCAAGCGATTGTTGCTTTAAACCATATGTATTCTGGTGATCAGCTTGCGTCTGTCATTGCAGGTGATTGGCATTACTGGTTTACCGAAATGCTGGGCGGGACGATTTCTGCTGATGCAGGTTGGGGCAGTATGATGCTGCTTGGTGCGACTTACTTCCTACCTATCTATGCTGTGGTTTTCGCAGTGGGTGGTTTCTGGGAAGTTCTGTTCTGTATGATCCGTAAACACGAAGTCAACGAAGGTTTCTTTGTAACCTCAATCTTGTTTGCGCTTATCGTTCCACCAACACTACCTCTATGGCAAGCGGCACTAGGTATTACCTTCGGTGTTGTAGTTGCTAAAGAAATCTTTGGTGGTACCGGTCGTAACTTCTTGAACCCTGCACTTGCCGGTCGTGCATTCTTGTTCTTCGCATACCCAGCGCAAATTTCTGGTGATGTGGTATGGACAGCTGCAGACGGCTTCTCTGGTGCAACGGCATTAAGCCAATGGGCGCAAGGTGGCCACGGTGCATTAGTGAACACGGTTACTGGTCACTCTATCACTTGGATGGATGCGTTCATCGGTAATATCCCTGGCTCAATGGGTGAAGTATCGACACTTGCACTTATTCTTGGTGGTTTGATGATCGTATACATGCGCATAGCGTCTTGGCGTATCATCGCAGGTGTTATGATCGGTATGGCTGCAGTATCGACATTGTTTAACTTGATTGGTTCTGATACCAACGCAATGTTTGCTATGCCATGGTACTGGCACCTTGTGTTAGGTGGTTTTGCATTCGGTATGATCTTCATGGCAACCGATCCAGTATCGGCTTCATTTACCAATAAAGGTAAGTGGGCATACGGTGCATTGATCGGTGTAATGTGTGTGCTTATCCGTGTGGTAAACCCAGCTTACCCTGAGGGTATGATGCTAGCGATCCTATTTGCTAACTTATTTGCACCTCTATTCGATTACTTTGTCGTTGAGAAGAACGTCAAGAGGAGACAAGCTCGCTATGGCAAATAAAGACTCCATTAAAGGTACGCTAGTTACCGTTATTGCACTGAGCCTTGTGTGTTCAGTTGTGGTATCAACGGCAGCGGTACTATTAAAACCAAAACAAGTAGCGAATGCTAAACTTGATGTTCAGAGCAACATCGTAGCGGTTGCTGGTTTTGATGCTAAGAACGCTCAAGATGTTCAAACCATCTATAAAGAAAACATCGAACCACGTTTGATTGACTTTAATACTGGTGAATTTGTTGAAGGTGATGCGAGTAAATACGATATGCGTGCGGCGTCTAAAGATCCTGCGCAATCGACTAAACTGTCACCTGAGCAAGATATCGCTAAGATTTTGCGTCGTCCAAATAAAGGTCTTGTTTACTTAGTCAAAGACGGTGACAACGTTAAAGAAGTGATTCTTCCAATTAACGGTACTGGTCTTTGGTCAATGATGTACGCTTTCGTAGCGGTACAAACTGACGGTAATACAGTTAATGGTATTACTTACTATGAACAAGGTGAAACCCCTGGACTTGGTGGTGAAGTTGAGAATCCTAAATGGAAATCTCAATTCGTAGGCAAAAAGTTATTTGATGAAAATAATAAGCCAGCAATCAAGATCGTAAAAGGTGGTGCACCACAAGGTTCTGAGCATGGTGTTGATGGTCTTTCTGGCGCAACGCTAACCAGTAATGGTGTTCAACATCAATTTGATTTCTGGTTAGGCGATATGGGTTACGGACCATTCCTTGCAAAACTACGTGCAGGAGAACTTAACTAATGGCTAGCGTAAAAGAATTTAAAAAAGCGGTTATTGCTCCGATTTTCGACAATAACCCAATCGCGCTGCAAGTATTGGGCGTATGTTCTGCTCTAGCAGTAACAACTAAGTTAGAAACCGCGTTTGTAATGACGTTGGCCGTAATGTTTGTAACGGCTTTCTCTAACTTCTTCGTATCTTTGATGCGTAATAACATTCCTAGTAGTGTTCGTATCATCGTACAAATGGCGATCATTGCATCGTTAGTAATCGTGGTAGACCAAGTACTTCGTGCTTATTTCTATGATATTTCAAAGCAACTTTCAGTATTCGTTGGTTTGATCATTACTAACTGTATCGTAATGGGCCGTGCTGAAGCATTTGCAATGAAAGAAGCACCGATCCCATCATTCATCGATGGTATCGTGAATGGTCTAGGCTACGGTTTTGTGCTTATTGTTGTTGGTTTCTTCCGCGAGTTGCTAGGCTCAGGTCGTCTTTTTGGTATGCAAGTATTGCCTTTAATTTCAGATGGCGGTTGGTATCAACCAAACGGTCTGATGTTATTAGCACCGTCTGCATTCTTCCTAATTGGTTTCTTGATTTGGATTATCCGTACTGTGAAACCAGAACAAGTAGAAGCTAAGGAGTAATCGCAGTGGAACATTATATTAGCTTACTGGTTCGTTCGATTTTCATTGAGAACATGGCACTGTCTTTCTTCTTAGGCATGTGTACGTTCCTGGCGGTATCGAAAAAAGTAAAAACCTCAATCGGTCTAGGTGTTGCGGTTGTTGTGGTACTGACTGTTGCAGTTCCAGTAAACAACTTAGTTTATACCTACTTATTGAAAGAAGATGCTTTAGTGCAAGGTGTGGATTTAAGCTTCCTTAACTTCATTACCTTTATCGGTGTTATTGCTGCATTAGTACAAATTTTGGAAATGGTACTCGACCGTTTCTTCCCACCTTTGTACAACGCACTTGGTATTTTCTTGCCGTTGATCACGGTTAACTGTGCCATCTTTGGTGGCGTGTCGTTCATGGTTCAACGTGACTATAACTTCGCAGAGTCAATCGTCTACGGCTTCGGTTCAGGTTTAGGTTGGATGCTCGCCATTGTTGCGTTAGCAGGTATCCGTGAAAAGATGAAGTATTCTGATGTGCCTCCAGGTCTACGTGGCCTAGGTATCACATTCATCACAGCGGGTCTTATGGCGTTAGGCTTTATGTCTTTCTCTGGTATTCAACTGTAGGGTAAACGCCCAAAATAAGGAATAAACAATGGATACAAATGTTATTCTCCTTGGCGTCGGAATGTTTACTCTGATCGTTCTAGCGTTAGTTTTGGTGATTTTGTTCGCTAAATCTAAACTAGTTCCAGAAGGTGACATTACGATTTCTGTAAATGGCGATCCTGAGAAAGCCATTATTACAAGCGCGGGTAGCAAACTACTAGGTGCACTTTCAGCTTCAGGCATTTTTGTGTCTTCAGCTTGTGGTGGCGGTGGTTCATGTGGCCAATGTCGCGTAAAGATCAAATCTGGCGGTGGTGATATTCTACCAACAGAATTGGATCACATTACTAAAGGTGAAGCTCGTGAAGGTGAACGTCTTGCTTGTCAAGTGAACGTGAAAACCGACATGGAGATTGAATTGCCTGAAGAAATCTTTGGTGTGAAAAAATGGGAATGTGAAGTTATTTCTAATAATAACGAAGCGACCTTCATCAAAGAGTTTAAGATTGCGATCCCAGATGGTGAATCTGTACCATTCCGTGCAGGTGGTTATATTCAGATTGAAGCTCCACCCCATCATATTAAATACTCAGATTTCGATATTCCTGAGGAATACCGTGAAGATTGGGAGAAGTTTAACTTGTTCCGCTACGAGTCAAAAGTGGAAGAAGAAACCATCCGTGCTTACTCGATGGCTAACTACCCAGAGGAAGAAGGCATTATTATGCTAAACGTGCGTATCGCTACGCCGCCGCCTAATAATCCAGATGTACCACCAGGTATCATGTCTTCTTACATTTGGTCATTGAAACCAGGTGATAAGTGTACGATTTCAGGTCCATTCGGTGAATTCTTCGCGAAAGAAACCGATGCAGAAATGGTATTCGTTGGTGGTGGTGCAGGTATGGCTCCTATGCGTTCTCATATCTTCGACCAACTTAAGCGTCTGAAGTCTAAGCGTAAGATGAGCTTCTGGTATGGTGCTCGTTCTAAGCGTGAAATGTTCTATGTTGAAGATTTCGATGGCCTAGCGGCAGAAAATGATAACTTCGAATGGCACTGTGCATTGTCTGATCCACTTCCAGAAGATAACTGGGAAGGTAAGACTGGCTTTATTCACAACGTTCTTTATGAAAGCTACTTGAAAGATCATGAAGCACCAGAAGATTGTGAATACTACATGTGTGGTCCACCGATGATGAACGCAGCCGTTATCGGAATGTTGAAAGACCTTGGTGTAGAAGACGAAAACATCCTATTGGATGACTTTGGTGGCTAATCACTAAGTTACTGATAAAAATGGCTGACTTATCTAAGTCAGCCATTCTTTTTTAAAATAGACAGAGATTGAAGAATTATTGAGTCATAGATTCTGGCGATGTAATTAAGTCAAGTTACTAAATTGCTCGTGTTTATTACCAATCATTTTCGTTATATCGCAAAGGAGTAAGCAAGTGCAGAGAAAAGCCGTTCAACTTGCTAGGTCGTTCAAAATTGGGGTTCTAGGATTTGCCACTATGATGTTCTTGGCAGCCTGTTCTAAGCCCGCAGAACAAGTTCATATTTCCGGTCCTACGATGGGCACGGGCTATAATGTGAAGTACATCGTTCAAAAAGGCCAACCGACCCCTGAAACTTTACAAGCTGAGATCGATAAAGTGCTGGAGAAGGTGAATGATGAAATGTCGACTTATCGTCCAGATTCAGAGTTAAGCCGCTTTAACCAGCATAAGAGCAGTGAGCCGTTTGTAGTTTCAAAGGACACCGCGACTGTAGTTCGTGAAGCGTTGCGTATTAACAAGCTCACCGAAGGCGCAATGGACGTTACTGTTGGACCTATTGTGAATTTATGGGGCTTTGGACCAGAAGATCGCCCCGATGTCGTTCCAACACCAGAAAAATTAGCGGAACGACGTGCAATTACAGGTATTGAGCATCTTAGTGAAACCGGTGATGCGCTGATTAAAGATATTCCTGAACTGTATGTCGATCTTTCTAGTATTGCGAAAGGCCGTGGTACGGATGAAGTGGCAGATTACCTTGAGTCTATTGGCATTCACAATTACATGGTAGAAGTCGGCGGCGAAATTCGTGTGAAAGGGAAAAACCGTGATGGTGTGCGTTGGCGAATTGCGGTAGAAAAACCGGTTGTTGATCAGCGTTCTGTTGAAAATATCATTGAACCGGGTGATATGGCTATCGCGACTTCAGGGGATTATCGTAATTACTTTGAAGAAGATGGCGTACGCTATTCACATATCATTAATCCGAAAACCGGCACACCAATTAATAATAAGGTCGTGTCTGTGACGGTTTTGGATCCATCCAGTATGACTGCTGACGGCTTATCAACAGGTTTGATGGTTCTCGGTGAGGAAGAAGGGCTACGTATCGCCAACCTTCACAATATTCCTGTATTGTATATTGTGAAAACAGAAAATGGCTTTGAAGAATTCAGTTCAAATGCGTTTAAACCGTATTTGAAAGACAAACAATAATCGGGGTGCTTTATGGCAACTTTTGGTATTACATTTTTAATTTTTGTGGCTGTGATTGCTGCGATGTCAGTGGGCTACATCTTTCAAAAGAAAGTGGTCAAAGGCAGCTGTGGCGGTCTTGGTGCCGTTGGTGTCGATAAAGTGTGTAACTGCCCGGAACCTTGTGATGCGCGTAAAAAACGTGAAGCAAAAGCGGCGTTACGTGCTGAAAAATTAGCAAAATGGGAAGACAAACGCATTATGTAAGCGTGGTTAGACCTAGTGAATATAAGTACCTTAGTCTTCGGATTAAGGTATTTTTTTATCTAGAGAAAACGTATTACTTGGTATAAGGGTAATTTAGCGCTATCATTTAACTGTGTTTTTATACAGTATTGTTGTGCATTTTTTTGTGCGGTGTTGGTTTATGACTGAGCGTAAAATTATTCATGTTGATATGGATTGTTTCTTAACTCGCAGGTGTTAATTTTTGGAAAAATTTGTAAGTTAAATAATGCCTACTATATTTAAACCTTAAGGTGATAATGTTTGGGTGAAAATGTATGCAGCGCATTTGCGATAAGTTACATAACGGTCATTGGATTTATCTTTATGATGACGATGTTCCTATTCTTCTGCCTTGTCTCTATTGTCGATACACGCATGTGACTGGCCTTTCGGTCATCCATGAAAAAAAACGTGTTGAAGTTACTGGTGTCTTTGAGTTCTTACTCAAAGAGGTGGAAATTGGAGGTTATGCTCAATACGAACGTGGTCAACAACTTGGCCTGTTCTTAGAGTGGGTAGAGGAATACGGCCACCCTTCAGTTACCCTTGCTTGGCACACAGCCCTTCCAGCCGAGTTTATTAATGAATACATTAATGAATATCTAATTGTAAAACTGCAAAAAAGTGAAGTAGTCGTCCACAAGGCTATAAACTCTCTGCGTAGCTATTACAATTGGCTGACCCATTTTTTTGATAATAACTATAAGAAAATATTTGTGTTTGCTGAATATAGGGCGTTAGCAAGATCGAACAACAAATCTACCCTCATTGTTAAATACCTTCTTCCTGCAACAAGGGAGCTTCTTTATAGGCATACTGATAGTTTGTTAGAGGAAATCGTTCTTAGAAATGGTGGTGAACTCGGCTGTCGAACCTCCGAAAATAAAGGGTTTTACCTAGATGATTTTCAGGCTGATGGCAAAAAGCGCGAGGGCTTGCGGAGTTTATTTAATAAACTGAGAGAATCACCGGATAAAGAAGAGTTTGAGTATCACCTTCCATCATTTGTTGCGAAATACGGTTCCGCACGAACACTCTATATATCTCGTGCACATCTGTTATTGATGGGGCGTTACTATAATACAGAACGTCCAGAATCAGTTTCAAATCATTTACTTGTTTCTAATTCAACTAATCACACGAAAGGCGAAGTTATTAGCAAAAGGTATGGAAGTGCCACTTTTTCTAAGACACTCAAAAAGCTGTTGAAGGTGATGAGTGAAAATCCAGAGGCTTACACAGGTTACCAAACGTTAGATGAGGCAAATGTTTACCATCATTTAAGGCATTCGTTTGGGACTGATATATTTTATGACTTATGTGTTGCTGCCAAAAAGAATTTCGAGTCAATTACGACAGAATCAAGAGTTTACATTGAAACCGCTCGGCGTCTTGGTCACAAGGTCGACGGTAAGCATGGTAACCAAACAACAAAAATTTATATCCATGCTTGTGGGGAGCGAGAAGCATTGCTGAGGGATGTTGTAAGTGCGTAACAGTGACTTAAACAATCTTCAACGACCACTAAGAAGCGCGGAAATCGAAAATTTACTTGCAGACGAGTTCAAGTCAAATAAAGCAATAATACCACTAGAGCAGCCGTATAGTACGACGTCTCTTTTCGTACCTCAAAGTTGTAACAACTCTGAGTATACTATAACTATGACGGACTGGTCTCAGTTAGATAAGGTTGTGATCTACAAGGCGGTGATTGCTGCATATAACTATGCTTTCTTTGATAAAGAAGCTTCAATAAGTTCCAAAGAAATTTTTTCAAAAGGGGCTCGTTTTTTTATTGAGTGGTTGAATGAATACCCTATTGAAAATCGTTATGAAATTTTGAAGCGGTATGAAGCTTATCGTATGGATAAACTGGGGAATCATGGTGGCAATAGCCCGTTAAATTCGGTCATGACAGTTTTGAACTACGCGATAGAATCGGCTGATTTTCGAGTTGAGGTTAGCTTAGATGATTACGAATATATAAGGGAGTTGAGAAAAACGAAGGTAAGTCCAAACCTAAATAAATCTCAGAAATCAATTGCCAGTTATTTTGGTGAGCTAGACTGGTTAAGACGCGATGATATTGGAGTTGGTAAAGATATCTATTCCGCGCTTGCTTCGCCTAAGTTAGCGGTAAATTCTCTGAACTTGACTGCTGCAACTGTGATTCTGGAATTGAACAAATATAAATTCGCGTTAAGTGTCTTGATTCAAAAGGCTCTTCCTGAATTGTCGCAATGGTTATGGGCTGATTTTTCATCTTTAACAAGATCAAAAAAACAAGAATATATGGGTAATATCCTATATCACACCATCAGTACATACCATCAAAATGGTGATAATTCGAAATTATCAATAGGCGCTTTAGATATGTTGCTGTTATCCGGAGCTTCTAGCGAAAAGGCTTATTCTTTGTTGTTAGAAACACTAACCTCTCAAGAGGCGTGTGATGCCGTATTCCTAAATAAGGTAGTTAACAAACGGAAGGTTAACTGTGAGGTTTGCAGGTCCAATGTCACAGTTAATAGAAGCTGTTTGTTTTCACTGGAAATATTGCGTTCTTTATCGCATGGTGAGGTACAGGCAATCACTGATGTGGAAAACATGATGTTTGGCTGGTTAATGGCGAGCCTGACAGTTCAGCCTTACGATATTCCAAAATTGACTCCCGAATCCTTTAGAAAAATTCGTGTGGGGGGACGAGTCACTCAGATTGAGTGTGAGTATTTCAAAGGGCGAGCTAGAGTTTTTCATACCACTCGCTCTCTTTCCTCTAGAGAAGTTGAGGGGCAGGCATTGCTGTCTTATCTCGATGGAATGCCAAAGGAAGCACAACTATACACTCAAGTTGAGCAAACTATTTCTATAGGAATGCGCTCACTTACAGGCAAGTTCAGATTATTACTTCAGTGTGATGGTATTAATACCGCTTTAAGAGTGACGCATAGCAAAAATAATACCCCCTTTATCCTACCTTCTGTGTACTGTTCACTGATAAAACATGGTCTTCATTCGGAGAATGTCATTGAAAACCCGAAAAAAGCCCCGTTGAAGGAGAGGATTGAACTAGTCGGGAAATCTGAGTCCCCCTGTCAAAAGTCGCTATTTGGTCTACAAGCGATTAAAAATAGCGCAGTTCATGCGTTTAGTGACCCTTATACCTACCATTATCTGACTAATCGTAATTCGCATACCAATAGAACAGAAAAAATCAATTATCTCACGGAGGATAACGAGGAGTGGATGAATAGCGCCGGACGTATTACGCGAGAAGTGATGTTCGACTTGATCCAAAACGTTTTCACTTTGGACTTCAATCAAGAGAAGGGCGAAGAGCAGAAAAAAGAGGTCGCAGCATTTAACAGTGAGTTTATGACTGTATCTGAGGGTATTTCATACAAGAGTGAAGAAATGAGTGCAAGGCTGCGCTTTGTTACAGGACGTGCCCAAGGCAAGGTGAATGAGGTTGGGGTCCTCGCCTTAAGTGATAAAATTGATGAGCCTCTAGCCCCAATTTATGTCTTAGATAGTCCGTTAACCGTGCTCAGGATGCTCAACTACCTTCATGAGTTTAAAAAGAACTATAAAAAACTGCTCTCAACCAACCCTGACTTACTTTTTAAAACGGTGATGCCAACGGTCGAGTGGATGGAGGTCACATTAGGAAAAATGAGTAAGCACTCTCAGAAGATTGGTAGAAAGCAATTTGATGAAATGATTAAAAATGGCGTGGTGATTAGCGTCTTTCATTCATTATGATAGGGGGGGGAATGGTATTAACAGTATTAAACAATCAGATTGATTCATTATGGCATGACCAGAATCAGAAGTTGCTGGCGAACCAGTTCTTCATGAGTAAACGTGGAGATTATTATGCTGATGTATGGTATTTTTCCGATGGAAAAAGAATCACTCCAATTGACTTTTCAGTTTTCGATTTACCAATTTTTAACCTTGATTCCCCCGCCATCTTTAAAAAGAACGAAAGTGAATGTGTATTGAGTAGTAAAGAGTATGCAAAACTGTTTTGTTCAGGTGTGTTGACACCGAAAAGCTCACAATCTGTACAGCCTGCTTATCAAATGGTGATGCAAATTTTTGCTTACCTTAAAGAGAACCATGAAATAGCGCTGAGAGTATCTTCTCTCGATAACTTCTGGACGTCGTTCATGGCGAGATCAATCAATGAAAATGGTTTCTTTAATCGAGTATCGGCACCTTCGTATCTAGGTTCCATTAGACCGGTGAAATTACCAAAATTGAGGAACCAATTATTGGCCATTGGTGTTGTTGGAGTGATTGAACAGAATCTTACACAGAAGAAGGTTGAAAAGAGCTTAGATGAGGTGTGTCAATCGCAATACTGCATGACGTTGACTGAGTTTAAAAAGGGAGGTAGTTACAACTTTTTAGGGTTAGAACTAGGGCAGTATTATGTGGATTACTTGAACCATGTTTACCAGACTAATTTTCTTTATACCGTAGTATGTAAAAAAGCAATCAGTGAGGTGGTCGAGGTAATAGACAAGGCTGAAATCTCGGATTCCGCATCGAGACATCGACTTATCAAAGCTATGTTTACTGGCGTCTTAGGTGGTGACTTGGATATGTCACGGATTACAACCAATGGTATCTATCATCAAGAGCTAAAGGCTTTAACAGAGAAAGCGCTTGTTGCCAGTTATGGTAAACACTTCGAAGCGATTTGCTCATTGAGAGATAAAAATATTGAATCGTTAGTGATAGAGCTAGGTTTAAGCGCTCGATTTGATGCTGTTGAGGTTATTCGAGTTCTGATGTTGAAAAAATATCTGGGGCTACAGGGACACAAATCGGCAGACGACGTTTGGAATGGTTATCTGTCTTCACTAGATAAATCATTTATTGATAATCAGTTGTTAAGTTCGATTAGTGTGGAGGATGTTTACGCCAAGATGCAATTTAAAGTGAACCAGCAAAGACTAACTGATAAGGAATGCCTGACCGAAATTCAGCAGTGGGCTACAGGGTTGATGGCGACCTCAGTCTTTAAGACCTATAAATCGCTTAAGTTTTTGCTAAATACGCAACTTCACGCTATGACGGCTCTTGTAGTCGCATGGACAGGGTATAGAGAATCTGAGTACGGGTTTCCCTTGAGCGCCATAAGGGCAGAGCCAAATCTGGATATTCTAGATAATGCCTATGTTCCTTTTCGATTCAAGTTAAAATGGCTCGTTCCGAAAACTAATGGCGGCACAAAAATCGACAGGGAAGTGACCTCACAATGCTATCAGGTTGCGGCGCAGCTAAATGAATTATTTGGACATGAACATGATGAACCCTGTCTTTACGCCCATAAAAGCTCAAGGAAGAAAGAAAAAACCTATCAATCAGAAATGTACATAGAAAACAGAGTTACGGCAAATTGGGTGGGGTTTGTCAATAATTATCAGCCCTTCAAGGAGATTGTTCGATTAAATGGGCTGCTACACAAGAGTGGCGAGTTGACGTGCTTAGAACAAAAGGAGGTTGATGCTTTATCATTGAAGTATCCAGTTGGCAGCGCACGCTATCGACATCTATTATCTTCGGTAAAGGAAGTAAGAAGAGACTGGCTTCGTTTGTCCCATACATCTTTTGCTGGAAGTGATGCCCAACAAAAATTTAAACAATCTATAGTGGCGTACTCTCAAGGTAACCCAGTTCAGAATGATGAGCACCAAGCAATTATCGATAGGTATTTATCGAGTGAAACGAAGGAATTGCTTCAGTCAGGTACGGTAAACTTTGAAGATCTTAAAACTATGCGAGATATAAACTCTGAGGTATTGGAAGGAGTACGTTTCCCATCGCCTCACGCCTTTCGCCATATTTGGGCAGAGGCAGTATTAACTCGCTATCAGGGCGATGTAGGCGCTGTCATACGTCACCAATTTTGCCACTTGGATAACTCGTTCTTCATGGCGTACTTGCGAGATAAGGATGCCAGAGGTCTGGTAGCATCTGCAAAACAACGCTATTTAAACTCAATTATTGAACTGCTAATTATTGAATCGGAACAGTTTGATGAGCAACACTCAGGAGGGTTCTCTCGGTTTGTCAAAAAGGCCACCCGGCTGACTCAGGTTAAAACTGAGAGTGAGTTACGAGCGTTGCGAGAAAGTATTGCTGGACGAATCATCGAAATCCAGTCCAGTCGGTTTGCAGTGTGTATTCCCCGTGATGGTGGGGAAAGTCGTGCTAAGTGCGCCAAAATGGGGAGTTTAAATCCACAGGATGCAAAGCTTGAATTTTGTTTAGATTGTATCAACGCGTGGATTACAAAAGGGCATATCCGAGGTATTTGGCAAACGATTCAACCAATGGTTAAAGAGGCAATGCAACCTAACGGGATTGGATTTTTACTGGAATCACATCTTCCAGCTTTGACGTCTAGTTGGAGGCGAATCAAAGAGCTCAGAAGTAGTCGAAACGGAGAGAGTGTAGATAAAATACTGTCAGCCATAGAGGAAGCCGTTGATTCAATACAACACAAAATGGCAGTGGAGGCAGAACAATATGGCTACGAATGAACTTGATGAACTATTCACTGGTGATTTCCTTGATTCGTTGGATGGTGATTCAACGGTTGATCAGAGTACTACGCCCTCTTGGGTGGTTGATGATAAGGAGCATACCACTTACAGAGCTTACCATGCGATCCTTGAACTGAAGGTACAAGCTGAGGCTGCAATTAAGGATTTTGGTGAGGTCGAAACCAAAAAAACGCCGAAATTCTACCAGTTGAAGAAGTCTAATGTTAAAAAAAAGGTGGGCGTTTCAGCACAAAGTATTTTTAATACCTCATCTTTCAGTTCTCATATTCGAGCTTTTTTTGATGAGGTTAACGATGAGCTTCTAACGTTGCATCAAGTCGAACAAAAGAAGCAATTACAACGAAAAAAAACTGGTCTCAGAAGGAAAAAGAAAGAGGCGGTAGTTGTGAGCCACCAAAGTCTTGAAAAGAAATACAACACCCTTAAATTACTCACAACTAAAGAAGTGCTAGACCTGTCAATTGAGAGAATGCCAATTGACCTTAAAGCAAATCTGGGCTTTTAAACAAAATCACACACGAGCAATAATTATTATATTATCGACGTAAACTAATAAACTAAATGATATCGCTTAATGTTTACTTCCATTCAATAAACCATGGGGTTACTGCTATTAAGGCAATAAATCTCGCACATCGCAATCAAGAATACTTGCCAACTGGTAGGCTTTTTCCAGGGTTATATTAACCTCTCCTCTTTCGATTCGACCGACATAACTTCGGTCGATGTCTGCTGAATTAGCAAGTCTATCTTGAGATAGACCTTTGTCTTTACGCATTGCTCGTAAGTTTTCTCCGAATTTGATTGCTAGGTCTTTCATTTCTATGGATTCTCAAAATGAAAGACTATCCTGTATTGCGGATCATATAACCACGGATTATAATCCGCATTTTGGTTTAACTTTGAACTCTTATGACGAATAAAACAGTACTTAATGAATATATCTATACCCTACTCATAGAAAAGGGACTTGATGGGTTGACGGTACCCTGTTTACGGGATGAACTATTAAAAATAACTGGAAAGTTCAAAGACGTCGTAGAAGCACGTAAATTTCTTTATCGCAATCTATTACTGTTAGAGCAAAAAGGATTGCTTCAGACCAAAGGTCAAGGACGCAATAAAACCTATCACAAGTCAGAAATGTTCAAGGCGACTGAATTTAAGCCCAAAAAACGAAAGTCACAAAAGATAAAAGCGGTAACAAGTAGCCGTGATAAAACTCTTAGTCTTGATGAGCTTGTTCTGGAAAGACGAAAATATGAAGCTGAATTAGCGATAGCTTTAGCTGAGATTGAGGAATTTCAACTATTGTCTGAAAGGTTACCCTCACAGAAATCATCATTGTTAAGACTCTCAGAAGAAACCAGAGAAAAGTCTGTCAGATATCTTGCCAAGATTAATGTGCTTAATCAGGCTATCAAACTTACTAATAATGGAAAATCAGAATGTTAAGGCTATGGCAAGAAGAGTGTGTTGAACTGGCTTTAGAAAAATATCTCGCTGGACATTCACATTTTCAGGTTCAGGCCACTCCTGGGGCTGGAAAAACGGTAACCGCTGCCGAAATCGCTAAAAGGTTGTACGACTTAGACAAAATAGACCTAGTCCTCTGTTTTTCTCCATCATTAACGATTGCTGAAGGTATCAAAAATACCTTTTCATGGCGATTGGGATGCTCTTTTACCGGAGGGCTCGGTTCAATAGGTGCATCGTTTACTTATCAGAGCATGAAATACCTTAGAGATAGCTTTTGGGAAACGATAAAAAAACACCGTGTACTGGTCGTGTTTGATGAGATTCACCATTGTTCAGGTGATGAAGTTGAAAATGCCAATGTATGGGGAGAGCAGGTTCTGAGACAGATTCAAGGAATTGCTGCGTTTACATTGTCCCTATCAGGCACTCCCTGGCGGTCAGATTTACTGCCAATTACATTAGCACAGTATTCTGACGTAGAAGGCCGTATCCAGTGTGATTACCAATATGGTTTAAAGCAAGCGATTATAGATAAGGTCTGTCGCTCACCTAAAATTGTATTAATCGATAACGATCATCTGTCTATTTTGGAAAGCGGACAATCGAAGTCATTTTCGTCCATTCCTGACCTTTTAAAACAGTCAGCAACTCCTTATCAAAGCATTTTGCAGAATGTTGATGCAATGACTTATGTACTTGGTCTTGGTTGCAAAAAACTTGCAGAAATACGTATAGATAACCCTAATGCCGGTGGTCTGGTTGTTGCTTCATCTGTCGGACATGCAATCGAAATTCAGAAAGTTTTGGCTGAGACATATGAGCAAAGCACAGAGATAGTCACTTACTATCATGAAAATCCATTAGAGAAAATCAATGGGTATCGGAACGGAACGACTCAATGGATTATCAGTGTCGGAATGATTAGTGAAGGGACGGATATTCCGCGCCTACAAGTTTGTTGCCATTTAAGTTATGTGAAGACAGAACTTTATTTCAGACAAGTCTTAGGACGAATTTTGAGAACTAATGAATCCTCGAATCAGCAGGCATGGTTGTACACATTTGCTGAAGAAAGTCTGGTGAGTTTTGCAGAGCATATCGAACAAGATATTCCGGACTCATGTTTGTATATTAAGCCAGATAATTTGCAAGATAGACATCAAGTTTCTGTTTCGTCAGATCGAGCTTATTTCTCTGATCAACAAAAAAGAAAAACTGATATTGGGAAAATACAGCTTAGTTGGGATAAAGAACGTTCGGAACAACAGTCAACCATATCTGCGTACTCAGCTTCTTCTGGGCAGTTGAACTTAGGAAATTTCAGAGAGCGTGTAATCGCTGCATTTCTGTAATAAATATTTTTAATATTAGACAATACGTTAGCGAGGTCTTGATATGTTCTATATCGGTGTTAGCCATTACTATGCGACGGGTGAAGGCGTCACAATTTATGTAGCTAGCGGTAACGAAGAATCAATATGTGCAGCCATTCCAGAGTATTTTCATCAAGGACTCACAATTTTACCCCCCTCTGAGTGGCTAAAAGCCGCCGCCGAGGACTGTGAGGATGTATACCACCAATCGGATGCGAAAGTTCTTAAGAATTATTTGCCAATATTATGGAAGCAAATTGAGGAAAGAGCTCTAGAAAGAGTATGTCATCTGGATTTTTTCATGAAGCACTATTTTAACTATGCCTAATAAGGACTAAGTGGTTTCAGTGAAGTGTAAACATCCCCTAAAATAGGTGCATTTCCATTTAGAGTTCTCGCGTTTAAACTGACTTAAACGGAGAACCATTATGAAAAAGTCACGTTATACAGAATCACAAATCGTTAAGATCTTAAAAGAAGTGGAAACCGGCCGGAAAGTATCGGACGTTTGCCGTGAATACGGTATTGCTGACGCCACTTATTATAATTGGAAATCGAAATACGGTGGCATGGAAAGCTCTGATATCAAGCGGCTAAAAGAGCTTGAGGAAGAAAACCGCAGATTAAAGCAGATGTGAGAGAGTAATAAAGTCTAATACCAAGTAATAAAGATTCATACTGAGTATTAAAGTATCATACTAAAATGGCAGCGATCGCAGTCGATACGCTGCCATTCCTAAATCAAAAATGCCCCAAACTGTGCTAGAGCATACAGCTACAGTGTTTCCACAAAGATGTCTTTGACTTAATTTTAGTTATCGGAAAATGACATTTTCCTTATTTTCTGTATTCGGCAGGAGTGGCCGCAACGAGTCTCTTAAAGTTGCGATGAAAATGACTTTGGTCATTGAAACCAAGTTCACTCGCAACAGCCGCAATATCTTGTCCTTTTTTCAACAACGCTTTAGCTTCATTAATTCGCATAGAGACTTGCATTGCATGAGGAGTTATCCCGTACGACTTTCTAAATGCGTGGATGAGGTGGTATTCACTTAACCCAGAGTTTCGAGCAATATCTTTGACTGAAATGCATTTTTTGAAGTTATCACAAATATAATTATACGCCTTTACAATATTTATTCTTGGTATCGGTTTGTTTAGTGCGCCTGTGTTGGTCTCATGGAATAAACGGGAGAAGAACATAATGCATTCTTCCTCTATTCTCATGTTCTCGGTGTTGGCGATAATGGAGCTTGCTAGGGATTGAAACTGCCTGTAGAGCTCAGGGTCGTCAGTATGTATTTGAGAAAATGGAATAAAGTTTTTTGACGGGTTATCTACCGTCATTGTTTGAATGTAACCTAACCATTTCGGGCATACGTAAAGCATTTTATAACTCCAATCCGTATCTAGTGCTGGATTACATGAATGAACATCCAGTGGATTCACGATGACAAGAGAACCCACACCAATCTGCGTCTCGGTATTGGTGTTAAAATAGACGCTATGTCCTCCATCTACTGAACCAATAGAAAATTCGTCATGAGTATGCTTGCCGTAGCACGCCTTAGTACCTGTGGAGCAGCGTAGTTCAACAGGTACTACGCTTGAACGATAGAACTGTGGCTTCACTTTATTAACTGGCTCTTTTTTAGCTAGACGTAAAAAAAGTATATAGAACAGTTGTCGCTAGTAATAGTCCCATAGAAAGGTTGAATAGCCTCAACTGTGAAGGAGTTTCTAACACTGTACGAATAGTAACTCCAAGTAGCGCCCAAACAGAAATCGACGCATAACAGATAACAAAAAATATTGCGCAAAACTGGAGTAGCACGGTTAATTTTAAATCTTGGCCAGTATAAAAAACCGAAATGCCAGCGAGAGAAACAATCCATGCTTTTGGGTTGAGCCACTGGCACATCATACCCTGTAAAAATGAAGGGGCAGCACTGTTTAACTCAGTATCTTCATTTTTTGTTGTCGGTTTTTGGCTAGCCACTTTATAGGCAAGGTACAAAAGAAAACTTCCACCTAAAAATGTCATGCTTTCCGACAGATAAGGGATCTGGGTGATGAATTTAGACAACCCAAAGCCCAATAAGAAGAGAATAGAAACAAACCCGAAAGTCGCTCCAGTAATATGCGGCATTGTACGTACATAACCATGATTTGCTCCAGTTACGGTTGCCAATATGTTGACTGGGCCAGGAGAGATCGAAGTGCTCAAGGCGAAGGTCCCCATTGCTATAAGTAATGTCGTCATTACGTAGTCCATTTGTATATTTTAGTTACACAATAACGATTCATTGAGCGTGATGATTGTACAAAATTGTTGTTTTTACGAGACGAAGCGATTCAGACAGACTAGGCTCCGAACTGAGCGACCTTCCCATACCAATTTATCTAATGTTCAAAATAGGATCTGCTGACAATATTTAGCCCGATGTGGGCTAAATATTAAATTTGTTATAGGGAAATACCACTATCAGGCGAATTTGCGAGACCCAATTACACACAGAATTACCCCGAGAGTGATAAGTATCATTACAGGACTGACACTTTCATGCAGTAGCATTGCTGACAACCCCAACCCAAAGAATGGTTGTAAAAGCTGTAATTGACCGACAGAAGCAATACCTCCAATAGCTAATCCCTTGTACCAGAAGATAAAGCCAATCAACATACTGAACAGTGAAACATAGCACAGCGAGAACCAAGCTGTATTACCAATACTTTTGAACGATTCTGGCATCGTTAATAAAGAGGCAATCAACATAAAAGGTAAAGATATAATCAGTGCCCAGCTGATTACCTGCCATCCCCCCAGAACACGTGTCAGTCTAGCGCCCTCAGCATATCCTAATCCGCAGGCAATGATGGCTGAAAGCATTAGCAAATCACCGACAGGTGAAATAGACGTGCCCTGAGATAGAGCGAATCCTATAACCAGTGCACTGCCTATTACAGAGAATATCCAGAAAGCTTTTTGGGGCTTCTCACCACCACGTAAAACACCAAAAATAGCAGTTGTAAGTGGAAGGAGACCCAAGAATACAATTGAATGTGCGGATGTGACATGTTGTAACGCCATAGCAGTGAGCAGAGGAAACCCAACCACTACGCCTAGTGATACGACTATTAGAGACAACATTTGTGACGTATGAGGGCGCTGTTGTCGAAACCCGAAGATTAGAATCGTCGCAAGGAGACCTGCAATGGATGCTCGCAGGAAGGTCAAGAAAAATGGATTTATGTCGATTACGGCGAGCTTTGTTGCTGGTAACGAACCACTAAAAATGATCACTCCCAATAATCCGTTTAGCCAACCAGAAACCGAACCAAGATTTGCTTTATATGTATTTAAATTCACCACTAGACCTCACTTTTTATACAGATAGCTCGTAGACTTGAGCGCTAAGTAGGCTGATGGTAATCTCAGTAATTCATTACAATCAAATTATTGTCATGGATACAATTAATGAAAGCTAGGTACAAAAACATTGTTGATAAGCTAGCTGAACTCATCCGTTCGGGAGAAATACCGGCGGGAAGCCGGCTACCAACTCATAGAAAACTTGCTGCTCAGGAACACATATCTCTAGCTACGGCAACGAGGGTATACAGTGAGCTAGAAATTATGGGCTTAGTTAGTGGAGAAACTGGGCGGGGAACGTTCGTCAGAGAGATATCTTTGCCCTATGGTCATGGTATCGATCAGCATGCAGTAGCAACAGATGTCCTTGACCTAAATTTTAATTACCCATCTTTACCGGGGCAGGGAGAACTGTTACGCGATGCTCTTAGAGAAGTATCTTCAGTTGGTGATATTGAATCACTTTTGCGGTACCAACCTCATGCGGGCAAGCTAGCGGAACGAGAAATTATTGCTGAGCACTTATCGAGCCAAGGACTACAGCCATCTGTAGAGAATGTGATAATAGTTAATGGAGCACAGCATGGATTGACTATCTCAGTAATGGGGCTGCTAAAGCCCGGAAATGTAGTGGCTGTGGATGCGTTAACCTATCCGGGGTTTAAAGCATTGGCAGAATTGTATCATCTCGAACTAGTCGCAATACCAACTCTTGCTAATGGCCCAGATTTCAACACCTTAAAACAAATGTGTATAAAAAGGCATGTTAAAGCGATATACACCATGCCGACACTACATAATCCACTAGGTTGGGTACTAAGTCATAAACAAAGAGTAGAGTTAGCAGAGATTGCTCGGGAACATGATCTCTTAATAATCGAAGATACTCCATATGCCTATTTATCCCTCAAGCCACGACGACCGATTGCGTTCTTTGCTCCTGAGCGTACCGTCTATGTGACTGGATACTCAAAGAATGTAGCAACAGGTCTTAGAGTTGGTGCTGTTGTCTGTCCTGACTCCTATAGAGAAGCACTTGAAAGAGCTGTCAGAGCAACCACATGGAATACTCCTTCAGTGATGACCAAATTAGTATGCAATTGGATAAAAGATGGAACAGTGGCTCGTTTAGAAGAGTTGAAGAGACGTGATGCAAGAAAACGACAAACTATACTCAGAGACAGCCTAGGAGATATTCCATGCATTTCCCATCCTGCATCATATTTTGCCTGGATTCCTTTACCGGAAGAGGCAAGAGCTGAGCGGATAGTGAAGGAACTGATGAATATCAACATTTCCGTGTCTACCGCAGAGCCTTTTAGTGCGTCTCAGTCTGTCACCCAAGCTATTAGAATAGCACTTGGTTCAGTTTCTATAGATGAACTACGTATTGCGCTTAGTAAAGTTCGAGAAGCTATCGAATTTGAGCTAGCGAGATAGTCAAAGACAATAATTAGCTATCTACAATATTGTTCGAAAACACTTCATGGCGGGCACTTCTAGCTTAGAAATGCCCCATTCGAAGTTACGCTTGATTAAGGCACTAATTCAGAAAGCTGCTTTTTGGATTACTTTTATTCATTTTTGAACGAAATAAGAAACAAGTAAAAACTAGCCCTTCTTAACTCTCAATAACCTAAGTTCGAATCAGTTAAAACATGACAAAGCAAGAGTGAGTGGGTAACTCACTCTACTTTAAAGGGGTACCCAAAACCTAAAAACGATTAGCTAGATAGTAAATGTAAAGTGAGTTGAGCAATTATCAATGGGTTGCCTGAAACTCAGTGTATTGTTTAAGTATCAATCAACATAGGGTAGCCATGTCTTCTCACTGAATTAAGCAACAAAGCCACTGTGATTTGGAATGGATTTAAAAAACGAAGACATCGCACATTCAATCTGTGCGATGTACTTGGCCTCATTTAGTTATTGCGCGACCCAGAACATCGACTGCAATGTAAAATCTCCTTTATCCGTCACCTTAAAGTAATCACGAACCGTATTGCTTGCTGACCCCATTAACGAATGAATTGCGACAACACGCTCTTCAGGTGTCTGCATTCGTTCAATCCAAGATTGGAAATCTAGAACAATGGGAAACTGATCACCACTAACCACATTAAAACCCGCCATCGACAGACCATAAGCCCATTGAGACACCGAAAAATCACGAACATGAGAGGGATCTCGGATTACTTCTATTGTCTGTAACCAACTGTCAAGCAAAGGGTGATCAGATGAAATAATATCAATCACAATAAACGTCCCTCCAGGCTTTAAAACCCGCCGGCATTCACATAAAGCTTTTTGCCAATCAACCCAATGATGAGCACTATAACGCGTCACAACATAATCGAAGGAATCATCAACAAAAGGAAGTGACTCAACACTTCCTTGCTGTGTTGAAACACTCAAACCGCGTCGGCTCGATTCATCCTGTACAACATCCAACATAGACTGCGATAAATCAAATGCCACTATTTCACCAACTTGAGCAGCCAACTGAAAACTAACATGCCCCCCACCACATCCCATATCTAAAACCCTGGCCTCAGGATTCTGGCCAACCAATGCAACGAGTTTTTGTAAATCGATCCCATTAGCATGCACAGCACTCTTTAAATAAGCGTCTGCTTGCGGATTAAATTGATTTTGAATGAGTTCGTTCTGTTCATAAGTAGGCATGCGTTTTCCTCTAGTTAGCAAACATATGATGATTTTTATCCTATATCATCTAAAGAGCTCTACCAGATCAGTAAAGATCATGGTATAAAAAGTAACATGCAAGATTTGACACATAGACTCGGACAATTCATACGTGCGCACAGGGAGCAGCTACCTGCTCCCAATTGCTCAGCAGGCAAGCGACGCACACCAGGACTACGTAGGGAAGAATTAGCCCAGGCGGCTGGTATCAGTACGACATTAGTGACATGGCTCGAGCAGGGTCGCCATCAAACAGCATCTCCGGTCACTTTGGCCCGACTTGCTCAGGCACTCCAGCTCAATAAAGCTGAACGTGGAACTCTATTCGAATTGGCTGAAAAACGCGATCCATATATAAATGATGTACTAGAATCTGAGGTTCCGGCTACAATTTCCGCGCTTGTAGAACAATTCTCAGGTCCTTGTTATATTTTGGATGCTCGCTGGAATGCAAAATGTTGGAATTCCCCTGCCGAGCAACTATTTCTAGGCTGGCTAGACTCAAAAGATAGTGAACACAACCTACTTCGTTATACTTTTCTATCGGCTAAAGCAAAACAGCTTATAACTAACTGGTCATCACGAGCACAAAGACTGATCGCAGAATTCAGAGTCGACTTCAACCGCATCGCCAATGATGGAAAAGCACAGCAATTAATTGAAGAATTATGTGAGCAGAGTCCTTTGTTTAAAGAGTGTTGGCACCAACAGAATGTTAGTTATCGAGATGGGGGAAAACGCTATTTTACGCATCCTACATTAGGAGAATGCTGTTTTGAGCAAACTACCTTACTGATAGCCTCTGCCCCGCAAATAAAACTCGTCTGCCTGACCCTAATCACATAATCCACAACGGCCTATAGTCAGAATATGAGGTCTAGAAGGTCCATACAGTATTTTGGTAAATACACGTAGGCCAACAGTCATACCCTGAGACTAAACCGCATTTTTGGACAAAGGTGCATTTGCCCTGCTCGGCTCAGTGTTATCACTAAGCGATTCGGTAGTACCGGGATGAGGTCAAACAAGCTCGTCAATAGGCACACTTGTGCTATGTAATACCGCAATATCTATCAAACAATCATTCGTATAAACTGTTTACTAAAAACTATAAGTATCAATAAATCATTGAAAAAACATTTTATGATACTTATTGATCGTCCAATTTTTGGTAAGAGGCATATAATTATGCCCCGAACTAAAGAAAAGGAACACTTCAATGAAAGTAATCAGTACGTCGATATTGGCACTAAGCTTGACAACGCTGGGATCAGCACAAGCCTTTGAATTAAAAAGTAAAGACATTCAAGAAGGTTACCCTATGGCTAAGACCTTTGAATATAATAGCTGGGGTTGTAGCGGTGATAACCAGTCACCTCAACTAAGCTGGAAAGACGTACCATCAGGCACTAAGAGCTTTGCAATCACAGTTTACGATCCAGACGCCCCCACTGGTAGCGGCTTTTGGCATTGGGTTGCATTCAATATTCCAGCTTCTGTCCACCAACTACCGAGAGGGGTAAATATTAAAAATTTAGGTGGTATCGAATCTCGTATCGATTATGGTTCCACTGGCTTTGGTGGTGTCTGTCCTCCTAAAGGGCATGGTATGCACCGTTATCAATTTACTGTGTGGGCATTGCCTACAGAAAAACTGGAATTAAGCGAAAATACGACAGCGGCCGTGGTCGGCTTTACGCTAAACAGCATCGCTTTAGGCAAATCCAAGTTAACCGCTACTTATACACGTTAAGCCAAGGTAACAAAGAGGGGGAATGATGAACCAACAGTATCAAGTTACGATATTCCGAGCAGAGCAACTTCAAAAGCTCAGAAACGTAAAACTTCCTTCCCCAAGCATTATTCAAATTATGACTGGTAGTAAACGTCTATTTTGGAGGGAATCGACCATCGACGTTTCCCATTCAGAATTGTTACTGTGTGAGGCTTGCGAGTCATTGAGCTTTGAGAACCTACCACAAAAAGGGAATTTCCTTTCCAGAGTGTTCAGTTTCTATAGCCTACCGAATGACTCAAAAATTGAGCTAAGTAAAAGTAACAGTGGTGCCAAACAGCCACCCATAGTAGAAGCTAGTGACGCGTTACAAGTTACCCTTAATGCACTTTTCTCATTCAACCAACAAAGTATGAGTCAGGAGACCCAATATTATTGGGTACAGGGGCTTTATCAACAATTGGCGGAGCATGGCGTATTACATTGTCTGTTCACTGATACCAATACGACATTTAGTCAGAAATTAAGCCACTATCTAGCGAAAAATCCAAGTGAAGAACATTGTCTGGACACGGTGGCACAGCACTTTGCTATTAGCCGTTCAACAATGATTAGAAAACTTAAGCAAGAGGATACGCAGTATAGAGAAGTGCTGGCAGAAGTCCGATTAAATCATGCATTAAACTTAATGCAGACAGGCCACAATAACGTCGCAATGCTGGCTCTTTCATGTGGCTATCAATCCGAAGGACGTTTTAGCCAACGATTTAAAGGCAAATTTGGACTAACACCAAGTGATTATATTAAAACTTTGTCTATTCAATGAATTATTCACTCAGAAGGATACATACAAGTCTCTTTCTCTAAAAATCGAAATGCACCTAAAAATACTTATAGTGTTAATAACTACTACGGTTTGACTATTACTATTTTCATATACTTTGTCGCATTATAAAAAATAGGTCAACTAGTATCTAATTTGCAGAATGCATGAGTTGTATGTCATATCTTTCAGCATCAAACTCGTTTTTATCTAGTAGATGACACCTGTTACCAAGTGTCGTCCCTCTAAGATGTATGGACTCCCTCCCCTCGGGGAACTACGGTTGAAGTTGACCAAAACCTAATGTGAGAGAGTAATAAAGTCTCATACCAAGTAATAAAGATTCATACTTAGTATTAAAGTATCATACTAAAATGGCAGCGATCGCAATCGATACGCTGCCATTCCTAAATCGAAAATGCCCCAAAGCAATTTAGATTGTTTACTCCACTCAAGTATCTGTTCCAAATAAGCCCTAATTTTTGTTATGTTTGGTTCATGGCAAGGATCATTGGTTTTCCTTATAGTTTTCAATAAAGATTTTATTTAGTGGGCTTACAGTACCCGCAAAATGTTCGCCAATAACATGGGTATAGATTTGTGTCGTCGCTACATCTGAATGTCCTAATAGCTCTTGGACTGTACGAATATCTTGCCCCGAGCGCAGCAGTTCGGTAGCGAAGCTATGACGGAAGGTATGGCATGTTATTCGTTTATTAAAGATTTTAGCCTGTTGCACCGCTCGTTTGAGAGCCTTTCTTGGTGCAGAATCGTGTAAATGATGCCGACAAAGCTGATTAGTCAGTGGGTGCCGACAGATGCTTAAAGAAGGAAAGATAAACATCCAAGCAATTTGTTTAAAAGCGTTCGGGTACTTTTTACCAAGGGCGTGTGGAAGCGAGGGACCGATGCCTTGTTTGATATCTTCTTCTTGTATTTTTGACGCTTTCTGAATTTGCAATTGAAGAGAACCAATTAACGTTGGGCTAAGTAAAGTTACGCGATCTTTTTTCCCTTTCCCATCTCGCACGGTTAAAGATAGGTTTTGTAAATCAAGATCTTGAACTCTAATTCTCAAACACTCATTAACTCTAAGTCCAGAACCATACAACAGAGAAAAAATGATGTGATTAACACCAGAAAGGTGTGACAGTATCAGTTGGACTTCATTTGGCGTAAGTACGCTCGGAACCTTGCGCTGCTTTTTAGCATAAGTAAAACCTAGATCACCAAGCGGTCTTTGTAAAAACTGGTTGTAAAGGAACGCAATCGCATTAAGCGCGACTTTTTGAGTGTTGATAGCGACGTGTTGTTCATTAGCAAGATAAGACAGATAGGCTGTTACCTCAGTCGTTCCCATATCTTGAGGATGCTTTAGCTTATTAAAGCGAATGAAGTATTTTATCCAGTATATATAGGCCTTTTCTGTTTTGAGGCTATAGCCTCGCATTCGCATGTGTCTACGGATTTCTTCAATGAATTTGCTTGCCATTTCCCACCTCCCAAAACTGTTTTTTTATACAGTTTATTGGTGTTAGAAGGAGTTTGAGTATGAAAAATGGCTTGTTTTATCAGGAGTAGTGGCTCATTTTGTCGGCAGAGCAATTAGTAAGTCGTTGTTAATAGGTAAGTTGAATCAAGAACTCCCCAAGATAACATGCCACGTAAAAAGTGATAACAGGCCGGCTCGTTTTTATGTGAAGGTAAAATAATAAAATTTATGTATATTCTTTATTTTTTAATGGTTTATGTTAGATTGATTGTAAGTTAGGTTGGAGGGAAAACGAGCCGGCCTGTTATTAAGAATGTTAGGCTGCCATGCGGCGCGACAAGAGTTCAAGTATATGAGTAAGATAAATAAGCCAGAAGATATTCCAGTTGCATTTCAGGAGGCATGGAATGTCCACGATATGAACGCACTTGGTAACTTATTTAATGAAGAAGCGACTTTTGTGAATCGCTTTGGGCACTATGTTCGCGGTGTTAATGAAATAGTGAACCTCCACGTTCCCATTCACGAAACTATCTACAGCGACTCAACGCTAAAGAACGAATTAATTGATGTTTCTCATATTGCTACTGGAGTTGCAGTAATACATTTCTGGAGTCGTTTGGCTGCAGGTGTCGCTCATCCAGCAGGTCCTCATGAAGTCGATACATTAATTCTCGCAGTAATAACAAAGCAAAATGAAAGTTGGCTTATACAAGCACTTGAAAATGTTACTCTTACAAATCCAAGAACCGGCGAGGTCGTTTTGCGTGAAAATTAAAATGCCTAACAAGGCGGTCAAAATCCGTTCCGCTTCGCTCCACTGGACGCGCCTGTCGGCGCGCCTTTTACCGCGGCGTTATGGCTTAGAGGGAAATATGAAAAAATCGATAGTACCAGATGAATTTAGGCATTACTTTGATGATTGGCATTTCTCGCCAGTAATTGAAGCTGATGGCACTGTATATTTGTCAGGCGTTACTGCTGCTAGGAAGGGTAAGCAAATAAGTACGAACCCAGAAGAACAGTTCCATGACGCTTTTTATAAGCTCGGGGTTTACCTTAATGCGGCAGGGTTAACTTACGACCATATCCTCGAAATGACGACATTCCACATTGACTTAAAGAAGCACATAGACGTGTTTTCAAAAGTAAAAGATGAATATGTTAAAAAACCTTATCCTGCTTGGTCAGCTATTGGAGTGTCAGAATTTATCCCAGAGAACGCACTTGTTGAAATGAGAATAGTGGCTAAACGTTAGCATCGCCATAACAAACTGTTCAAGAGGGATTCGCAACGCGTGGCATTTTCACTATGCGTTGGTTTTAGTGTTTAAGGTGGTATGCGGCGACTTCGGTATTGCGTTGCTCACCCCTTAACAGGGCGTTATGTACTTTGGAGGTCAAATGGATTTATCCTCAAATTTCAGGATGTTGGCGCTGTACAATCAGCGAATGAATAAGCAGTTACTTGATGTTTGCAGTAAGCTGACGCATGAGCAGTTGCATCAAAATACTAGCTCATTTTTCCCGACAATTATGGATCACTGGAATCATATCTTGTTCGGTGACTTAATCATGCTTCAGCGTCTTGTAGCAAATGAGTTGGTATCAGTTGAACCTACAGTGCTAGAGAAGTTACCCGTTTCTAAGTCTGTTTCTGATACTTTCGCTTCAAATCTGAATGAACTCGTTGGATTACGAGAACTTGTAGACTCAATCTATATTGAAATCACTAATCAGTTTTGTGCCGGTAGTTGTAACCAAGTAGTCAGGTATACGACAACCGAAGGGCAGGTGATTGAACGTACGGTTGGTGAGTTTTGCCAACATATTTTCAATCATCAAACGCACCACAGAGGTCAGTTAACCTGTTTGTTAAGTCAGTTTGGTTTAGATTTTGGTTGTACAGACCTACCTATGATCGTGCCAGAGGGAGCAAGTACATAACAAGGCGTTTAAGACGGATTCACAACGCGTGGCATTTTCGGTTTGCTTTGAATTTAGTGTTTACGGCACAATGTTTTAGGTTTGGTGGTCGCGTTGTTCACCACTTAACGCGGCGTTATATTTTTTATTGAGTAAAGGAGTATTCAATGAGCTTAGAAACTTGGGCTATGTTTTTTCTAGCCTATCTAGTTGTGACCTTATCCCCCGGGCCAAATGTACTATTGGTAGTTAAGAATAGTGTTCAATATGGATTTTGGTCAGCATTATCAGCTGTCTTCGGTAACCTCTTCTGTCAGCTAATTATCGTTGGGTTGGTTGCGATAGGTGTTGGAGAAATACTAGCTCGTTTGCCTATATGGTTTACTATCATGAAATGTGTGGGTGGCTTTTACTTGATTTACCTTGGCATCAAGAGTTTTAGGCAAGCGAGAAAAAGTAGTTTTGAGTTAACAAAGTCAAAATCTATAAGTACTAAAATGAGTTCACAGCTCCTATTTAAAGAAGCCTTTCTTATCTCTGCTAGCAACCCCAAAACGATGATTTTTTTGTCTGCATTCCTACCACAGTTTTTGGATACCAATCATCCTTATGTCGAGCAATTTGCAATAATGTATCTGTCAATTTGCTCTATTGTGCTGGGTGTTCATTTAAGTTACGCATTCATTGCTCGCTATGTAGGACAAAAACTCAGCACTAAAAACTTCGAAGGTAAGTTGGCAAAAATGACTGGAGGTTTGTTTATTGGCATGGGTAGTGGAGTACTTTTAAGCTCAAAGTCTTAAATATAACAAAACATTTAAGAGGGACACAAAACCTTTAGCATTTTTAGTTTAAAATCGGTTTTAGTGATTACGGTGGCACAATTTAGTTTTGTGGTATTTTGTGCCCCTTAATGTGAAGTTAGCATACAAGGTGAAACATGGATGATTTTTTAGCCAAAATATATCTCGAACAAGCTAAGCAAGAGTGCGAGAGATGCTTTCATTCCATTCAAATAATGAACGCAATCACCCAAAGAAAAATAGATGACGATTTCTTTCAGCATGCTCTTGATCTGATCCATCATGCTGCCGCCGTTTCTCGTATTTTTTGGCCACCTGGTGGAAGAAATAAACAAAGCACGAAGCGAGCTCACCGCAGAGGTCAGGCGCTTAGAGATATGCTTCAGCTTCAAAGTGGCCATCCAGTTCAAAATCGTTCTCTACGAGACCACTTTGAACATTTCGATGAGCGTTTAGATGATTGGGCAGAAAACAGCAAAAATAGAAATATAGTTCATCGTCTTTTTGGGCCTCGGTCAGCTATTGGTGGTGACTCTATACAAGACTCTGACATCATTCACCATTTCGATCCTGCTACAAACATATTTGGCTTCAGGGGTGAGCACTACAATATCCAAGAGCTCGCTACTGGACTTGATGAAATTTATCAGAAGACAGTAGCAAAAATTGAAGCACTCGATGCTAACAAAGCATTTCAGCGGACAAGCCGCTGAATGCGGCGTTATGCGACAAGAAGAAGGAAATTAAATAGATGCAGTACCTAGAGGTAAATGTTAAGACAGCGATAATCGTTCATGGATATGATGAAAACAATAATGAAATTGCAGAAGCGGTGAATGAAGAGAAGTACGTAACAAAGCTGGTTGCAATAGAGAGGCTGCAGTCGGTTAGTGAGCAGTATCTTTTAGTTACTGGGTCGCATGGCCGTGTGATGTACTGGGAGTATGACGAGTCAATCGACTCCATCCGGAAAAAACTGGAAGCGGTCGGTGCACCTGTCGCATAACAAGCAGCGGCAGAGCGACAGCCAACGCTACGCACCTTTTGTGTTACTCGCTATCGCTCAAACATTAATACAAAATGCGCTCCGCGCTGGCTGCGCCTGCGCTGAGCGTTATGTACATGGAGGGAAAATGAGCAAAGTGTACTTATTCGATTGGGGCGATACGCTGATGGTCGACTTCCCAGATCAAGTAGGGAAAATGTGTGATTGGGAAAGTATACAAGCTGTGAACGGTGCTCTGGAAACTCTAGCAATACTGTCGAAACACCATCAAATTTATGTTGCTACTAATGCTGCCGACTCAACAGAAACTGATATCAAATTGGCTTTCGACCGAGTAGGTTTGTCACCTTTTATCTCAGGTTACTTTTGCAAAGCTAACCTTGGTATTGGTAAAGGCGATCCGGACTTCTTTCATCGTATTATCGACACCTTAAACGTTGACCCCAAATCAGTGGTAATGATAGGTGACTCATACGACAAAGATATTGAGCCAGCAGTCATAGCAGGTATTGAAGCAATCTGGTTTAATCCTATGGGCAAGGTTGTTAAGAAAGGCCGCGAAGAAAAAGAAGTCAGGCAGTTGTTGGAACTTTGTACATAACAAGCATTTAAGTGTGATTCCCAACGCTTGGCATTTTCAGGTCAAGGTTGGGTTCTGTGTTTACGGCGCAATACTTTAGTTTGAGGGGCAGCGTTGCTCACACCTTAATGCGGCGTTGGTATGACTCCCACTGTCAAGTAGAGCGCAAAAATTCTACCCAGTTATTTTGGGCATTTTTCTTTAAAAAAGAGATAGTGTTAACGCATTGCTCAAGCAAGTACTTTCGTCGGTTATCATGCTGGTATTCGTAGATTACTCACTCTAAAGTGAGCAGAGCTTACCTTACTTATTCCGTCGTGGCACCTGTCTGCAGTCTATGCTCGTGGTTCAATAGCCGTTAGGCTATTGCCATCCTAACGCCGTCGGAGTTTATGCCACACCCGATGCTTAATGCGTTGCGCTAACACTAATTTATTATTCATACTGGTAACCTTGATATTCTTTGGCGTGGATCAATCGGTATGATTACCACCTCCCGAGCAATCGCCCAAATAAATGCGACCATTTCACGGGCTATCGCTGTGACGACGACACTGCGGTGCTTTCCTAAAAACATTAATCGTTGGTAGCGCCGACATAACCGAAGCTGAGCTTGCCAAGCAATATCAATAATTTCTTTTGATAAGTCTTCTTGTCGTATTTGCAGCTCTGCTGAGATATTGGGTTTGTGTTTATAAGTATGTGCACTTTCAACTAATAATCGTCGAGCTCGTTTATTGCCACATTTTGTAATACTGCCTTGTCTTCGTTTTTGTCCACTAGAGTGCTCAGATGGGACAAGCCCAAGGTAGGACATGAGCTTTCTCGGGTGGTCAAAACGCCTTAAATCCCCCAGTTCAGCGATGGTTCCTAATGCCACGAGTAAACGAACGCCTCTCATCGCTTGAATCGCTTTTACAACAGGGTAGTAACGCCAGTTTTTAACTTGATATAGCAGCTCATTATCGAGCCTTTGTAATCGTTGCATTCGTTCCGAGATGATTTGAATCATCTCTTGCAGCACAATTTGTTGGCTGTGATGAGGGAGCACTAATTCTGTTAACCATCTTAAATGTTTTTTAGACCAGTTATCTTTGACCGTTGCCGTAATATTATTTCGTAGTAAGAAGCCTTTGAGTTGGAATTTGGCATCTTTTAAATCTTTCATTGCCGTTTCTCGTGCGCGAGATAAATCACGTATAGCTTCATCTTCTGCTTCAGGTACATAGATGGCATTGAGTTCATCTGCTCGAAAAAGGCGCGCTAATTTGGCGGCATCTCTTTTATCGGTTTTGATTTTATCGCCAGGCGCTTTGGGGATTAAAGATGGCGCAACAATGTAGCATTGGTGTCCAATGCTTGTGAGCAATCGATAAATCCAATATCCACAAGGACCAGCTTCGTAAATGAAATTCAGGGTAGCTTTAGGAAATTGGGATTGGAGTGTTTGGCTGAGTTTTATAAATGCTGATTTAGTTGATTGAATACGACTGTACGATGAAGGGGCTTCTCCACGTTTATCTTTTAAAAGTGCGACTTGGGTGAAGGATTTATGGGTATCTAACCCAATAAAAATAGTGCTATCGTTATTCATGCTAGCCTCCTAATTTAGTTCTTTAGCAAACTAATTATGGCTCTGGCTTAGCTAACCCACGATATTGGAGGCTAGCACCTTCATGGGAGTCATTATGTCTATACAGACTAAGGAGAGTCAGATTTGAAGTTAACCAATGTAGTCCCGTGGGGCCGATCTTTTGAAGAGTATCAGGCGATGTTCGGATTATCCGAGAGTGACCTGAAAAAGCGTATCCTTGGTTGCGGTGATGGCCCCGCAAGCTTCAATGTAGAGGCAACAGGCCGTGGGTGCCAAGTCACTTCCTGTGATCCGGTTTACCAGTTTCAGGTCAACGAAATACGTCGCCGGATTGATGAAGTGTACCCGGAAATCATGACTAAGATGCGGCAGGACGCAGACAAGTATATTTGGGAGTCACTGAGTAGCGTCGAGCATCTTGGCGAGATCCGTATGAATGCCATGTCGAGGTTCCTTGGCGACTTTGAGGCGGGGTGTCAGCAAGGGCGTTATGTATCAGCGTCTTTGCCTTCGCTGCCGTTTTCCGACTCTGAGTTCGATTTGGCACTCTGCTCCCACTATCTTTTTCTATACAGCGACCATGTGGATGGGGCAACTCACCTCGCATCAATGCGGGAGCTATGTAGAGTGGCGACCGAAGTCCGTGTCTTTCCAGTTGTATCCTTAGACGGAGAGGTCTCGAAGCATTTGGATCAGGTAATGACCGCATTATCTGCCGATGGGATTGATGTCTCATTGCAGCCTGTTAGTTACCGGTTTCAAAAAGGTGCTACTGATATGTTGGTGGTAAAGTCCGTATAACCAGTGGCTGTTGGCGGACGCGCCTACGCTGCGCTCCGGCACGCCGCAAAGCCAAGCGTTAGCTGTACGAAACCTCAGCCTCGGAAAGTGCTGAAAATCCAATCAAGGAGAAAATTATGCAAGAAATAATCAAAAAAACCTTTGGCGGCCTTTCCGCTCAATACTATATCCGCCAATTATTCTTTGGATCCCTATTTGCAGCCCTGATAATTTATGTAGTAATCAACGGTGGAAAGCCTATTCAATTCAGCATGATTGCGCTGCTTGCAATCAACACACTTCTTTATCCTTACTCGCGTTTTGTCTATGAGAGCGTTGTCGGCTTTATCATGGGAAATAACGTGTTCTTTGTAAATGCCATACTCATGATCATCGTGAAAATATTTACAATGCTGCTTTGCTGGAGCTTTGCAATATTTATTGCCCCTATTGGGCTAGCCTACCTTTACTACCACCACAGCAAAACCGCCAGCTAACAACTGGCTCAAATCGTTCGCTTCGCTCACTGGGACGGGCTAAAGCCCGCCCCTTAGCCAAACGTTATGTGATCAGCCCAACGAAGGAATACTGCTTTGCGGAAAGAACTTAGAGAAAAGATTATCGAAGTATGTGATCTAAAAATAGAGAAAAAAGGCGCGGCGGTGGGGCTTTCGTTTTACGCATTTTTTAAGAACAAAAACGATCAGCCGGAGGTTCTCATGGAAGCGGCTCGGTGGTGGATAGAAACTCACAAATTGGATCACTTCGAAAAAGCAATAAAGATCAAAGATATGGTCAAAGCCGGTGTTTAGCTTTGGCTTCACATCACATAACAAACGGCTGTTGTCACCCCTTCGGGGCTGGGACGGCCTTTTCGCCGCTGCGCGGCTACAAGTCCGCCCCAAAGCCGGGCGTTAGCCGTCTTTATCGACATTGAAGTCAATCAATAAAAAAGGAATTTAATTTATATGGAATTACATAATATATTGACATTTATTATAGTCGCTACGTTGTTAGTGATTTCGCCTGGACCAAATGGCTTTCTTATTGCTAAAACTGTTTCACTTTCTGGTCGTAAAGCAGGGTTTGCGAATGTTTGGGGCTTCGTAACTGCCTTTTATGTTCATGGAACACTATCAATATTTGGTATTTCAGTCTTCTTGCTTCATTGTACGGAAGCGTTTTACATATTGAAAATAGTCGGCGCAGCCTATCTGGTGTGGTTAGGAATAAAATCCTTATGTAATGTATCGAAAGTCAGCGAGATAAAACAGAATAGCAATGGTGAAAATTCTCAAAAAGAGATGTCAGTTCGTAAAGCGTATATCGAGGGGTTTTTAACTAATGTATTAAATCCCAAAGTATCTATTTTTTATTTGGCCGCTTTCCCTCAGTTTTTAACGGTGAATGATAGCGCATATAATGCTTATGCTTTGGTGAGTGCGCATGCAACAATTAATTTTGTATGGTTTTCGGCGATGGTAATGTTGCTATCAAGCGTTAAAAAGGCAACGAGTAATATTAAATTTAGAAAATGGCTGAATTCAATAACAGGTGTGATTTTTATTAGTTTTGGCGCTAAATTGGCATTCTTAAAGCCATAAAATCCGGCTAACAAGTTGTTAAAGTGGGACTTGCAACGCGTGGCATTTATAGTATGCAGTGAGTTCAGTGTTTAAGGTGTTGTGCAGACAGTCATTTATTGCGTTGCTGCGCCCCTTAACAAAGCGTTAGCATTCAAGGAGAGAAATTTGTATATTCCAAGGAAGTTTAAACAGGAAAATATTGAAGAACTCGTGGGGTTGATACGCGAATATCCATTCGCAACAATCATTACTTTATCTGAGTCGGGGATTGATGCTAATCATCTTCCGTTATGTCTGATGGAATTGGATGGGGAATTATATTTAAAAGGGCATATAGCTAAGGCTAACTCACTTTGGCAAACCACGGAGCCACTATCCGAAGCACTAGTGATTTTTAATGGCCCCAACACCTATATATCCCCGAACAATTATCCGACTAAGAAAGAAAATGGTAAGGCTGTTCCCACGTGGAATTATGTTGTTGTACATGTGAAAGGAAAAATACGGTTCATTCATGATCCTCAGTGGATAGTTGGAATTCTTGAGCAGTTAACTTCCGAGCATGAGAGAGAGCAGGTAATTCCGTGGTCGATGTCGGACGCTCCTGAATCATATATTCAGAATATGCTATCAGCGGTAGTTGGTATTGAAATTGCCATAGACTCCCTCAGTGGTAAGTGGAAGTTGAGTCAGAACCAGTCAGAGATAAATCAAAAAGGTGTTGTCGATGGTCTATCATCGAAAAGTGATACCAATTCGCAAACCATCGCTTCAATGATGTGCGCTAATCTTCAGCAAAAATGCTAACAAACGCCTCAAGAGGGACTGTCAACGCGCGGCGTGTCCAGTCCCATTGAGCCGAAGTGGTTACGGTTGTTGTGTTTGAGTTTTGTGTTAATGCATTGCCAGCCCCTTAGGCGGGCGTTATGTGCTCAGAGGAAAATCGGTAGTGATAAGAGAAATGGATATCTCAGATTACTCGCAAGTAATAGGCTTGTGGTCAACAACAGAAGCGATGTTGTTACGAGATGCAGATTCAAAGGAAAACATAGGTAAGTACCTAAAACGCAATCCAAACCTTAGCTTCGTTGCATTGGATGGTGACGATATTATAGGTGCTATTTTAGTTGGGACTGATGGTCGTCGAGGTTATGTGCAGCATCTGGCTGTTGATTCGACTTTTCGAGGTAAAGGTGTTGGTGCAAAGCTCATATCGTCAGCAGTGGAAGCTCTATCGAAAGCAGGCATAGCCAAAACGCATCTATTTGTCGCAAATGATAACATTAATGCGCAGTCTTTCTACGAAAAACTAGGTTGGTTTCCTCGCGACGAAGTTCGTATGTTTTCTTTCAATTCTTCTAACAGTGGCAACGTTTAGTACGCACATAACAAACTGCTCAAGAGGGATTCGCAACGCGTGGCATTTTTACTATGCGTTGGTTTTAGTGTTTAAGGTGTTATGCGGTGGCGTCTGTATTGCGTTGCTCACACCTTAACAGGGCGTTAGGTGCAGCTTGAGCTCTTCAGCTCTCAAATGAACAACAATGGAGAAAAAATGGACTTTTCTAAGGCATTTCAATATAAAAAGTGGGCAAATAACGAATTGCTTGATATTGGAGAACAACAGTTCTCAATACTTCCAGAAAGTGATGCTACCTTTTTCGTTAGAATCTTAAACCATACAACAGTCGTTGATAGTCTCTTCATCAGTCGAATTATGGGTGAGCCTGAAAAATATAGTGGTGACAATACCGTTGAGACTCCAACAATATCGGAGCTTCGAGAGACAATGAATCAAAACGACTCATGGTTAGTTCAGTATGTGTGCGCTGCAACCAAAGAAGATCTAAAAAGAGTTGTTTCATTTAAGTTTATTGATGGTGACACAGGGCAGATGTCAATCGAAGAGATTCTGCTCCATTTGTTAACTCATGGCAGTAACCACCGTGGTATGGCATCTAGGGTACTAGCAGAAAACAATCTAGAGCGTCCTAAAGACACATTTACACGCTATCTTCATCAATTAGAGCCTTCAAGAAGAGTTGGGGGCTAGCACCTAACAAACATTTAAGAGTGATTCACCACGCTTGGCATTTTTGGGTTTAGTTTAGTGTTTACGGTGTCCAAATTGAGTGTCGTGGTAGCGTGGCTCACACCTTAATTGGGCGTTGGTATGACTCCCACTGTCAAGTAGAGCGCAAAAATTCTACCCAGTTATTTTGGGCATTTTTCTTTAAAAAAGAGATAGTGTTAACGCATTGCTCAAGCAAGTACTTTCGTCGGTTATCATGCTGGTATTCGTAGATTACTCACTCTAAAGTGAGCAGAGCTTACCTTACTTATTCCGTCGTGGCACCTGTCTGCAGTCTATGCTCGTGGTTCAATAGCCGTTAGGCTATTGCCATCCTAACGCCGTCGGAGTTTATGCCACACCCGATGCTTAATGCGTTGCGCTAACACTAATTTATTATTCATACTGGTAACCTTGATATTCTTTGGCGTGGATCAATCGGTATGATTACCACCTCCCGAGCAATCGCCCAAATAAATGCGACCATTTCACGGGCTATCGCTGTGACGACGACACTGCGGTGCTTTCCTAAAAACATTAATCGTTGGTAGCGCCGACATAACCGAAGCTGAGCTTGCCAAGCAATATCAATAATTTCTTTTGATAAGTCTTCTTGTCGTATTTGCAGCTCTGCTGAGATATTGGGTTTGTGTTTATAAGTATGTGCACTTTCAACTAATAATCGTCGAGCTCGTTTATTGCCACATTTTGTAATACTGCCTTGTCTTCGTTTTTGTCCACTAGAGTGCTCAGATGGGACAAGCCCAAGGTAGGACATGAGCTTTCTCGGGTGGTCAAAACGCCTTAAATCCCCCAGTTCAGCGATGGTTCCTAATGCCACGAGTAAACGAACGCCTCTCATCGCTTGAATCGCTTTTACAACAGGGTAGTAACGCCAGTTTTTAACTTGATATAGCAGCTCATTATCGAGCCTTTGTAATCGTTGCATTCGTTCCGAGATGATTTGAATCATCTCTTGCAGCACAATTTGTTGGCTGTGATGAGGGAGCACTAATTCTGTTAACCATCTTAAATGTTTTTTAGACCAGTTATCTTTGACCGTTGCCGTAATATTATTTCGTAGTAAGAAGCCTTTGAGTTGGAATTTGGCATCTTTTAAATCTTTCATTGCCGTTTCTCGTGCGCGAGATAAATCACGTATAGCTTCATCTTCTGCTTCAGGTACATAGATGGCATTGAGTTCATCTGCTCGAAAAAGGCGCGCTAATTTGGCGGCATCTCTTTTATCGGTTTTGATTTTATCGCCAGGCGCTTTGGGGATTAAAGATGGCGCAACAATGTAGCATTGGTGTCCAATGCTTGTGAGCAATCGATAAATCCAATATCCACAAGGACCAGCTTCGTAAATGAAATTCAGGGTAGCTTTAGGAAATTGGGATTGGAGTGTTTGGCTGAGTTTTATAAATGCTGATTTAGTTGATTGAATACGACTGTACGATGAAGGGGCTTCTCCACGTTTATCTTTTAAAAGTGCGACTTGGGTGAAGGATTTATGGGTATCTAACCCAATAAAAATAGTGCTATCGTTATTCATGCTAGCCTCCTAATTTAGTTCTTTAGCAAACTAATTATGGCTCTGGCTTAGCTAACCCACGATATTGGAGGCTAGCACCTTCATGGGAGTCATTATGTCTATGCGTAGATCACAAAGTTAAGTAATTAGAAGGAATTAATATTTATGATCACTTGCTATGTCAGGTATGTAATAGATCCAAAGAAGGCTAAAGAGTTCGAAGAATACGCGAAAATGTGGATTCCACTTGTTGAGAAATTTGGTGGTCAACATAATGGCTACTTTCTTCCATCCGAAGGCGCAAACAATGTAGCTTTGGCACTTTTTACGTTTGAAAGTTTGTCAGCTTATGAAGACTATCGCAATAAGTCTCTAAATGATCCTGAATGTATTAAAGCTTTCGAATTTGCTGATAAAGTGGACTGCATTGTTAGCTATGAGCGTAGCTTTTTTAGACCTGTGCTTGGCTAAACAAACTACGCATAACAAAAGCGTTCAAGAGCGATTCCGCAACGCGTGCCAGTTTCGCTTCGCTCAAGTTTGGCACACATCGCGTCACGCCTTAACGTGGCGTTATGCGTCAGAGTAATATGGATGTAAGAATAATTATGGAAAAAGACGATTTAGTTGAGCTAGTAGTTAAGTATTTCGAGAAAGTAGATGCGGGTGATCCTAGTTATCTGGATCTATTTTCAGAGGATGTTGATTTTTTCTTTCCTAAATTTGGACAGGCGAAAGGAAAGAATGCCTTAGTGGAGTTTGGCAATAGAATTGGTAGCTCATTGAACAGTATCTGGCACGACATAAACGGTTTTCAAATAACAACAGCTGGAAACAAGGTTATTGTTGAAGGACAGGAAGGAGGTGTAATGAGTGACGGTACTTCCTGGCCAGACAACAATGTGTCCACTGGTCGTTTTTGTAGTGTATTTGAGTTTAGTGGAAAATTAATAAGTCGTATGTACGTGTATGTAGATCCTGATTTTCCGAGCAGAGATTTACAAAGAATTTCTGTGCTGTCAGATGGAAAGTAACGCATAACAAACTGTTTATGTGCTTATGAGGAAAATCGACATGGAAGTGGTTGAGGCCAATCCTGATTTGGCTCCAATATTAGTGAGTTATGCGAAAGAATGCTTAGATTCGGGTATCCCAAAATATTCGGGTGTAGAGCAAAATCCAACAGCTTATTTGTCAGGTTTGATCGAACGTTCTAAGGCAACTTCCGAGTTACCAAACGGATATTTACCCAGCACAACTTACTACTGTGTATCGAACTCTGAAATTTTAGGCGCAATCCGAGTTCGCAAAGGTACTAATGCCAACGTAGAAAATGTCATTGGTCATGTCGGCTACGAAACTAGACCGTCAGCTCGTGGTAAGGGTGTAGCCTCATTTCTGCTTGCTTGGGTGCGAGATCACGTTGTCTCTGACTCAGTCATTGTTACTTGCTCAATTGACAATCCCGCATCTCAAAAGGTCATCGAAAACTGTGGTGGTGAATATCTCGGTAACTACACAGATGACAGTGAGGGTACGGTAAGGCGTTACCGTCTAGCACGCACATACAAAGCGTTTAAGAGGGATTCTCAACGCTTGGCAGTTTTGGTTTAAAGTTTAGCTTTTGTGTTTATGGCACAATAGTTTAGGTTGAGTGGCATCGCGTTGTTTACCCTTTAACGCGGCGTTAGAACACAATAGACACTTTGGAGGCACAGTGAAAGTTCGCCGGATTGTTACCAACATCGACAGCAAGGAACTGAACAAGGCCGAGGCGTTCTACGGGGGCTTCTTGGGCTTGAATCTCTTAATGGATCACGGCTGGATTAAAACCTTCGGCTCCAACGAAGAAATGGCTTTGCAAGTCAGCGTGGCTTCCGAAGGCGGTTCCGGCACGGCTGTACCCGATCTGTCTATCGAGGTTGATGATCTGTCTTCCGCACTTCAAAAGGCCGAGGAGCTTGGCATCCCCGTAGAGTATGGCCCGGCAATCGAACCGTGGGGAGTGCGTCGCTTTTACGTGCGAGATCCGTTTGGCAAACTGGTCAACATCCTTCAACACCAGTAGCCCCGCTGCTGGGCTTGTGTTCTAACAAGTCAATGCAGCGGACGCGGTACCCGCGCCGCTGATTTCTGTCGTTAGGTGTGAATAGGAGTAGTAGTGAGAAATAAGCACATAGAAATTTTCGTTGGTTATATTGATCTATTGTCGGCTACCGTTGAAAAAATAGAGGCACACTTTGGAGGTGATGAAAGTATTCTCGAAGCGCGTCTAATCGAAGATATGTTTCCGCTGTACATTCAAGCGGAGATCGTAGCAAGTTTCGCCTTAAGATCGTGCTGTCCAATTGCTGGCGTGGAAGTCGTATCGTTTGTGAAACTCGAGAAGTCTTTCTCAAACTTGAAGGCTCAACTACAGGACACAGTTGAATACTTGAACAGTTTGGACTCAGTAGAAAATAATCTAGAGGTAGTAATCCAAGATATGGCTGGCCCAGCCCCAGTATCTATGAATGCAGGGGATTTTTTAGTACGGTTTGCATACCCAAACTTTTACTTTCATTTAAGTATGGTATACGCGATAGCTCGTTCTAAAGGGGTTAAATTAACCAAAGGAGATTTCGACGGGCTTCACCAGTATCCGCCAGGATTTTCATTTGAGGGTGGCGGCACCTAACAAGGCTATCAAATTGACGGCTTTTCCGTCGCTTGTTTTGTGGTTAAACGCTACGCTACCACAAAACAATCAACTCCAAAGCCGCAATTTATAGCGGCGTTATGTGACAGGAGGTCAAAATGAGCTTAGAAGTACAATTTGAGAAAGGACTTGAACAAGATGAAGTTGTGTCTTTGTATCAAGCCAATGGTTGGTCATCTGCTGAAGTTCCAGAAAAGCTGATACCTGCTTTAAACAACTCTGATAGCTTAGTAACAGCCAGACTCGATGGTGTTTTGGTCGGTGTTGGTAATGCTATATCTGATGGATTTTTAGTAGTCTATTATCCTCACATGTTGGTTCATCCAGATTTTCATGGTCAGGGTATCGGCAGAAAAATGATGGAGCTAATGCAAACCAAATATGGTTCTTTTCATCAACAAATGCTCACAGCGGATGGTGAGGCTGTAGATTTCTATAAGTCTTTAGGTTTTGAGCGAGCAGGCAAAACAGAGCCTATGTGGGTTTATGCAGGAAATGACCACTAAGGTGCATAAAGTCACATAACAAAGCATTTAAGAGTGATTCAGCACGCTTGGCATTTTTGGTTTGGGTTAAATTCAGTATTTACGGTGGTAAAATTAAACATCGTGGTCACGTGCTTCACACCTTAATGCGGCGTTACTTTCCCATACTTCAGTTAATCCGTTACCTCCTAATTTACTAAAATATATAACTCGTTTTTGTCCGTGCGACCTGAAGTCGTATGAAGCGTTGTTCACCACGATAAGAGTGAACCATCTGTATCACCAGATGACCCTAGGATTCTGAATAAAGCAGCGAATCCGACAATGTAACGAAACTCGGTTGTTAGACTGAGTGGGAACTGAATCGTGAGAGAACGTTCCTCCTGATAACCACAAATCGGGTAAGTGCTAGGGTGTCAGTATGATGAACGTAAGTGAATCCATGTAAGGCGCGTTATACGATGAAGCAGCGGAAGTGGTTTGTACGCTGTGGCCAAAAAGGCAATGAGAGCCGGAAAGAAGTTGGACAGTACTCTTTCGTGATCGATGTGCTCTCCGCACTATAGTGGGCATCTAACCTGATATTTTGCGCGACATACGGAACAGGGTAAGCCTGTATATCTCCCTTCGGGAAAGCAGTCTGCGAAGACTGCCGATAGGTATGCAGGTAAAGGAGGTTAGAAAAAGCAAATGCCACTTTGTAATGAAGTGGATACAGGTTTATATCTGGCGCGAAAGCGAGCTGACTTCTAACTGGTCTCCCGTTGCAAGATGATTTGAAGAACTTTATTTAAGGAGAAACGCAAATGGTGGCTTTATTAGAAGTTAGTGCCTCTCCTAACAGTATTCAATGGCAATCCATCGATTGGAAGGCTGTCGAGTTGCACGTATTAAAGCTTCAAATGCGCATTGCAAAAGCAACCCGAGAGGGAAAACACAGTAAAGCGAGAGCTTTGCAGTGGATCTTAACACACTCAAGATCAGCTAAATTACTGGCTGTGAAGCGAGTGTCTCAAAACAAAGGCAGTAAGACACCCGGAATAGATGGAGTCATCTGGAATACAGATGCTCGTCGAATGACCGCAGTAGATCAATTGAATCGTAAAGGTTATCGAGCCAAACCACTCAGACGCATCTACATCCCGAAAAAGAACGGCAAACTTAGACCTCTAGGCATTCCATGCATGATAGATAGAGCGCAACAGGCGCTGTATTTACTTGCTTTGGAGCCGATATCGGAAACGATAGCTGATCCTAACAGCTACGGTTTTCGTCCGAATCGCAGTACTGCTGACGCTATAGCACAATGCTTTAAATGTTTGTGTCTTAAGCGCTCAGGTAAATGGGTTTTGGAGGGGGATATTAAAGCTTGCTTCGACAAAATCGGGCATGAATGGCTAATTGAAAATGTTCAAATAGACAAACGAATGCTAAAGCAGTGGCTAGGCTCAGGCTATATTGATAAAGGTTTGTTTTACCGAACATCGGAGGGAACTCCGCAAGGCGGAATTATCTCACCAACACTTATGTTACTGACACTTGCGGGCTTAGAAAAGCTTGTAAAGGAAGTAGACAAGAGCTCGGGAGAACGAGTTAACTTCATCGGTTATGCGGATGATTTTATAATAACCGGATCATCAAAAGATGTTCTTATCAATGAAATCAAACCTCGGTTAATTGGTTTTCTAAAAGAAAGAGGGTTGGCACTCTCTGAAGAGAAAACACACCTTACTCATATAGATGATGGCTTTGACTTTTTAGGTTTTAACCTCAGGAAGTACAAAGGTAAATTGCTCATCAAACCGAGTAAAACTAACGTTCTCTCTTTCTTGGGAAACTTGCGTGAACTCATCAAGAAGCACGCAACAATGCCAGTCAATGATCTTATCAGACTATTGAATCCTAAATTGAAAGGTTGGGCGAATTATTATCGTCACTGCGTTGCAAAACGAACTTTCGGCTATCTCGGTCATCAAATCTTCTGGCTTCTGTGGCGATGGGCGGTTAGACGCCATCCTACTAAGCCAAAAGACTGGGTCAGGCGCAAATACTACATGAATAGAAGTGGTGGTTGGCAATTTCACGGTTGGCAGAAAATTGCGAACATGGACTGTCATTACAACTTAGTTCAAATAGCGAAAACGCCGATTAAAAGACATGTGAAGATCCGAAGTGCGGCTACACCGTTCGACCCCCAATACCAAGATTACTTGGCAAAGAGGAAATCGAAAAAGGAAAGTCGTCACTCATGGTTGGAGCCTGCTTTAACTGCTATCTAGGTTGCTGGGTAAGGTAATACGCCTTAGTGGAGGCTTGAGCCGTATGCAGTGAAAGTTGCACGTACGGTTCTTAGGAGGGCGGCACTTGGTAACAGGTGTCGCCTATCCGACAAAACCATTTTTATAATCCCATTAACACCGCTTTGAAACGAGAAGCTAGTTCATAGCATTCAGATTTATCTCGGATATTAGTGAAACTTAAAATGATTCCTGGTTCACACGGAGATGAAGCCCATTGCGATAATCCGTGGGCAAATAAACCAGACTCAATCATTTGGTTGGCTAATGTAAGATCATTAATGGATTTATTGTTGAGTCGCACAATCAAATTCATTCCACCGGGCTGTGGATTGATGGTGATTGCGGGGCCTAAAACGTCTTGAAATACCGTTGTCATCATGTCGCGACGTTCTTTATAAAGTTTTCTCATCCGCTGAATATGACGTGAGAGGTGGCCTTCTTGTATGAAAGACAGTACCGAGGCTTGAGTTAGTGCCGACACATTGCCCGCAAAAAATTCCGATGATTGTTCAAAGGCGGTCACCTGGCTTTGTGGCACGACTATGTAGGCCATTCGTAAACTCGGGAACATGACTTTACTGAACGTCCCAGAATAAATCACTCTATCTTGTGTATCGATGCTCTTTAAGGCCGGTAAAGGGAGCCCTGTATGTCTATATTCACCATCATAGTCGTCTTCAATGATCCAGCGTTTATTGCTTTCCGCCCAATTGAGTAACGCTTGCCTACGTTCTAAAGAAAGGGATACACAAGTTGGGCTTTGATGAGCGGGAGTCACCACAACTACATCAGCTTTTGATTTGGGGTCAAAGATAATGCCGTCTTCATCAATCAGCATTGGGAGTGGGGTTAAACTGTTGTTCAGCAGCAGTTGACGCGTCAGAGGATAACCGGGATCTTCCATGGCTACCGAAGCGTGTTTTTTTAATAACACATGGCAAATCCAATTAATGGAATTTACATATCCTGAAGTAATAAACACTTGTGAGGGCTCACATTGAATACCACGTGATAACTGTAAATATTGAGCGATAGCAATTCTAAGTTGTGGGTTACCATAAACTGATGGGTAAGCGAGATCATCAGTTGTCATATTTCTCGCGCACCTTGCGGTCATTCGAGCCCAAACTTGTTTTGGAAATTCATCCAAAGCTGGAATGCCTAATTGGAATGGTAAAATTTGGGATAATTCGATTTCTGGTTGAAATCCGGGTTGGCGTGCGGCAGTTGGTTTTTTTAGTATTCGCGGCTGAGTATGCAACTTGTCACTGACGAGTGTTCCTGCTTGCCCTTTTGATTCGATATAGCCTTCTGCTTTTAACCGAGCATACCCTTCCTCGACCGTTCCTCTTGATACACCCATCTCTTTTGCTAATGTTCGAGCAGAAGGAATTCGTTCACCAGGCTTCAATATACCTTGTAAAATAGCGCTATGAATTCGTTGGTAAACTTGTTTGTAAGCTAAGAGTTTAGCCATTAACATTTCCGCCTATTATGGATTCAAAATATGGTCTATTAAAATAGTTAATTTATGGCACTTATTGTACACCATATTGGGCTGTATTATACCCACCTTAATGATGAAACCAGATTGGTTAGTCATTCCGAAAAATAACCATTTGAGAAAAATATGAACGTATTATTGGTTAACGCAAGCCCGCAGAAAAACCTATCATCTACGCAGCACATAGCCCAAGCTATGGTGAAGACTTTAGCGGAACGTTCTGAGGTAAACATTGATACTCTCGATTCAACAAAATTGCCTCATATTGATCAACATTATGCGCAAGTTTTATGTGGTGCAGCAAGCTCACAGACTCAATCAGCCAGTCTAGATTTGTCAGATGAGCTCATTGTTTCTCTTGATAAAGCTGACCTAGTGATCATCACTTCTCCAATGCATAACTATACTTTACCTTCTAGCCTGAAATGTTGGCTAGACCATGTGGTTCGTGCGGGGAAAACCTTTGAAATCACAAGCACCGGAAAGCAGCCATTATTAGAAGATAAACCGGTTTATATATTGATTTCATCAGGAGGGGTATTTTCTGGTGAACAGGTTTACCAACCAGATTTTTTCACGCCATATATGAAAGAGATCCTTTCAACAATAGGATTAACTAAGTTGCACTTCTTTTCTATCGAAGGAACGGCAGGTGAGCAACAGGTTGTCGAGCAACAAATACAAAAAATTCAACAACAAGTATGTGAGCATTTAAGTTTGAATGTTTGATGCTTCTTTAATTTTTTCTGGTTTTTATCCTTGTATCTAGCGCAAAGCAGTACAAACACGAGAAGTCAGAAATTTTCTAAATTTTCAATATAAATAGGATAATGTTATGTCAATACGATTGTTTCATTGGATGAAAACACCATTAGTAACACTGGTATGCTCACTTGCTTTTATGCAGCTAGCTCATGCAACCGATGATTATTCTGCTGATGGTGAACGTAGAGCAAAATCAGCAGGTGAAGGCTTGGTTGGTACAGCCGCTCCTCAAATGACAGTAAAAACGATTGATGGCAAAGTGATCGATTTAGCGGAAGTGTATGGTAAGAAGCCGGTATACATTAAATTCTGGGCAACATGGTGTGTTCCTTGTCGTGAACAAATGCCTGGATTTGAAGAGATTTACAAGAAATATGGCGACCAAGTTCAAGTGATCGCGGTTAATACTGGTATCAGCGATAATGTAAAATCAGTAACGGCATTTCGTGAAAAAATGGGCTTAACCATGCCAATTACCATTGATAATGGTGAATTAGCACGTGCTTTCCATTTGCGTGTTACGCCTCAACATTTGTTGATCGATAAAAACGGCAAGTTCGCTTATTTTGGTCATGTTGATGACAAAGAATTCCACCAAGCGTTAGATAAAGTGGTAGCAGAAAAACCAAGTCAAAAAGCGGTGAAAAATCCAACCTTCGTTGATGATAATTCAGGCTATCAAGTAGGTGATAAAGTGTCAGACATGACGTTTTCCACCATTGATAACACCAATATTGATGTGAAATTTAATACCGCAACTAGCAAAAAAGTCGGCGTGGTTTTCTTCGGCCCTTGGTGTGAATGGTACTTAGAAGAAACCGAACCAACGACGTCTAAAGCGTGTACTCAAGTACGTGAATTATTAGAGAAAAAATCAAAATCATCAGAAGTACAATGGGTGACAGTATCGACGAACTTATGGTCTTCAGTGAATGATCTTAATGATTATCGTAAAAGCTATGGCACCACGCTACCTATCGTGTTTGACCAAGATGGTTCGTTATTCAAACAGTTTGGCGTGAACCAAGTTCCAACCATCACCTTAATCAATCCAGACGGGAAAGTGACCGTGAAGTCTTCCATTCAAGATGATGACTTTAATCAGGCACTAGACACCATTTCATCATTTAAATAACTGGCAGCTTGTCAATAAACGATGGCTTTTGACTAGCCATCGCTTTTAACCATGTAATGCTATTTAAAAATAGGCGCGCAATGACATCATCTTTACTACGTTCATTGAAAGAATGGACAGCTTGTTTTAATTCGGTCAATTCATTTAAGCCGAATGCTTTTTTAAAACAAACACTTTTGTTCGTTCTTTTAGCATGTTCATCACATGTGATGGCGACTGAGCAAGGTGAAACTCAGCGCCTATTATCAGTTTCTATGATGACAGAATCAGGGTACTTAGCCTCTGACATGACGCAAGATGTTGCCCTGATCATGACACCTCAAAAGGGTTGGCATGGCTATTGGGTTAACCCGGGTGATGCTGGGTTTCCCACCAGCTTTGATTGGCATTTGCCAAAAGGTGTTGAAGCAGGTGAAGTAAAATACCCTGCGCCAAGTCAACTTGTGACCAGTGATATTATGAATTATATCTATCACGGTCAGTATGTGTTGTTTGCTCCAATGATAGTTAGTAAAGATATTGCGGTGGGAACTTCGATACCGATCAAAGTCGATATGAGTTATTTGGTTTGTAATCCGACAACTTGCTTGCCAGAGCAACAAACAGTAGAGCATACGTTTATCGTTGGTGAAGACCACCAGCTGTTATTGGATAAAGGTTCAAATAAAGAGCAGTTTGATCAATGGCGTCAAAAGCTGTCAAAACCAATGGCAGCAGAGGGGCGTTTTTCGGTCGATAAAAGTAAGTTAACACTCTCATTACCACTGCCAAGTAGCGTGGATATTGAAGGTGCGCATATTTACCCCGTGAACAATGGCATGATTGTTAATAATGCCAAGCAAACTTTGCAGCACAAAGGTGATAAGCTTTTGATGCAAACTCAAGTTGGTGACAATCTAGAGCCTGTTTTTAAAGGCGTTCTGGTATTAAAAAGTGGTATAGGTCTCAGTTTTGACGCGAATAAAACGGACACTATCGCTTTTGCTCCTGCAACTGATAGTTCGAAAAATATTGATAATGCCAAGGATACGGATCAATCCAGCTCATGGTGGTTAGGCATTACTGCGTTATTAGGCGCAATCTTAGGTGGTCTGTTGCTTAATATTATGCCGTGTGTGTTTCCTATTCTTAGTTTGAAAATACTGAGTCTTTCCCATCAGAGTTCAGAAAAAAGAGCCAAAACTGGCGCGATTGCTTACACCTTAGGTGCGGTATTGGTATGCCTTGTTCTTGGTGCGGCTATTTTGAGTTTACGAGCCTTGGGGCATCAAATCGGCTGGGCATTTCAACTGCAAAGTCCGATAGTGATTTCGGTGCTGATCACCTTAATGAGCGCAATAGGGTTTAATCTTGCAGGCTTGTTTGAAATTGGCACTTTAACATCTGGCTCGAAGTTACAAGATCAAAAAGGTCCAATGGGCGATTTTTGGACAGGTGTACTCGCCGCCTTTATTGCCACGCCATGTACTGGCCCATTTATGGCAACCGCGCTAGGGGCCGCACTAGTATTACCGATGAGTATTGCACTGCTGATCTTTGCCGGATTAGGTTTTGGTATGGCGCTGCCGTTTCTTCTCGTGAGCTTTATACCGAAACTAAGAACACGTTTGCCTAAGCCCGGTGGTTGGATGATAACCGCTCGTAAAGTGCTTTCTATTCCGATGTTTATTACCGCCTTAGGATTGGTTTGGATCTTATTACGTCAATCAAACGATACTTATGTGATGATGATTCTCGCAACGAGCATGTTATCGGCATTTGGATTATGGATAACCGGAGCATGGCAACAATCTCAACATAAAGGAAGATGGTGGCCTGCGCTTCTATTAACTTTAATTCCTCTGTTACTTGTCATTTATCTCGTGCCAAGTACGGGCGAAATAGCGAGTCGTTCAGTTAATGAAGAAGAGACGCAAGTACTCAACTTTGATCAAGATAAAATCGCTGAGCTACGCACTAAACAAGATATGTTTGTGTATTTCACTGCGGATTGGTGTTTAACCTGCAAAGTAAACGAGAAAACGTCAATTGATCGTGATGAAGTGCAACAAGCATTTAAAGACAATAATGTTGCGGTGATGGTGGGAGATTGGACCAATGGCGATAGCCAGATCACCGAATTTTTATCACAACAGGGCCGATCAGGTGTGCCACTTTATTTGTGGTATAAAAAGGGTGTGGATACTCCAGTGATATTACCGCAAGTCCTAACACCGTCAATATTAATCGGCTATACAAAGCAATACTAAAACCAATATCAAAATACTACGACTTTAAAATACTTTTACTAATCTGATAGAAGCCATTTATTGCAATTTACTAAATGGCTTTTGTCCATTTCCGAGTTACGATACGGATTTTCAGTGTGTGATCACCGAGCGATTCTGTCGTACCAGTATGATACTTTAATACTCAGTTTTAGCTCAATTCAGACTTCGTAATAGCATTTAGTATGGATCTTTATTTCTGGTCACATTTATTCTAATAACGGTACGAACAGGGTTACTTGTCTGTTTAGTATGAAACTTTATTCCTTTCCTACAGCAGATGTATGCCGATTTGAGTTTAGATCATTCTATTCTCAAAGATGTTATTGAAAAAAAGCTGTAAAGCCATCGGTTCGCCGTGAGCTCGTTGGTTATGTGCGAAAAGCACATAATGTCAGCTTACGCAGAGCTTGCCGAGTTGTTGACATTAGCGACTCAGTTTATCGGTATCAATCAAATCCTCATCGAGATGATGAAATCATTTGTGCTCTTCAAAAGGCAGTAGAGCGCTATCCTGCTTATGGCTTTAGTAAGTTATTTAAAACACTGAGGCGTTGGCAGCATAAATGGAATCACAAACGTGTACACCGAGTGTACCGCTTATTAAATCTAAATTTGCGTCGCAGAGGTAAAAAACGATTACCAAACAGAAACCCTGCATCACTCTGCGTTCCAGAGAAAGCTAATGTGTGCTGGTCTATGGATTTTATGAGCGATTCATTAATGTGCGGTCGACGTTTTCGTACTTTTAATCTGTTGGACGATTTTAATCGTGAAGCGCTCGCAATAGAGATTGATTTGAGCTTACCCACAACTCGTGTACTTCGAGTCCTTGATCGCGTTGTTGCTTGGCGTGGTTATCCAGAAAAGATAAGAATGGATAATGGCCCTGAATTTATTTCAGTTCAATTAGCTGATTGGGCAGAGCTCAACGGTGTTGAGCTCGAGTTTATCAAACCAGAGAAACCAACACAGAATTCATATATTGAACGCTTTAACAGAACATACCGAGATGCCATTTTGAATATGTATGTCTTTAAAACATTAAATGAAGTTCTCGAATTAACGGAAAATTGGTTAAATGAATATAACCATGAACGGCCACATGACTCATTGAATGATTTAACTCCATGGGAGTATTTAGCAAAATCACAGCAACGAGAAAACTCTAATTTTGAATGCCACTAAAAAAGGGATGTTTACAAAGTCTATACAATTTCATCGTTAGTCCTTCTTTTCAATTTAGTTAGATTTCATTCTAGTCCATCTGTAGTCCCCTTTTTGCGAATTTACGGCAGGACAAATATTATTTTTTAGTGCATGTTATATTAGTATTTACTATACTGTGTTTATAAACAGTGTTCTGATGGGTGTTTGGATCACTAAGCCTATTTTCTGAATGATATGAATCGTAAAATTATTCACATAGATCTTGATTGCTACTTTGCTGCTGTTGAGATGAGAGATAATCCTGAATTTAGAACAATACCTTTAGCAATCGGTGGTTCTCGGGAGCGGCGTGGAGTAATTTCTACATGTAACTATATTGCTCGGGAATATGGAGTTCGCTCAGCAATGGCTACAGCTCAAGCCTTGAAACTATGCCCAAATCTCAAAGTTATCCCTGGAAATATGGAAAAATATAAAGCCGTATCCCAGCAGATTCATGAGATCTTCTCTCGCTATACTGATCTTATTGAGCCCCTGTCTCTTGATGAAGCCTATCTAGATGTAAGTAATTCAAGTCTGTTTAGAGGTTCAGCAACTCTAATCGCACAGGATATACGTAAGTCTATTGAATCAGAGCTAAACCTGACTGCAAGTGCAGGGGTTGCTTCAATTAAGTTTGTGGCGAAGGTTGCTTCAGATATTAATAAACCTAATGGGATCTGTGTCATTACACCTGACGAACTAGAATGTTTTGTTGATGAATTAGACTTAGGAAAAATACCAGGAGTTGGAAAGGTAACTCTTGATAAATTAAATGCTCTAGGCTTGTATAAAGGTATTGATGTAAAAAACTATGATCAACGCATGCTACTTAAGCAGTTTGGTAAATTTGGCAATTCTTTATGGGACCGTTGTCATGGCATTGATAGAAGGGAAGTTAATCCTACAAGAATAAGAAAGTCGTTGGGAGTAGAAAGAACATTCGCTCAAGATATCCAGACTGAGCAAGAATGTTTAGAATCTATTGAGTTTTTGTACCAAGAACTTGAAAGGCGATTTAATAATATTGCCCATGAAAAAACAATAATACGTCAAGGAATTAAGCTTAAGTTTGATGATTTTCAGCAAACAACGGTTGAACATAAACAAATTGGTCTTGATAAAACATTTTTTTCTATTTTATTAAAAGAAGCGTTGTCGCGCTCCAAAGGGCGAGGGATACGTCTTATTGGGTTATCTGTTGGCTTAGAGCACAAGGAATTTCAGTTAGATACACAGATGAGTTTGAATTGGTAAAATTTGTAAGTAAATTAGTCCCAATATTTTGGCATTTTTTCAGATTTTTTTGTAAGCGGAATATGTAAGTTTATTTTTATTTTTAACTAATTGTTATAAAAATAAAATAGTTATGTATACGAGTTTAATTACACTTTATACCCGTTAGTTTTGCGATGCTGCAGTGGAGATGCGAGATTTTCCCGAATATCGCCATGTTCCACTTGCGGTAGGGGGGAATAGCAAGCAACGTGGTGTGATCAGCACTTGTAACTATATCGCGAGAAAATATGGCGTGCGCTCTGCTTTACCTACTGCAAAAGCCTATCAACTTTGTCCTAACCTTGTTTTAGTGCCGGGACGAATGGATGTGTATCGACAAGTGTCACATCAGATCCGAGAAATATTTTCCCGTTATACGCATTTGATTGAACCCTTGTCATTAGATGAAGCGTATTTGGATGTCACCGACAGCACCATGTTACATGGCTCTGCCACTTTAATTGCTCAAGCGATACGTGCTGATATCGAAAGAGAACTCAATCTGACAGCATCGGCTGGCGTTGCCCCTTTGAAGTTCTTGGCCAAAATCGCTTCAGATATGAATAAGCCAAATGGTTTGACCGTTATTACCCCTGATAAGGTGCAGCAAACCATTGATGCTCTGCCATTAGAAAAAATCCCAGGTGTCGGTAAAGTGAGCATTGAAAAGCTGCACCAAGCCGGGCTCTATACTTGCCTTGATGTGCGCCAGTCTAACTATGCGGAATTATTACGCCGATTTGGTTTACAAGGAGCATCTTTGTGGAAGAAAAGCCATGGGATAGATCTTAGGGAAGTGGTGGTTGAGCGAAACAGAAAGTCTGTTGGGGTAGAACGAACCTTTAGTGAAAATATTTCGACCTTTGAAGAATGTTGGCAGGTTATTGAACAAAGGCTCTATCCAGAGTTGGAAAGACGGTTAATTAAAGCGTCGCCGCAAAAACAAATTACGAAACAGGGCATCAAAGTGAAATTTGCCGATTTCCAACAAACCACGATTGAGCATAACTTTCGTGTCTTTAATCTCGACGATTTCTATCCTTTGTTACAAGAAGTATTGAAAAGGCAAAAGGGAAGGGAGATCAGATTGTTAGGTGTGAATGTGATGTTAAAGCCTGAAGAGCTAGAAAGGCAGCTGTGTTTGATATAACGATATTCGGTTGTCGAATCTCGTTTCTCGAATTGGGAGCGAGAAACGAGAAACGTTAGCCGAGAGACGTGATTACGCTTTTTCCGGAATATTCTCTAGAACTGCAATCATTTGTTCCCAGTAAAGGCCAACACTGGCGATTTCGACTTTCTCATCAGGCGAGTGTGGGAATTTGATGGTTGGTCCGAAAGAAATCATATCCATATTAGGGTAAGGCTTCTTAAATAGGCCACATTCTAAACCCGCATGAATGACCATAATGTTTGGTTTCTTGCCGTAAATACCTTCATAAACATCGCGGAAAATATGCATGATTTCAGAATCAGCATCTGGCTTCCAACCAGGGTAAGCCCCATCGAACTGGATGTGTGCGTTAGCAAGCTGAGCCAATGACGTCAATGTACCTTCAACCTGCTCGCGACCTGAATCAATTAAAGAGCGGATCAAACAAAGAATGGTCAGCTTATTTTCTTCCGTCGTAATAACACCAACGTTTAATGACGTTTCAACCACGCCTTCAATGTTATCATCCATACGGATCACGCCGTTTGGACAAGCATTCAGTGTGGCAATAAAGCGCGATTGTACTGATTGGGTAAACGGCGAGAATGGAGAGCTTGCATCGCTGATTTGAGAAGTCAGGCCTGTTTCCACTTTACCGAGTTCTTGTTGTACTAATTGTGTATATTGCTCAAAGGCTTGTGCTAATGCTGATTGTTGAGCCGTTGGTACAGCGATAATGACAGATGCTTCACGTGGGATGGCATTGCGAAGGCTGCCACCTTGGAATTCAATCACACGCAGGCCAAATTCATTCGCTTGATTTGCAAGGAAACGAGCTAGAAATTTGTTGGCATTACCACGGCCAGTGTGAATATCACAACCAGAGTGGCCGCCTTTTAGACCTTTTACGGCAAGTTTAACGACAGTATGATCGGCTGGCATAGCTTCACGTTCTAGGTCAAAAATGATGGATGCATTTACGCCGCCAGCGCAGCCCATGTAAACTTCGCCTTCTTGCTCTGAGTCGGTATTTAGTAGAATGTCAGCATCTAACCAGCCCTCTTTTAGTGCAAATGCACCTGTCATACCGGCTTCTTCGTCGATGGTGAGTAAAACTTCAAGTGGGCCATGTTTGATGTCTGTTGAGGCTAGAACGGCTAAACAAGACGCCATGCCCATGCCATTATCAGCACCTAGAGTTGTGCCTTTCGCGGTAACCCATTCGCCATCGATATAAGGTTGAATAGGATCTTTAGTGAAGTCATGCACGGTGTCTTCATTTTTCTGAGGCACCATGTCGATATGAGCCTGTAATACCACTTTTTTCTTATTTTCCATACCCGTTGTCGCTGGTTTTGAAATGAATACATTACCAGCGTCATCACGTTTTACAGGTAGGTTCTGAGATTGAGCCCATTCAACGATGTATTGCGCAAGTGCTTCTTCATGCTTTGATGGGTGTGGAATAGAGCAAATTTTATCGAAGAATTGCCAAACTGGTTGGGGGGACAGTTGGCTGAATACCACTTTTTTCTTATTTTCCATACCCGTTGTCGCTGGTTTTGAAATGAATACATTACCAGCGTCATCACGTTTTACAGGTAGGTTCTGAGATTGAGCCCATTCAACGATGTATTGCGCAAGTGCTTCTTCATGCTTTGATGGGTGTGGAATAGAGCAAATTTTATCGAAGAATTGCCAAACTGGTTGGGGGGACAGTTGGCTGATTTCAGAAGGTTGATTAGACACAAGTGACTCCTAATAGAATGAGATGACCGTTTATTGAGTGTAAAAGCCAAGCAGACGATAGTGGCAAATTATCATCTCAATAAAGTGTTTAGAATTTAGGTAACGCTAAAGTCTGATTAGGGCGTAATAGCGCTGTACTTTATATGAATAGAATAATGCTACTTCATTGGCAAGATGTACAGCAGGAAGCTGATATTTCTATGGTAATAAAAAGTCGATTCATCGGTACGAGGAATAGATTGAAACCTTATATTTGGTAATTAAACTACCAAACAATGTGATCGCATTGGGTTTTTGTGCGTATTTTTGGCTTTAGTAGAAATATAGGTTGTAATTAAATTACCATTTGTGTATTATCTCATCACTTCTTGAGAATCATGGCACACATTGATTTTTTCTGAGGTCAACAGGTTTTGTGTTTTTGTTGTTGATGAGTTTGTAACAATCACTCTCCAAGAAGAACTACCTTTTGTTTTCATTACCCCCTTTTGTTGAGAATTTTACTGCCTACTTTGGCAATATTTCTACCGCCACCTACTGTTTAGGTGGCGTTTTTTATTTTGGGGTAATGAAAATGGTGTTCGTAGCTTTAAAAATCTATATTTATAATATTATTAATAACTTAGCTTGCAATGTCCGATTGGCAGCATGAGCTGTCCAATTTGCCTTGCTTAAAGCTTGTTTTATTCCTGCTGAACTTACATCTTGAAGTTGCTTGGATATAGACGGTAAATAGATAAATAAATGCGTGTTTTGAGTAGATTCAGATTGCTTTCGTGATCAGAATTTGGAAAACTACACGCCTTTTTATTCAAACGATTGCGCAATCGTTTAAAATTGCTACACGCACACTTTAGGAATACATCATGTTAGAAAAATTATTTAAGTTATCGGAGCACGGCACCAACGTGAAAACCGAAGTCTTAGCCGGCGTTACGACGTTTTTGACGATGGCTTATATTATTTTTGTTAACCCAGCAATTTTGTCACAAGCTGGTATGGATCATGGTTCAGTTTTTGTTGCGACTTGTTTGGCCGCAGCGATTGGCTGTTTCATCATGGGCTTTTATGCAAATTACCCAATTGCTCAAGCACCGGGTATGGGTTTGAATGCATTTTTTACCTATACCGTTGTACTCGGTATGGGGCACACATGGCAAGTCGCACTGGCGGCAGTATTCTGTTCTGGTGTACTTTTCATTATTTTAAGCCTATTCAAAATCCGTGAGTTGATTATCAATTCTATTCCTATGTCATTACGCTTAGGTATTTCAGCGGGTATCGGTTTATTCCTTGCGCTTATTTCACTTAAAAACGCAGGTATTGTAGTTGGTAACCCAGCAACACTGGTTGGTGTGGGTGATTTAACCTCTCTTCCTGCTATTTTAGGTGCGTTAGGCTTCGTATTAACCATCGTATTGGTACACCGTGGCTTTAAAGCAGCAGTTATGATCGCCATTCTTGCTATTACCGCGATTGGTGTTATCGCTGGTGATGTCGCATACCATGGTATCGTTTCTCTTCCACCAAGCATGGCTCCGACTTTCTTACAGTTAGACTTTTCATCTATCTTTGATGTGGGCTTGATTTCAGTTGTATTTGCGTTCTTATTTGTCGATTTGTTTGACACAGCCGGTACTCTGGTTGGTGTAGCAAATAAGGCGGGCTTTGTGGGTAAAGATGGCAAAATTCCTCGTTTAAACAAAGCGCTTTTAGCTGACTCAACGGCAACGTCAATTGGTGCATTATTGGGTACATCAAACACAACGTCTTATGTAGAAAGTACAGCGGGTGTAGCTGTTGGTGGCCGCACTGGTTTAACTGCAGTTGTGGTTGGCATTTTGTTCCTTCTTGCTTTATTCTTCTCGCCATTAGCGGGTATGGTGCCAGCCTATGCGACTACCGGTGCATTATTCTACGTGGCAATCTTGATGCTTTCAGGCTTAGTGAACATTCAATGGGATGACCTAAGTGAAGCGGCTCCTGTTGCTGTGGTTTGCTTATTAATGCCACTGACTTTCTCGATTGCAGAAGGTATTGCGATGGGCTTTGTGACTTACGCAGCTATCAAATTATTGAGCGGTAAGGCACGCGATGTGCATCCTGGTGTTTGGGTATTGGCTATCGTTTTCTTGTTGAAATTCATTCTTACAGGTGCTTAATAGCCAAAGTGCTGTTGCATCTTAGAAACAAAAACAAAGCAGGTTTTATATTATGAGTAACAAATTCATTATCACTTGGGACAACATGCAAATGTATTGTCGTCAATTAGCGGCCAAGCAAATGCCAGCTGAGCAGTGGAAAGGTATTGTTGGTGTGAGCCGTGGTGGTTTAGTACCTGCTGCGATTTTAGCGCGTGAACTGGGCATCCGTTACGTTGATACCATTTGTATCTCAAGCTACGACCATGATCATCAACGTGATATGCGTGTGCTTAAAACTATCGAAGGTGATGGTGAAGGTTTCCTGATTGTTGATGATTTAGTCGACAGTGGTGATACGGCACGTCATATTCGTAAAATGTATCCGAAAGCGAAATTGGTGACAGTTTGTGCAAAACCGGCAGGTCAAGAGCTTGTGGATGAGTACATCGTTGATATTCCTCAAGATACTTGGATCGAGCAACCTTGGGATATGACGCTTCAATTTGAAGAGCCAGTGAATCGTAAGCAAAAGTAATCTCTCGCCAAGCCTTTTGGTTATAGATGATTAATTTGATTATATTTAAACCCTGTACCCATATCGGTGCAGGGTTTTTTATTGGTAAGATCAAACCGATTCACGCTATTCTAGTGAGGTTAACTAACAATCGTCGAACGAGTTGATTTGATGACTTTACAGGAGTAGATAATGGCGAACTTTAAGCATGATTCATCTTTATGTCGTTATGAGGTGGAAGTGGCCGATAATTTTTGGGCACATTTAGATTATCTAGAAAGTAATGGGGTTCTGACCATCACTCATACTTTTGTTCCTGATGAATTGCGTGGCCAGGGTTGCGGAAAGGTATTAATGGAAACGGTGCTGTCGGATGTAGAAGCACAAGGTAAAAAAGTACGCCCTGTGTGCAGCTATGCTGTGGTGTATTTAGATCGTCAAACACAGTGGAAGCATTTGATTGCTTAACTTATCATTTCCAATTTCTTAGATTCTGTTCTTTTGACACCAGCAGTGGAGATATCTCTTGGAGCCAAGCAGCAAAAATTTATCAGAAAACTTATTCAAGAAACACCAGCATGCTGAAGAGACCTCGAGCTTGATTGGGTATTTGTCTGAAAGCCAAGCTTTACTAGAAGAAAATCAGCAAAGAACGAAAAGCGCCTGGTATCGAGCGCTGAGACGCATGCAGTGGATTTGGCAAGGGCTTGATCCCATCGAAATTGAATCTGTTTTAGCGCGGATTGCCAGTTCAGGGAATAAACATAATCATCCTGATTGGCTTGATACGGTGGCTGGATATCGACCGGGAAACTGGGCTTATGAATGGACGCAACAAGGTGTTTCACATCAGAAAAAAGCTTCGTTAAAAGAAGGCGAGGCGGCATCGGATGAGCTCTACTTAGCGAGCTTATGTTTCAGCGTGGCTAGTTACCCGCATTTGAAAGGCGATAATTTATCGATCCAAGCTCAAATACTTGTCAATAAAGTTTATAAAGAAGCAATGGAACTGAGCCCATATGTTACTAAGGCTCTAGAAATTCCATACAAAAATAACAAGATCATGGCAACGTTGCATGTGCCTCATACTGAAAAGTCTTTGCCTATCGTGATGGTGAGCGCCGGTATTGATAACTTGCAAACGGATATGTGGCGATTGTTTCGAGATTATCTCGCCAAGCATAACATCGGTCTATTAACGGTTGATATGCCTGGGATTGGTGCTAATGCGCATTGGACGCTTACAGAAGATTCAAGTTATTTGCATCAAGCGGTACTGAACGAGCTGCCGAATATTCCTTGGGTTGATCATCATAACGTTGGCTTATTGGGTTTTCGCTTTGGCGGCAATGTGATGGCGCGTTTGTCTTTTATTGAGCAAGACAAAGTTAAAGCCTGCGTTGCGCTTGGGGCACCGATTCATGATTTACTATCCAGCTCAGAAAAATTTGGCATGATGCCGAAAATGTATTTAGATGCATTAGCGTCACGCATGGGTAAGAAATCCGTCGATATTTTCAGCTTTTCAAAACAAGTTCGAGCTTGGTCATTGAAGTCGCAAGGTTTATTGGCTGGGCGCGCAACGCCTGTGCCGATTTTGGCGCTGGGATTAGAAGGGGATCCTGTGGGGTCGAAAAAAGATAATCAAAGCCTTGCTATGTTTAGTCAAGGTGGCAAGTGTTTGGAATTGAAAACAAAGTCACTTTCACAAGGGTATGATCAAGCGCTCACTTCCGCGGTTGATTGGCTGAAAAGTGCGCTAAATAAGTGACAATTGTGATCAAATAGTTAACTATGGTGTGCGGGGTGAATGGAATGAATGCTCCCCGCTCATTGTAATTATGCTATGGAGAATCATAATGACTGAACCATCTGCACCGACTCACTATCGTTTAATGACATCCTTAAAAGCCATTGGTCCTTATCTGCGTGAAGGCGAATGTGAAGCGGGCGCGTACCTATTTGATTGCTTATCTGTTTGTGTGAATGACAAAAAGTCACCTGAAAAACGTGAATTCTGGGGGTGGTGGCTACAATTAGAAAAACAAGATGATACTTTCATTGCCAATTACACACTGGGTCAATATGACGAGAAAGGCAACTGGCTTGACATCGCTATTCCAGAAAAGGCACAACAAGAAGTAGAAAGAACTTTGGAAGATTTTCATCAGAAATTAGTCAAAGTGTTGTCTGGTGATTATGACTTTACCGTTAGCCTGCACAAGAATTCTGTTGATACTTTGTAAACCAAGCCACTTCAGCATCATTTTCTTTCAACAAAATTGAAATTAACCGAAAAACTCAGGCGTGTTGGCGGATAATCCCTAACACGCCTTATCTTTTACTTGTGAAATAGCTCCCGTATTGATACAACAAGTGGATATTTTTACTATTACTTTTTTATCTTTGACAGGAAACTCATGTCGGCTCAATCCTCTTCCATGCAAAGTGATATCCACCAACATAAAGCATCACAAACTATTGTTGTAAAACTTGGCACTAGCGTGCTAACGGGTGGCACTTTAGAAATCAATAAAGTAAGAATGGTTGATTTAGTTCGTCAGTGCGCTGAACTAAAAAATCAAGGTCATCAAATTGTGATTGTATCTTCTGGTGCGATTGCGGCAGGAAGAGAGCACCTAGGTTACCCCGCATTACCTAACTCGATGGCAAGTAAGCAACTATTAGCGGCGGTCGGGCAAAGCCGTTTGATTCAAGTATGGGAATCCTTGTTTGAGTTATACGGCATCAAAATCGGGCAAATGTTGTTAACACGTGCCGATCTGAAAGATAGAGAACGTTTTTTAAATGCACGAGACACCATTAATGCGTTAATTGAACATGGCATTGTGCCTGTGGTGAATGAAAACGATGCGGTTGCAACCACCGAGATTAAAGTCGGTGATAACGATAACTTGTCTGCACTTGTCGGTATTTTGTGTGGCGCGGATAAATTATTGTTACTGACCGATCAATCCGGCTTGTTTACTGCCGACCCACGTAAAGACCCGAATGCTGAACTGATCCGAGAAGTTAAAACCATTGATGAAACGCTGCGTAAAATTGCTGGTGGTAGCGGGACAACATTAGGTACGGGAGGCATGGCAACTAAGTTGCAAGCGGCCGATATTGCACGACGTACTGGCATTGAAGTGGTGATTGCGGCGGGAAGTAGCCCAAATGTGATTGTTGATCTCGTCAGTGATAAACCTCAAGGCACCCGTTTTATTGCGCTAGAAGAGTCACTGGAAAACCGTAAGCGTTGGATTTTAGCCGGTCCAGCTTCTGTCGGTGATTTAGTGATAGATGATGGGGCGGCTGCCGCTGTGATCGAGCGTGGCAGTAGCCTACTTGCGAAAGGCATTACGCAAATCAAAGGCACCTTTTCTCGCGGTGATGTAGTACGTATTCGAGATCAACACGGTATGTTGTTGGCAAAAGGAATCGTCAGTTACTCCAATACCGAATTAGAGCTCTTGATTGGAAAGCACAGCACCGAGATTGAAGCCACTCTTGGCTATGAATATGGTGCGACGATTGTCCATCGCGATGACCTCGTGGTTATTCAAGAATAAAAAAGAAAGCATAAAGGAACATATTGTGGATTTAACATTAATGGGCCAAGCGGCAAAACAAGCCTCTTACCAATTAGCCACCGCTTCGACAGCACAAAAGAATCAAGCATTATCCATCATTGCTGACGAGCTAGAAGTCAACGCGAAAGCGATTTTGGCAGCCAATGCTAAAGATATCGAACTAGGCCGTGAAGCCGGTTTGTCAGATGCCTTATTAGACCGTTTGTTGCTTAATGAGCAACGATTAGCTGGCATTGCAGCTGATGTACGTAATGTGATCAGCTTAAATGATCCTGTTGGTAGTGAAATGGACAGCAAGGTATTAGAAAACGGCATGTCGCTTGCGAAGCGCCGTGTTCCACTTGGTGTGGTGGGGGTGATTTATGAAGCACGCCCGAATGTCACTATTGATATTGCCGCGCTATGTTTAAAAACGGGGAACGCCAGCATCTTACGTGGTGGTAAAGAAACCTTTTTCTCTAATATGGAGCTAGTTAAGGTCATCCAAGTTGCCCTTGAAAAAGCGGGATTGCCAGCGGCATCGGTACAATACATTGAAAAGCCAGATCGCGAGTTGGTATCCCAGCTGCTTAAATTGGATGATTATGTCGATATGATCATTCCTCGCGGCGGTGCTGGTTTACATAAAATGTGTAAAGAAAACAGCACGATTCCTGTGATCATTGGTGGTTTTGGTATTAGCCATATTTTTGTGGATGAAACCGCGGATCTTGAGCGTTCAATTCATGTGATTGAAAACTCAAAAGTTCAACGCCCATCTGCGTGTAACTCGTTAGATACGTTACTGGTTCATGAAAAAGTCGCAGCGCAATTATTACCGCAGTTAGCGAAGCAGCTTGGGGATAAGGTTACTTTGGTGGCTGAACCTAAGGCAAAAGCTTTGTTGCAAGGTGTATCTCAAGTTCGCGATGCGCAAGAGGGCGATTTTGATACGGAATGGCTAAGTTATACGCTTGGCGTAAAAGTCGTAACTGACATTGCAGAGGCCATTGATCACATGCAGGTTCATAATGCGAGCCATTCAGATGCGATCATGACAGAATCGCTGCGTAATGCAGAGTTATTCATTAATTCTGCTGGCTCGGCAGCGGTCTACGTAAATGCCTCGACACGCTTCACTGATGGCGCTCAATTTGGTTTGGGGGCAGAAGTGGCGGTATCAACACAAAAACTTCACGCACGCGGCCCTATGGGCTTAGAAGAGCTCACGAGCTATAAGTGGGTGGGTAAAGCCGATTATTTGATTAGGTCATAACAGCCGAATCTCGTGACTCGGAAACTCGTTGCTCGAGGTTGTACCTGTAGACGAAGTTACTAGAAACAAAAAAGATCGCGATTGAAACCGCGATCTTTTTTATGCTTATCTCGAAACTCGAAACTCGAAACTCGACCTTTCCCTTTCGAGTTACAAGCAGCGAAGCGCCCGATAAACGAGCTCCGCCTATTTATTTAATCTCAATCCCTTGTGCTTGCATATCCGCATGATACGAAGAACGAACAAACGGGCCACAAGCGGCATGGGTAAAGCCGAGATCTAAGGCGATTTCTTTCAGTTCATCAAACTCAGAAGGTGGCACGTAACGCTCTACTGGTAAGTGGTGACGGCTTGGGGCGAGATATTGGCCAAGGGTCAACATTGTCACGCCGTGAGCACGTAGATCTTTTAGCACTTCGATGATTTCTTCTTTGGTTTCACCTAAACCCATCATCAAGCCTGATTTGGTTGGAATATGCGGGTGCTGCTCTTTGAATTTTTGCAGCAATTGCAGTGACCATTTGTAGTTTGCACCTGGTCGTGCGCGACGGTACAAGCGAGGTGCGGTTTCTAGGTTGTGGTTGAATACATCTGGTGGGTTATCTTTCAATAGCTCCAACGCGACATCCATACGGCCACGGAAATCTGGAACCAGTGTTTCAATCTTGATATGTGGATTTTGTTCACGAATGGCTTGGTTACAATCGGCAAAGTGCTTGGCACCACCATCACGTAAGTCATCTCGGTCAACAGAGGTGATCACCACGTATTTCAACTTCATGTCTTTGATAGTTTGAGCCAGCTTTTGCGGTTCATCAGCTTCAGGCGCATTCGGACGGCCATGGGCAACATCACAGAAAGGGCAGCGACGAGTACAAATCGCCCCTAAGATCATAAAGGTAGCGGTACCGTGGTTAAAGCATTCAGCAAGGTTAGGGCAAGAGGCTTCTTCACAAACGGAGTGAAGGTTATTCTTACGCATAGCGGCTTTAATGTCTTGAATTCGCTGACTGTCGCTAGGTAGTTTGATTTTCATCCACTCAGGCTTACGCAGTATTTCACTTTTCTCTACCGCGATAGTTTTGGTGGGAATCAATGCCATTTTGTCTGCGTCACGATACTTAACGCCTTGTTCCATTTGGATTGGTTTGCTCATAACTTCCTACTATTTATAGCGATACTTCGATAAAGACTAAGGTCATTACCGAGGTTCTTTATTAGACACTCTCTTTTGGGGAGATTCTTAATGACTAAGCTGTTCAGTGATCTCAACTTGGGTGTATCCAAGCTGTTGAGTAATTTGTTGCATCAGTGCGCTTTCAACCGTGTGAACACAATCTGGCCCATTAACATCTTTGACTTGCACCATTTCCATTCCGGCATAACCGCATGGATTAATGCGCAGAAACGGCGATAAATCCATATTGACGTTCAGAGCTAAGCCATGAAAAGAACAGCCCTTACGAATTCGAAGACCCAGTGAACATATTTTTCTTGGCCCGACATAAACCCCAGGTGCATCAGGGCGAGCCGCTGACTCGATGCCGAATGCTTTTAATGTTCCGACTACGATATTTTCAATATGTGTGACTAATTCACGTACGCCAATCTTCTTACGGCGTAGATCAATCATAAAATAAGCCACAATTTGGCCTGGTCCGTGATAAGTCACTTGACCACCACGGTCGCTTTGTACGACAGGAATATCGCCGGTATTGAGGAGATGTTCGACTTTACCTGCTTGGCCTTGCGTAAAGACGGGGTTGTGTTCAACCAACCAAATTTCGTCAAGGGTCTGAGCGTTTCGCTCATCCGTAAAGCGGTGCATGGCTTGCCAAACGGGTTCATAGTCTTGTCGGCCTAGTTGTCGGATGATGACATGTTCAGGAGAGGCGACGTTGAGCTCCAAAGTATCGACTAATTCTGATTGACTATCCATGCACAGAGTCCTAAAGCAAAAATGTGAGAGTAGCGTTGTTTCGATTGAAAGGATCAGGCCAACAGTATAAACCGAATTCAGCTGTGTAAATACGGAATCAATGTAAGGATATTGGCGCTGATCCCATTATTGCTTATGCTGTATTACCATATCGTTGCGGTATTACAGCACCATTCGTACGATTTCGATTTCACCAAGCTCTTTATATAAAGTTTCAACTTGCTCAATCGATGTCGCCGTGATGGTCACAGACACTGAGTGGTATGTGCCTTTGCCACTCGGTTTCACATTTGGAGAGTAGTCACCTGGGGCGTGTTGTTGAATGACACCTAACACAAGATCTGGCAATTCTGGTTTCGCATAGCCCATCACTTTGTAAGTAAACTGGCATGGGAATTCAAGTAAGTCTTTTAGTTTTGGTTGCTCTTGCATACCATACTCCTGCGGGGAAAAGTGCGATAAAGCGTGCATAGTAATGGGATCGGTGCTGGATCTCAACTCTCTCATTCTATCTATATCGCATAGATTATTCGGTTTGGTTGTTTATCGATAGGTGGGGTTAAAAGCGAGTATTTTAAACTGTTTGATATGTCTATCTTTTCTTCCTTATGGGAAAATTTCACTTTTTTAGAGCGACACATATCAATTAAAAACAAAAAGCCGCACACTGGCGGCTTTTATGACTGAGTCAGTTTGAATTAAAACTTAGAACCAGCTTTTAAACAATAGAACAATGTAATCGATCAAGCGGCTGAAGATACCACCTTCTTTCACATCTTCTTGAGCGACAAGTGGGTATTCTGCTACATCTTTACCATTTAATTGGTAGAACAGTTTACCAACCACTTCACCTTTACTGATTGGCGCTTTTAGCTCTTTATCAAGAACAAAGCTAGCCGCTAGGTTTTTCGCTTGGCCACGAGGAACGGTGACGTAAGTATCTTCCTTTACGCCAAGAGAGATTTCGCTCTTGTCACCCATCCAGATTTTTTCTTTAACGAACTCTTCGCCCGCTTTATGTGGTGCAACAGTTTCAAAGAAACGGAAACCGAAGTTAAGCAGCTTTTTACTTTCGGCTTTACGTGCGTTTTCACTTGCGGTGCCCATAACTACAGAAACAAGACGCATGTCGCCTTCTGTTGCTGAGGTTACTAGGTTGTAGCCTGCACCACTGGTGTGGCCGGTTTTAATTCCGTCAACGTGCATGCTCTTATCCCACAATAAACCATTACGGTTGTATTGGGTGATGCCGTTGTAAGTGAATGATTGTTGAGAGTACAGTTTGTATTCTTCAGGCACATCGCGAATCAATGCTGCACCTAAAATAGCAAAGTCATGTGCAGTCGAGTAGTGCTCATCGTTATCTAGGCCATGAACATTGACAAAGTGTGAGTTTTTCATGCCAATTTTTTGTGCCCATTGATTCATGAGATCGACAAATGAATCTTCTGAACCAGCAATGTGTTCTGCCATTGCGACACAAGCATCATTACCTGACGTTACGATGATGCCTTGGTTCAGCTCATCAACAGTAACGGTTTTGCCCACTTCAATGAACATTTTTGATGAATCAGGGAAGTTTTTCGCCCATGCGTTTTCGCTGACCACGACTTCATCGTTACGAGAGATGCTACCAGATTTGATTTCTTGACCGATAACATAGCTAGTTAACATTTTGGTTAAGCTCGCTGGGTGGCGACGCTCATCCATGTTCTTTTCAGCAAGGATTTTACCTGAATGGTAATCCATAAGAACGTAGCTTTGTGCTGCAATTTCTGGTGCGTTAGGCACGACGATAGGATCCGCCGCCGATGCGTTGACAGAAACTAGTGATGCAGAAAGTGCTAATGATGGAACTAGCAAAGTTGTGAGATATTTAGCCGTATTTTTCATGTGATAAATGCAATCAATTTTGGGTGAACGAATATTTTCCGTATTCTATCAGAAACTTTTCTATAAATCAGATATGGATCAAAAGTCTACGAAAACTGGCAATATCGTTTAACCGTAAGACGATAAAGGGCTGAAATTGTTAACTAATAGCGATTTATTTGCGAGTTTGGTGCTTCATAAACGCTGATGGGTAACCATTTTGTTTAAGTTTAAGTAAGACTTCATTAGCACTGCTTTGATCTTTCCATGGACCAAGCATGATGCGGCTCATTTTATTTTGTTTTTGCACACTATATTGTGCCGAGTACTTTTGACCAAGGTTGACCGCTAAAGTTCGCGCTTTTTCTTCATCGGAAACAGCGGCGACTTGGATAAGATATTCTTCTCTAGAATAGGCATGGTCTACTTTGGTTTTACTGACCGTAATGTAATCAATCTTTACTGGGGCCGTGCCATGTTGATAGACACCGAGCTTATAAGCGGCTGCGTAGCTTAAATCAATAATTCGACCATCATGAAATGGGCCTCGGTCATTGATTCGTACAATCGCGGTTTTACCATTGGCGGTGTTGGTCACTTTCACGTAGCTAGGAATCGGCAAGGTTTTATGCGCGGCAGACATAGAATACATGTCATACACTTCACCATTTGAGGTTAAGTGGCCGTGAAACTTTTTGCCATACCAAGATGCGTAACCGGATTGGCTGAACCCAGTCGGATTTTTTACGATTTTATAGCTTTTTCCACGTAAGGTGTAATCGCTATTGCCTCCCCGGCTGAATGGCTCATATTTTGGATGAGCATCTTCAATATTGGCAACCGAAATAGGATCTTCTGGTGCCACATCGTCTGAAATTTTGTAGCGTTCATCAGGAGAAGAAGAACAGCCGGCTAAAATCATAAAGGCCATCCATAGGCCATAACGGTAACATTTTTTCATCAATCTAATTCGCCTTTGAAAGCATTTTTCTATGAGTGTGAATTGACATAAGGATACCGAAACCCGCCAATAGCGTGATCATGGATGTGCCACCGTAACTAATTAGCGGCAAAGGTACACCTACGACAGGCAAAATGCCACTCACCATACCGATATTTACAAAAACATACACAAAGAAACTGAGGACGACGCTGCCGCCCATCATACGGCCAAATGCGGTTTGTGCTTGTGTTGCGAGGTAAAGCCCACGCGCAATGATGAATAAGTAAACAGCCAGCAATAATGAGACGCCGATAATACCCCATTCTTCAGCAATCACTGCAAAGATAAAGTCAGTATGTCGTTCTGGCACAAATTCTAATTGAGATTGTGTTCCGTGAAGCCAACCTTTACCGGTTAGCCCGCCTGAGCCAATGGCAATTTTACTTTGAATAATGTGATAACCCGCTCCCAGTGGATCTGACTCTGGGTCAAAGAGTGTTCGCACGCGAGTTTTTTGGTATTCATGCATTAAGAAAAACCATAATACCGGAATAAATGCACCAATGGCCGCTGCGGCAGCAAAGATGATCTTCCAACTGATGCCGGCGAGGAAGATAACGAAAATACCCGATGCCGCGATCAGAATTGATGTGCCGAGGTCGGGTTGCTTCGCTATCAGTATGGTTGGTAAACACACTAAAATTAATGAAGCCGCTAACACGCGAAATGTGGGCGGTAAAGGTTGCTTGCCAATGAACCGCGCTACCATTAATGGCACTGCGAGTTTAAGAAACTCAGACGGTTGAAATCGAGTAAAACCAACATCAAGCCAACGCTGGGCACCTTTAGAGGTTTCACCAAAAAACAGCACGCCAAAGAGCAAGATAACCCCGACGATATACATGCTGGGCGCAAAGGCTTCCATGGTGCGTGGGTTAATTTGAGCAACCGCGATCATCACGCCGAGGGAAAGTAACATGCGTAGTGCTTGTTGATCCATGCGCTCCATGTCTTGACCACTGGCGCTGTACATAATGACCAAGCCCATTGCCATTAACAGTAAAATGCCGAGCAATAGTGGCAAGTCAATATGGAATCGCTCGAAGTAAGCCCGATTTTGCCCGGTCGCAGGATCCATTTTCATACTACTTTTTATCCTCGCTATTTTCTTTCTGCTTTGACTTGACTAACACATGGTCAAAAATTTCACGGGCGATAGGGCCACCTACGCCTGAACCGCCACCTGCATTTTCCAATACCATGGCGACAATTAACTTAGGATCTTCCAGTGGTGCAAACCCCATGAGCAGTGCGTGGTCACGTAAATGTTCTGCCACTTCATCGGCGTTATATTTTTCACCTTCTTTCAGGCCATAAACCTGAGCAGTACCTGATTTGACCGCGGCTTCATATTGAGCACCATAGAAAGCTCGTCTCGCGGTGCCTCGGGAGCCTGTCGCCACTAAGTGCATACCTTCTTCCGCTAGGGCCCAATCGGAATCTTTTACGTTTTCAATCGGTGGGAAAGTCTTAATCGGGCTTAATACCGGCGTTTGATTCGGTTGTTCCTTATCAATGGTGGCTCGCAATAGATGAGGCGCACGTCGTTTACCATGAGAGACTAACACCGATAATGCTTTGGCGATTTGCATTGGTGTTGCCGTCCAGTAGCCTTGTCCTATACCAACAGGAATGGTGTCACCTTGATACCAAGGCGTACGGTGGCGAGCCATTTTCCATTCGCGGGTTGGCATGTTAGCGCTACTTTCTTCGTGAATATCGATGCCAGTGTATTCACCAAAACCGAATTTGTTCATCCAAGTTGATAAGCGGTCGATACCCATATCAAAAGCAACTTGATAGAAGAAAGTATCAACAGACTCTTCAATTGCTTTTTTCACATCAACCACACCGTGTCCCCAGCGGCTCCAGTCTCGATAGCCTTTATGATTTCGAGCATGCGGAATGTACCAAATACCAGGGTCATTCCGAGTGGTTTTAGACGTTATTACACCTTCAGTTAACGCTGAAACCGCAATAAATGGCTTCACTGTTGAGGCGGGTGGGTATATGCCTAAGGTTGCACGGTTCACTAGCGGGCGATTGGGATCATTCAGTAAATCTCGATACGCCTCACCGCTGATTCCATGAACGAAAGCGTTTGGATCGTAACTTGGGCTGGATACCATCGCGAGGACACCATTGTCTTTTGGATCCAAAATAATGATCGAACCACGGCGATGATTCATCAATCCAAAAGCATATTGTTGTAAGTCAATATCTAGGTTCAAGACGATGTCTTTACCTGGAATAGGTGGCACGTATTTCAGCGTACGAATAACTCGACCACGGCTGTTAACTTCAACCTCTTTATAGCCAGATGTGCCGTGTAAAACATCTTCATAATAACGTTCAATACCTAATTTACCGATATCACGGGTGGCTTGGTAATTAGAGACTTTACCTTCTTCGGTGAGACGCTGAATATCACGGTCGTTGATACGAGACACATAACCTAGAACATGAGTTAAGGTTTTTCCGTATGGGTAATAGCGCTTGAGGGCAGCCGTGACTTCTACGCCAGGGAAGCGATATTGATTTACCGAAAACTTGGCCACATCTTCATCGCTTAACTGGGTCATCAATGGCACAGGTTTGTAGTGGCGAATGTGAGTGCGCTCTTTTTGGAATGTCTCAATTTGTTCATCAGTGATTGGTAGTATTTTACGTAATTCCGCAATGGTCTTATCTATATCTTTCACTTTTTCTGGTGTGATTTCTAAGCTAAAGACAGGGCGGTTTGAGGCTAATAGCTTTCCATTGCGATCGTAAATAAGCCCTCGGTTTGGGGCAATCGGGACAATTTTAATTCGGTTATCGTTAGAGCGAGTTTTGTAGTCTTGGTATTGTTCAACTTGAATGTAATAAAGGTTCGCCAGCAAAATGCCGACCAAAACAATGATGCCCGCAAACGCAACAATAGCGCGTCGCGTAAACAATTTGGCTTCCGCGGTGTAATCACGTATTTGGCTACGTTTACGTCTCATTCTTTATTATTCTCGGTGGTACGGGTGGTTAGTTGTGACGCTCCAGGCGCGATATAGACTTTCAGCCATGATCACGCGAACCATTGGGTGCGGCAGAGTTAATGGAGATAAAGACCAGCTTTGATCGGCCGCCGCTTTACAGGCTGGGGCTAACCCTTCAGGGCCACCAATTAAAATGGACACATCACGGCCGTCGAGTTTCCAAGCGTCTAATTGACCAGCGAGTTCGTTGGTATCCCAGCGTTTTCCTGGGATATCAAGCGTCACAATGCGATTACCTTTAGGGACGGCGGCCAGCATTGCTTCGCCTTCTTTTTGTAAAATTCTCACAATGTCAGCATTTTTTCCACGCTTGCCTGCAGGGATCTCAATCAAGTCAAAAGGCATATCGCTTGGGAAGCGCCGTTGATATTCACGAAAACCTTCTTCAACCCATTTGGGCATTTTGGTTCCGACCGCGATTAGTTGAATTTTCACATTTCTCTCCAGTGTACTTCTCGGCTGCTTGCTGGCTTATTTCGCATTTAAACTTGTGACTGAGAGGTTTATCCCCAAAGTTTCTCTAATTGGTAGAGATCTCGTGGTGCTTCTTGCATGATGTGAACCATGACAGAGCCCATGTCAACGACAACCCATTCACCTTCGGTTTCACCGTCAATACCGAGTGGTTCGATGCCGGCGATTTTTGCTTCTTTCGCTACGTTATCGGCGATCGAGGCAACATGACGTTTTGATGTGCCAGTGCAGACGATCATGTAATCTGTGACACTTGATTTTCCTTTCACATCGAGAGTAATGATGTTTTCCGCTTTCATATCATCTGCTTTATCAGCAAGAAAATCTTTTAATTCATTTAATTGCAAAGTATTGCCTCTTAAACTGGTTTATAGGTTGTTAAATGATGTATTTGTTTCTTTATGGTATGTAGAAACTGAGTTTTTGAAAAGGACAGCTCAACGTTATTTACACTCTGTCTGTGTTATTTACAAGATGATTGCCATTTATACCCAAGTGACAACAAGCGTGCCGCTTTTTCCTAATGGATTGTTATCTATATGCCTAGTCTCACAATGGTGCAGAGAGAGGGAGCCGAACATTGGGCAGGCATAACTCAATCGATAGTTGGCTGATTTTGGGCCACGGATCTTGGTCAAAGGTGGTTTTGACTGATAATTCAAGTGCGCACAAGCTATGAACTTGACGTTTGATTTGCGACAAAGTTAACCGTTGCAGCGCAGCGCTGTACAATGGGCGCTTATTTTGCCAGATTCGATGCTGGTCGAAAATCTTGCCCAACGCTTGGCCTTGTTCAAAAGCCATTCGCATTTCAATTAAAATAATTAACTCTTTTTGCAAGGTACGAAGCAATATAACCGCTTCCTGTCCTTCCGCTTGCAGTTGACGCAATATGCGTTGTGCACGTTTGGCTTGTCCTGCAAGGAGAGCGTCTGTCCATTGAAATGGCGTAAAATGGTTATGGCGACTTAACGCAGCTTCGACTCTTGGCATGGTAAGTTTGCCATCAGGGTAGAGTAGTGCGAGTTTTTCTAAGCTTTGTGCTAAGGCGAGCAAGTTGCCCTCATGCCACTGCGCAAGCATTTGTACCGCTTCTGCATCAGGAGTCAGTTTGAGCTTTTTGCAACGTTGTTGTACAAATTGTGGCAATTGACGTAGCTCTGGGCTGTTGCAACTGACAAGTAAGCCATTTTGATGCAATGCCTTAAACCATTTGGTGCTTTCTTGAGCGCGTGTAAGTTTGTTGCCTATCACGACGAGCAAAATATCCGGATTGAGCATGGTCGATAGGTTGACTAGCTCTTTGCCTGCTGCGGCTGAAACTCCGGCTTCGGGGATCTCGAGCTCAATGATTTGCTGGTTAGAGAACAAACTCAGCGCCTGGCAGCAATCAAAGATGTCATTCCAATCGACTTGTTTATCTAATGTGAAACGTTGCTTATCTAAGAAACCTTGCTTTTTGGCTTGCTGGTAAAGCATATCTTTGCTTTCTTGCAGCAATAGAGGTTCATTCCCCATTAATAAGTAAACGGGGAACGAGTGTCGAGATAGATTGTCAGCCAGTTTGTCAGCAAAAATTCGCATGAGCGTTATGGTGTCTCTGTCTCAGATGCTGTCGCTGATGAGTCTTTACTATCGGCTGATACTTCGTCCGTAGTAATAGTTTGTTGTACACCATCGCCCAGATCTGTGGTTTCAGTTTGAGTATCCACATCGGTTGGGAAGTCTTGCATCTCATTATTTTCAGATGGCGTCACCGCGAGCTGCGCTTTTAAACGTGCCATTTGACGAATAATTTGTTCAGCGGCTTGTTCACGCATTTCATCCCATAACATGTCACGTTCCACCGACTTCGCCAGAGCAGCGAGTGGGTTGTCTAAGTAGCTACGGGTGATGTTGACGCGGAACGTTTTTGGGTCGTAACCCGGAACGGTCACACGATAAGATACGACGTAACGTAGTTCCTTTTCCGCCGCACGCGAGTTTTGATAAAGCGATAAGGTGCGATCTGAGCTGTTGTCACTATCCGACTCACTGATTAAATAGAGGTTCGGTACATCAGAGGCTGGTGGGACAACATCAACACCATTAAAACGCAGCTGATTTTTTACATCACGAGTGATTTGGCTGTAGCTATCAAAACTGGATACTGAAATGGTTGAGACTTCATCGGGAAGCAAATAGCTGCCACGGAAATGGAAGCCACAAGCTGAGGTCATCATGGCGAGAGTGATAATGGCGAGCAAACGTAACTGAGTGCGAGAAAACAATGTTGCCACTAAGGAATACCTCTAATAAATCAATAAATGAATGCGTTAATGCTTATCTTATGAACTCTGTCGATAACTTGTTATGAAAGCTCATAAGATAAGCGTAAATGGACGCTATGCCCATTTACGCTTTGAAGTGTAACTTGCTACGGCTAATTGTGAAATTAGTTCGCAACGATATTTAACAGTTTGCCTGGTACGTAAATCACTTTACGAACAGTCAAACCTTCAGTGAACTTAGTGACATTTTCATCACTTAGGCCCATGGCTTCAATATCGTCTTTGCTGATATCCGCTGGTACGGTTAATTTCGCACGTAACTTACCGTTCACTTGAACAATGATCAGCTTTTCATCTTCAACCAGTGCTTTTTCATCAAAAGTTGGCCATTCACAGCTATCGACATCCGATTCACCTAATGCGTTCCACAATTCGTGACAAATATGTGGAGTAATAGGGTAAAGCATGCGAACTACGGCTTTTAATGCTTCATCAAGAATGGCGCGATCTTGCGCATTATCTTGTGGCGCTTTGCCTAGTTTATTCATTAATTCCATGATAGCGGCAATCGCGGTGTTGAACGTTTGGCGACGGCCAACATCATCACTCACTTTTGCGATGGTTTTATGAACATCACGACGTAATGCTTTCTGATCGCCAGTTAACGCTGATACATCTAATGCTTCAACGTCACCTTTTTCAGTGTGATCGCCAACCAGTTTCCAGACACGACGTAGGAAGCGGTTTGCTCCTTCCACACCAGACTCTTGCCATTCAAGTGTCATGTCAGCTGGAGAGGCGAACATCATAAATAGACGCACGGTATCTGCGCCGTATTTATCGACCATTTCTTGTGGATCGATACCGTTGTTTTTCGACTTAGACATTTTGATCATGCCTGAGTGCTCAACGTTGCGACCTTGGTTATCGACTGCTTTCTCGATACGGCCTTTACCATCACGCTCAACCGTTACATCCGTCGGAGAAATCCACTCTTTGGTGCCTTTCTCGTTGGTGTGATAGAACGCATCGGCTAATACCATGCCTTGGCAAAGTAGTTGCTTAAATGGTTCGTCTGATTTCACATAACCTGCATCACGCAGTAATTTATGGAAGAAACGAGAATACAATAGGTGCATACAAGCGTGCTCGATACCACCGATGTATTGATCAACAGGTAGCCAGTAGTTGGCTTTTTCTGGATCTAATATATCGTCTGCTTGTGGTGAACAGTAACGCGCGTAGTACCAAGATGATTCCATGAAGGTATCAAAGGTGTCGGTTTCGCGTAGCGCATGTTCGCCATTAAATGTGGTTTCTGCCCAGGCTTTATCGGCTTTAATTGGGCTAGTCACGCCATCCATGACCACATCTTCAGGCAAGATCACAGGCAGTTGGTCAGCTGGAACCGGGTGTACTTCGCCATCGTCGGTGGTCACCATTGGAATTGGTGCGCCCCAGTAACGTTGACGAGATACACCCCAGTCACGTAGACGGAAGTTAACGGTTTTCTTACCTTTGCCTTCGCTTTCTAATTTCGCTGCAATCGCATCAAACGCAGCTTGGAAATCAAGACCATCAAATTCACCAGAGTTGAATAGGTTGCCTTTTTCAGTATAAGCCGCTTCTGATACGTCCGGCTGGTTGCCTTCTTCATCTAAAATTACTGCTTCAATGTTGAGGCCGTATTTTGTTGCGAATTCGAAGTCACGTTGATCGTGCGCAGGTACTGCCATTACAGCGCCTGTGCCGTAATCCATTAACACGAAGTTAGCCACATATACTGGCACTTCTTTGCCGTTTAATGGATGAATGGCAGTGAGACCTGTGTCCATGCCTTTCTTTTCCATAGTCGCCAGTTCTGCTTCAGCGACTTTGGTGTTTTTACACTCGTCGATGAATGCCGCGAGCTTAGGATTATTTTGTGCAGCAATAGCAGCAAGAGGGTGGCCTGCCGCGATACCCACGTAAGTGACACCCATCAATGTGTCAGGACGAGTGGTGTAGACTTCAAGATCCGCTTGACCGTTGACTTTAAAGGTTAGCTCAACGCCTTCAGAACGGCCGATCCAGTTGCGCTGCATGGTTTTTACCATTTCAGGCCAACCGTCTAGGTTATCTAAATCGTCTAATAGTTCTTGTGCATATTCCGTGATTTTAATGAACCACTGTGGAATTTCTTTTTGTTCTACAGGAGTGTCACAGCGCCAGCAACAGCCGTCTTCAACTTGTTCGTTGGCAAGCACGGTCATGTCATTTGGACACCAGTTAACTGAAGATGTCTTCTTGTAGACTAAGCCTTTTTCATACAGTTTAGTGAAGAACTCTTGTTCCCAACGGTAGTATTCTGGCGTACAGGTCGCGAACTCACGTTTCCAATCGTAACCAAAACCTAATAGTTTAAGTTGGTTTTTCATGTACTCGATATTTTCGTAAGTCCATGGCGCAGGTGCAGTTTTGTTTTTTACTGCCGCATTTTCAGCAGGAAGGCCGAACGCATCCCAACCGATCGGTTGCATTACGTTTTTGCCTTGAAGCCGTTGGTAGCGAGAAACTACATCACCGATGGTGTAATTACGAACATGGCCCATGTGCAGTCGGCCACTTGGGTAAGGGAACATCGACAAGCAGTAGAATTTTTCTTTGCTTGGATCTTCAGTTACTTCAAATGTTTTATTGTTATCCCAATATTGTTGAACCTTAGGCTCAATATCTTGCGGATGATACTGTTCTGCTAATTTCACTTTATGCTCTTGCATCGATGATGTCCGGTTATCGTAGATTTGTGAGATCGGTTAAACCCGATAATACTTGATCAGCATAGAATACCTTAAAGGGGTTGCGCTCAACAATAGCAAATGTGACCCTGTGAGTGACTAGACAGAAAGGAGATGCGGATGACAAAGCGTAATCAAGATTATAAAAAGGTCCTTGAACATGTCATTGAGAGCTTAAAGCACACGCCTGAAGAAATGGATAAGTGGTTCGAAACGCCAAGACAAATGTGGCAAGCCACTAAGGACATGACCAAGGATGAATGGGCTCTGATGGCGGAATACGTGAAGTCCGATCTCAAAGAGTTTTCTGATAATTACAAGAAAGATAAAGAAGCGATTGAAAACGATCCGTTCCGTGATGTGATTTCGGAATCCATTTGGGAAGGTTTGTTGGACATCACAGATAAAACGCAAATTGAATGGATGGAAGTATTTCAAGACATAGAACACAAAGGGCTATATGAAGTCGGTGATGTGATTGGCTTGGGGGCTTTGGTGTGTGAAAAATGTGGCCATCGACAAGAATACAGCCATCCATGTGAGATCACGCCGTGTATACAGTGCGGTAACCATGCTTTTACTCGCGTTCCATTAAAACCATAAAAAAATTCAGGAAACAACCCGTTCTTGTATTAAAATTCGGCTGCCTCAGGCTTTTAAAGCTAAAAATGTCAATAAAGCGAAACTGAGGCACCAAAATTTAGCGCTACAAGCACAAAAATTGATAGAGATTAATATTTGTTGTTTTGCCTTTTGGTAATTTGCTTGCCATTAAAAATCAATGTGACGATATCTGTTTGGTATTGATCATTCATAAAAAGGCAACACACTATGTTAGAACTCTCTATTGGCCTTATCGTGACCATTGCGGTAGGTTACTTCATCGTAAAAGGTTATAAGCCAACTGGCGTGCTGTTGACGGCGGGTACATTATTACTCCTTCTAGCTAAACCTCTAGGTCACTCTGTACTACCAGCCGGCATGGAATCAACCGGTAACTTCTTTACTGACGCTCTATTCTTTTTGAAAACGACCCTGCAAAATTATAACGGTGGTTTAGGTCTACAGATCATGCTGTTGTGTGGTTTCGCTTCTTACATGACGCATATTGGTGCTAACAACATCGTTGTAAAACAGTTTTCAAAACCTCTTGCCTTTATAAAATCACCTTACATTTTGTTGGTCGCCGCTTACATCGTGGCCTGCTTGATGTCTCTCGCTGTAAGTTCTGCAACGGGTCTTGGCGTGCTATTGATGGCCACTCTTTTCCCAATGATGACGGCGATGGGGATTTCTCGCCCTGCGGCGGTGGCAGTGTGTGCTTCACCCGCTGCAATTATCTTGTCTCCAACATCGGGTGATGTGGTGATCGCGGCGCAAAAATCGGGCATTCCTCTGCACGTGTTTGCGGTTGAAACGGTGCTTCCGGTGTCGATCTCGGCAATCGTTGTGATGGCAGTAGCGGCTTTCTTCTGGAATAAGTACCTAGATAAGAAAGACAATACACCAATGGAAAAAGTGGATGTTTCTCACATTGATGCAAGCGCTCCAGCTTACTACTCAATTCTGCCATTCTTACCTATCGTGGGCGTGTTCTTATTTAACGGCCAAACCATTCCTGGTATGACTTTAGATATCTACACAATCGTTGTGTTATCTATCTTCATTGGTGCGGTGGTGCACTACATTTCAACGCGTTTTGATGGTAAGCGTGCAGTGGATGACCTTGAAGTCTGCTACCAAGGTATGGCGGATGCATTTAAAGGCGTGGTAATGCTATTGGTGGGGGCAGGTCTATTCGCTCAAGGTTTAATGTCTGTTGGTGCGATTGATACATTGCTAGGCCTTGCGGATAACGCGGGTGCGGGTGCTGTCGCTCTAATGCTTCTTCTTACAGGTATTACGGTGGCAGCTTCAATTGCAACGGGTTCAGGTAATGCGTCTTTCTATGCATTCGTTGAACTTGCACCATCATTGGCGGCGAAAATGGGCATTAACCCTGCGTTCTTGATCATTCCAATGCTACAGGCGTCTAATCTAGGTCGCACCATTTCACCAGTCTCCGGTGTGATCGTTGCCACTGCAGGTATGGGTCAAGTGAACCCATTTGAAGTGGTTAAGCGTACCTTTATTCCTGTCGTTTGTGGTCTTGCCACGGTAATTATTGGTACGGTATTCCTTGTACCTATGATGGCATCTTAATCCACATTATTAATTCTAAAAGCTCACGATCTTGTGGGCTTTTTACTTTTTAGGAGAATGAAAATGTCTCAACAGTTTGATGTGCAAACTTATATTAAGCAATTAGAAGCCTTAGTGAATGTTGACTGTGGTACACGTACGCCACGAGGTGTTGCGAAAATTGCTGGTATTCTTACCCCAATGTTTGAGCAAATTGGTTTTACTGTTACTCGTCATCATATTGATGATAAAGCCGGCCCGTGTCTTGAAATTACCAATAAGCCGAATACCGAAGTCTATGATGTGATGCTCAGTGGTCACATGGATACGGTTTTTCCAGAAGGGACAGTCGCGCAACGCCCATTGACGTATGATCAAGAAAATTTGTTGATTGATTCTATTAAGCCACGTATTGATTTATTAGCCAGCGTGTTGAAGAGCTTCTAAGTTGAAGAACTCCTAAACAAACACTGCAATATGAAAGAAAATAGCCCAATATTTCAAAGTGTTGGGCTATTTTTTATTGATTTAGTTATAAGAGCCAGTTATGACAAGTGAATGCTTACCATAAACCGAGCGCTTTCCACCACAAGCTGCCGACCACACTCCAGATGAAGAGGTTGACGATACTCATGATAAATCCTGCTTTCCACCAGTTACCGAGCGACACATAACCTGAACCAAAAATAATTGGTGCAGTCCCGGTTGCGTAGTGGGTGATTGACATCATGAGAGAGGACGCGCCAGCAAGGGCCAAACCTAAGAACATTGGTGGTACGCCTAACCCTAAACCCGCAGCAAAGAACGCGCTAAACATGGCGGTAATATGTGCTGTGGTGCTCGCAAAGAAATAGTGAGCATAAAAATACACACAGCAGAGCAGAATAGTGACGCCCCACCAAGGTAAACCCAGCACACTCACATTGGTTTGAATTTGAGTCGCAAACCAAGTAATTAACCCTAATTTACTTAAATAGCCCGCCATCATAACGAGCGCAGCAAACCAGACTATGGTGTCCCAAGCGGATTTTTCCTTCAACACATCATCCCAAGTTAAAATCCCTGTGAGTAATAAGACCGATAAGCCGATGAATGACACCGCGGTCGCATCAACCGCATAAGCTGGGCCAAAAATCCAAGCAGGAATGCCGGCCCACAATACGAGCAACATAAAGAACACGCCCAGCATGATTTTTTCATCGAGCGAAATTGGCCCTTGCTCTGCTAATTTTTGCTTCGCAAATTGAGAGGCATTTGGGGTTGATTTTAGCTCTGGTGTAAAGAAGTAGTACAACACTAACGGCATGATAATCAAAGCCACTAGACCTGGTAGTAGCGCTGCCAGTGCCCATTGGCCCCAAGTGATATGAATATCTAACCCTGTCCCTTTGGCTATGAGATCCACCACTAGTGGGTTAGGCGCTGTTGCTGTGATAAACATAGCCGAAGTAATTGGGTTGGCGTTGTAATTCACTAACGCAAGATATTCCCCAATCTTCTTAGAGGAAGCATCGTGTCCTTTCGATGAAAAACTTTCAGCAATGGAACGCATGATAGGATGAATAATACCACCGCCACGCGCCGTATTACTTGGTGTGATTGGTGCGATTGTCAGTTCGGCAAAGCTCAGTGCATAGCCAATACCCAGTGTTTTCTTACCAAATAAAGAGATGAACCAATAACCAATGCGGTGTCCGAGTCCAGTTTTAATTAAGCCACGAGAAATAATGATGGAAGAACCGATAAGCCAAATCAGGCTGTTGGAGAAGCCGCTTAGGGCATTGGCCATAGATTGTTTTTGTGGGCTGGTCACCGAAGGGTCAACGGTTACGCCCGTCACCGCGACTAATGTAATGGCTAAAATAGATAACGCACCAATCGGCATGCCTTTACCTATAATGGCGGCAATGGTGCCAATAAATAACGCTAATAAGTGCCAAGCGTGAATTGCAACGCCTTCGGGAGCCGGAGTAAACCAAATCACCAAAGTAATGATCGCAGCAATAAGCATTGGAACAGGTTTAAATGCTTGCATACGTAACTCTCTAATAATTAATACTAAAAGTAGTATAAATGAGCACGTTCAATAGCACGAGTTTTGCGCCGAAAGTTTATGAACAGCTTTCCGAACTTGATGATTGAATAACCGTAACCGGAGGTAACTTATCTAAGATCAAAGAGATAGTCAGGAATTGTTGCTAGTTCTTAGGTGTGGAATTAATGAAGAGGCTGAGGAAGCTGAATAGCAATATCGTCAGCTAGAAAAGGCATTCGGAGTGAATGAAGCCACTCCGAATGCTAGAAAGATTACGAGTGTTGATGGCGTTTACGTTGATACAAAGTGATGGCTAAGCCTATTCCACACCATAAATACAATAACCAGCAACCAATGAAGGTATATGGCGTATTGCCGCTAGTGGAAGTGACTTCCGCTTTCAACACTTCTGTTTGAAATTGTGGTACTTGCTTAGTGATTTTACCTTTGTAGTCGGTTACCGCGGTGACACCATTATTGGTCGCACGGATGAGGGGTTTACCTAACTCTAAAGCGCGCATGCGAGCAATTTCCATGTGCTGCAGTGGTCCAATAGAGTCACCAAACCAAGCATCATTGGACAGCGTTAAAATGAAGTCAGTATCATCGGTGACATTATCACGCACTTGATCGCTGAAAATAATTTCATAGCAAAGTGCCGCCAACAGATGTCGACCGTGAGCCACTAAATTGGGCTGTATGTATTCCCCGCGTTGAAATGATGACATTGGCAGGTTAAAGAAAGGGGCAATAGGGCGCAGCAAGTCACCAAAAGGCACAAATTCACCAAATGGTAATAGGTGATGTTTACTATAACGTTTTGCCGTGTCGTAATCGTAAGGGCCGAGTCCGTTGTCACCAAGTGTGAGGACATTATTGTAAAATAGCCCCATGTCATCTTGTGATAACACGCCGGTGATCAGCGCACTATTGTTGGCTTTGGCGGCGGTATCTAAGTTATGCAAAAACGCCGGTAAGTCGGACTCTAAGGCTGGAATGGCCGCTTCTGGCCAAATGATAATATCCGTACCCCAATTAGCGCGGCTCATATCAGTATATTTCATCAGTGTTGGCCAGCGGTGACTTGGAACCCACTTCATCTTTTGGTCGATATTGCCCTGAATCAAAGCGAAAGACGTCGTCGTTTCAGGGTTTGGTTTTACCCAATCGACTTGGTTTAAGCCTATGCTGACGGCAAAAACACCCACTGGCAAAGCAAGATATTGCCATTGTTTATTTAATAGCGTGATGGCAAGGCCGCCGGCAATGAGCCATAGTGCTAAAGTAATGGATTCCACACCTGATATCGGTGCAAAACCATTGAGTGGGCTATCAATCTGGCTATAGCCTAACCAAAGCCATGGAAAACCGGTCATCACCCAACCACGTAAACAATCTGTGATGAGCCATAAAATCGGGGCGGCAATGACTAAGCGTAGCGCGTTAGTTTTGGCAAAGAAGCGATTGAGTAGTGCGCCGAATAAAGCCGGGTATAACGCCAGGTAAGTAACGAGTAAGGCCATTAAACCGACGCTAGCGATTTTAGGCATACCACCAAAGGTATCAATACTGACATGAACCCAGTTAATACCAGTGCCAAATTGACCTAAACCCCAAGCCAAAGCAATCCAAAAACCCATCTTTGTGGTTTGATTATTCAATAAAAGCAATAAGACAAAAGGGCTTAAAATGGCAATTGGCCAATAAGAGAAAGGAGCAAACGCGAGGGTTGTTAATGCGCCAATAAAGGCGGCTAAAATCAGCCGCCCGATGCGCGAAATCCAAATGGTTTTCATCGTTTAATTGGGTTCACTATAGTGCTCGTAAGCGATCAGTTATCTTGAGCTTCGCTATCAAGATTCGCTTCAGAGTTATTTGGAATGGTGACTTGTAATTGAATAACTTTACGGTTATCCGCTGCCGTCACTTTAAAGTTATAACCATCGATTTCAACCGATTCACCACGTTCAGGTAAATGGCCGAAAGCCAATGTAACTAAACCGCCAATGGTATCCACTTCTTCATCGCTGAAGTTGGTACCAAAGGTGTCATTAAAGTCTTCAATATCCGTTAAAGCTCGCACTGAAAAGGTATGCTTGCTGAGTTGGCGAACATCCGCAGCTTCTTCATCATCAAATTCGTCTTCAATTTCACCGACGATTTCTTCAAGAATATCTTCGATAGTGACAAGGCCGGAAACCCCACCAAATTCATCCACGACGATGGCCATGTGATAGCGTTCTTCACGAAACTCTTTGAGTAGTCGGTCAACGCGCTTACTTTCAGGTACCACGACCGCCGGACGAACCACTTCACTTAGAACAAACTCATCGCTATCGGAAACGAGGTAACGCAATAAATCTTTAGCGAGTAAAATGCCTTCGATATGATCTTTATCTTCGTTAATCACTGGATAACGTGAGTGCGTGGCATCAATAATGAGCGCAGCTAATGAAGCAAGATCGTAATCTCGGCTAATGGTCACCATTTGTGAGCGTGGGATCATAATGTCACGCACACGCATTTCAGAAATTTCCATCACTCCTTCAAGCATATCTCGCGTATCTTGATCGATAAGATCATTTTCTTCTGAATCGCGAAACACTTCGACTAACTCTTGGCGATCTTTGGGATCTCCCTGAAACAAGTGAGTTAGGCGCTCAAAGAAGGATTTTCTACTGGGACCATCGGATTTATCGTTGCCTTCATGCTGAGAAGGCGAGGTACTGTCGTTCATGTTCACTCTTTAATTAATTCTACCAAAAGCGGGTAGCACGCTAAAAAACCAATCAAGATCGCTCTTAAATAGGTTTATATTCTTTATTCTTTATTCTTTATTCTTTATTCTTTATTCTTTTTCAGCTAAATAAGGATCATTGAAACCGAGTTTTTGCATGATTTCGGTTTCCAATGATTCCATTTCTTCAGCTTCATCATCTTCGATATGATCATAACCTAGCAGATGAAGCGAGCCGTGTACAACCATATGCGCCCAATGTGCTAATAAGGGCTTATTTTGCTCTTTTGCTTCTGCTTCAACCACTTGTTTACAAATGATTAAATCACCAAGCAGGTCAATTTCAATGCCCGGTGGCGTTTCAAACGGGAAAGATAGCACATTAGTAGGCTTATCTTTACCACGATAGTCACGATTCAATTGCTGACTCTCTTGTGACTCAGCAATACGAATAGTCACTTCAGCTTGCGGTTGAAACAAAGTAATGGCAGATGATAACCATTGCTGAAATTGCGCTTCCGTTGGAAGGTTAGTTGTGTCTTCGACTGCAATTTGTAGGTCGAGTTCAATCGTCATAATCTGCCTAATTACCTATTCAGAATCAGAGTTATCGGTTTCAGTAGCAGCACTATTTGTTAGAGAGTGGCTACTTTGTGGGTTCGCGGCAGAAAATAGGGCGGCCGCTTGTGCTTCACGGTGTTCACGCTCTTCACGACGACGCTTTTCAATCGCTTTCTTTTCTTTTTGATCTTGCGCTTCCCATTTCTCATACGCATTGACGATACGAGCCACCACAGGGTGACGTACCACGTCATCAGCTAGGAAGAAATTAAAGCTGATGTCATCGACTTCGGACAGCACTTCAATGGCATGGCGAAGACCCGAACGCGCACCACGAGGTAAATCGATCTGAGTGACGTCACCGGTGATCACGGCACGTGAATTAAAGCCAATACGGGTTAAGAACATCTTCATTTGTTCTACCGTAGTATTTTGGCTTTCATCGAGAATGATAAAGGCATCATTTAAGGTTCGGCCACGCATATAGGCGAGCGGAGCAACTTCAATGACATTGCGCTCAATCAGTTTTTCGACACGCTCAAAACCGAGCATTTCAAATAACGCATCATAAAGTGGACGCAAATAAGGGTCGACTTTTTGGCTTAAATCACCTGGCAAGAACCCCAGTTTTTCGCCTGCTTCCACTGCTGGACGCGTCAGCAAAATACGGCGAATTTCTTGACGCTCTAACGCGTCCACCGCAGCCGCAACCGCAAGGTAAGTTTTACCTGTACCAGCAGGACCAATACCAAAGCTGATATCGTGGGTGACCATGTTGACCAAGTATTGAGCCTGGTTTGGTGTGCGCGGCTTAATCACGCCTTTTTTGGTTTTAATAAACACTTCTTTGCCGTATTCCATCGGCTGCTCATTATGCTGCTCAAGAATACCGGATTCTTTTACCGCAAGATGAATTTGCTCTGGTTCGATATCTGGAATCGTGCCACGCACCGGTGCGGTATCGACGTATAAATCTTTAATAATCTCTAGCGCCGCCGCTGTCGTATGAGGCTTACCGGTAATGGTAAAGAAGTTGCTACGGTGGTTAATTTCAACGCCTAAACGACGTTCTAGATGTTTGATATTGTCATCAAAAGGACCACATAAACTAGATAGTCTGTGGTTATCGGAAGGTTCTAAATTGACTTCAAGCGTTACGATTTTATTGCTCACTGTTTCCCCTCGCTACAAACGGTTCATTATTCTTTACTCGTTAGAATATTCTTTAGCTAGAACAATAGATTTGGCAGAATAACGAACCGTTTTTACTTATCTTATTTCTAAGATGGTGTTAGGGCATGAAAGTAACAACCCCTAAATCATCTTCTTTTCGAGTTTTTTTCATCATTTCTGCTGGAGAAACGGCGGTACGTAAGCCCATCTCTGCTTCTGTACGGATTAATTCACCGCGTAGAGAGTTCGGGAAAACGTCGGTAATTTTCACATCAACAAATTGGCCAATCAAGTCAGCAGAACCTTCAAAGTTCACCACTCGGTTGTTTTCAGTACGACCACGTAGTTCCATTAGGTTTTTCTTAGATGGACCTTCAACCAAAATGCGTTGCTCGGTATCTAGCATTAGACGAGAGTAACGCATCGCTTGAGCATTGATCTGTTGTTGAAGTTCATATAAACGCTCTTTTTTCTCTTCTTCAGAAACATCGCATGGGTAATCCGCTGCTGGCGTACCTGGGCGTGGTGAGAAGATGAAGCTAAAGCTCATATCAAAATCTACGTCTTTAATGAGCTTCATAGTGTCTTGGAAATCTTGTTTTGATTCACCAGGGAAGCCAACAATAAAGTCCGAACTGATTTGAATATCAGGACGTGCTTTACGCAGCTTACGAATAATCGATTTGTATTCGATAGCGGTGTGTGGGCGCTTCATCATAGTCAAAATACGGTCTGAGCCACTTTGTACTGGCAAATGCAAGAAACTAACCAGTTCAGGCGTATCTTCATACACGGCGATGATGTCATCACCAAATTCAAGTGGGTGGCTGGTGGTGAAACGAATGCGATCGATACCGTCAATGGAGGCCACTAGGCGTAATAATTCGGCAAAAGTGCAGATATCACCATCATGAGTCGGGCCACGATATGCGTTCACGTTTTGACCCAGTAGGTTGACTTCACGCACGCCTTGCTCGGCAAGTTGAGCAATTTCAAACAATACGTCATCCATAGGGCGGCTGACTTCTTCACCGCGCGTATAAGGTACTACGCAGTAAGTGCAGTATTTTGAGCAGCCTTCCATGATCGATACGAATGCCGTTGCACCTTCAGCACGAGGTTCAGGCAGGCTATCGAATTTCTCGATCTCTGGGAATGAAATATCCATCACAGGACCTGTGTTAGCCTGTGATTGTTTGATCATTTCAGGTAGACGGTGCAAGGTCTGAGGACCAAAAATAACATCAACATAAGGGGCGCGATCTCGGATATGGTCACCTTCTTGGGTCGCCACACAGCCACCTACGCCAATCACCACACCTTCTTTTTTGTCTTTCAGTGTTTTCCAACGACCTAGCTGATGAAACACTTTCTCTTGTGCTTTTTCACGAATAGAACAGGTATTTAACAGTAATACGTCTGCTTCCGCTGGATCTTCAGTTAGCTCATATCCATTTGCGGCATTAAGTAGGTCGGCCATTTTTGATGAATCGTATTCGTTCATCTGACAGCCCCAAGTTTTAATTAGCAGTTTCTTACTCATTTCACATTCGCTCGTATTAAATCAGTGTTGGGTTGAGCTTTTGCTCATCATTTCGTGCAGAAATCCGGTTAATAGATTAAGCCAAGATCCAGCAAGCCGCGTATTGTACTGCTTTAAATGCAACCTGACTAGAGCTAGAGACGACAAAGCCTTGATTGAATTATAGACGTATTTTTAATATGGAAATATGGAGGCTTAAACTTGAATAATTTGAGGAACATGGCTGAAAAAATTGTAGGGTAGAGTAGAATGCGTTCAAGATATTTTTTTGAGGTTTGGTATGACCAAGTTTGATGTAGTGATTGTCGGTGGTGGCATGGTCGGGGCAGCATTAGCCCTAGGACTGGCGAAGCAGAAAAAGTCGGTCGCATTAGTTGAAGGTCGCGCACCTCAGTCGTTTGAGCATTCTCAACCTATGGATCTGCGTGTTTCTGCTATTTCAAAAGCATCGGTGGATTTGTTTAAGAAACTCGGCGCTTGGGAATCGGTGACCAGCAAGCGAGTGACGCCTTACTTAGGGTTAGAAACTTGGGAACACCCTGAATGCCGCACGCGCTTTCATGCTAAAGAGATCGGGTTAGATAAGCTGGGTTACATGGTCGAAAATCGAATTATGCAGCTAGGTTTGTGGGAGCAGTTTTCCCAACACCCTAACTTAACCCTCTTTTGCCCAAGTAACTTAGATAAGATTGAATTTGGTGTTGAGTCAAATACTGTGATTTTGGATACCGGTGAGCGGCTGGCAGCACAATGGGTTGTGGGCGCGGATGGTGCAAACTCGAAAGTGCGTCAGCAAGCGAATATTGGTATCACTGCATGGGATTATCGTCAGCGTTGTATGTTAATCAATGTGGCGTTGCCAAACTTACCGGATGGCCGTGTACGTGATGTGACTTGGCAGTGGTTTACCCCTTCAGGCCCACGTTCTTTCTTGCCACTCGCGTCGACTCAAGATGGTATTCAGCAAGGCTCTTTGGTGTGGTACGACAGCCCAAAGCGTATTAAGCAATTACAATCGATGTCACCAGAATCGTTAAGACAAGAAGTGCTTACCCATTTCCCTCAAGAACTAGGCGATATTCAGGTGTTGCAAGCCGGCTCATTCCCGTTAACACGTCGTCACGCGCAAGCCTATTTTGCCAATCGCTGTGTTTTGGTTGGTGATTCTGCTCATACGATCAACCCGCTCGCAGGACAAGGCGTGAACCTTGGCTTTAAAGATGTGTCGGTATTATTAGACACTATTGCCGATAAAGGCTTGGAGGGCAACTTAGCATTTGTTGATTATGAAAAGCAGCGCCGTAGAGATAACCTGTTAATGCAATCGGGAATGGATTTCTTCTATAAGACTTTCAGTAACGAAATTCTGCCATTAAAATTGATGAGAAATGTCGCATTGAAAGCGGCTGAGCATTCTGGCGAGATAAAAAAACAAGTCCTGAAATACGCGCTGGGGCTATAGCGTTCATTTTAATATTCAAATAAAACAGCTTGCACTTTCGCAAGCTGTTTTATTTTTGTTTCGAATTTCCTCAGACAAATTTCACACAGGTGGGTGAGGGGATTTTATGTCTGACGTTTGTATCTTGTAGTTCACCCGTTTGGTTATTACGTTTGAATACAGCAAGGTTATGGCTGAACTGATTGGCGATCACAAGCCAAGCCCCGTCTTCTGAAATGGCAAAATCTCTCGCAAATTCACCACCACAATCTATCGAAAATTGATGAGTGCATTCTCCAGTTTGTCCATCGAATGCAAAAAATGAAATTAAGTTTTGACGCCTTCCTGTTACATACACAAATCGTTCATCCGGCGAAAATTTAATTGCCCCTGCTGCTTGGCCATTGTCGGTATCCGGCAGAGCTGGTTGAGAGTGCAATACCTGCCATTTATTTTTCACTTTATGCAAGGTAATCAATTGCTCTGATATTTCGCATAACACCAATCCGAAAGTTTCATCTTTAGTGAAAACTGCATGCCTCGGGCCACTTTCGTTGTCTAAAGTGAGGCTATAGGAATCGGATGTTGTAAATGCGTTTGTTGTTGGATCAAAAGGAAAGATACGTACACAGTCACAACCGAGATCAACGGTAATTAGCTCGCGGCTTTGTGAAAGCAGCATGGCTTGGTGGGCGTGTGACTCCACCTCCTCAGAGCCAGCAAGTGCTTGGCTGTCTATTGTCTGAATGTGCTCAGCAATGATGCCTTGATTGTCACTGGAAAAAATGTCGACATGACCTGTACCGTATTGGGCGGTTGCGACCAATCCTAGGTTAGTATTCCTCTCTACATAACAAGGGGTGCTGCCGCTGAGGGCGTGCTTGGCAATCAGCGTCGCTTTATCATTAACGAATTGATATTGGCAGATAGTAGGAGATTGAGTCTCTAAGACTTCTGAGATTACCGTTAGTCGGTGGTTACAATAATCAAAGTAGGAGGGGTGCTTAAGAGCGATATTTAGAGGCTTAATGTTGAGTTTGGCGGTTTGAGCATCGAGTGTCGCACGATACAGACCATTTTGCTCGTCTTTATCCGTATAACCACTAATGATAAGAGAGAGAACTTCCATATTTTTATCCTACTTTATAAACAGTTACGGCTATCTTGAGATTACTTAGGTATCAATGAGAAAGAAACGAAAATTAAGAAATGAAAAGTGATATAGGTAACAAAGTTAAGAAAGAGGTAAGCAGTAAATACGACAAAGCCCACAATGAAGTGGGCTTTGAAGATGATGGTGCGGACGGAGAGACTTGAACTCTCACACCTTGCGGCGCCAGAACCTAAATCTGGTGCGTCTACCAATTCCGCCACGTCCGCAAACACGTGTCTAGAAAACTCGTTTCTAGTTTCTCGAATGTTACGAACATACTAATTGATGAAATATGCTCTTCGAGATACGACATTCTAAACAGAATATCGTGTTAAATAGTGGCTGGGCTACCTGGATTCCGATGACAGGGAATGTTCAAGGTAACGAATCAAAAGCCTCCGGCTATGTGACTCACTTCCAACGCTAAAAAATGGCTGGGCTACCTGGATTCGAACCAGGGAATGCCGGCATCAAAAGCCGGTGCCTTACCGCTTGGCGATAGCCCAGTCGACGAAACTCGAATTTTCGTTACTCGTCGCTCGATGTTTTTTCGAGAAACGAGACTCGATAACCGAGAAACGTTTATTCATGGTGCGGTCGGAGAGACTTGAACTCTCACACCTTGCGGCGCCAGAACCTAAATCTGGTGCGTCTACCAATTCCGCCACGACCGCAAAACCGTGTCTGAGATTACCTCAGTTATCCCGATAAAAAAAGCAAGCTGATTGGCTAAGCTTGCTCTCGAGATTCGACACTCTAAAAGAATATCGTTTTAATAGTGGCTGGGCTACCTGGATTCGAACCAGGGAATGCCGGCATCAAAAGCCGGTGCCTTACCGCTTGGCGATAGCCCAGTCGACGAAACTCGAATTTTCGTTACTCGTCGCTCGATGTTTTTTCGAGAAACGAGACTCGATAACCGAGAAACGTTTATTCATGGTGCGGACGGAGAGACTTGAACTCTCACACCTTGCGGCGCCAGAACCTAAATCTGGTGCGTCTACCAATTCCGCCACGTCCGCAAATACGTGTCTGAGATTACCTCAGTTATCCCGATAAAAAAAGCAAGCTGATTGGCTAAGCTTGCTCTTCGAGATACGACACTCTAAACAGAATATCGTCTTAAAAAGTGGCTGGGCTACCTGGATTCGAACCAGGGAATGCCGGCATCAAAAGCCGGTGCCTTACCGCTTGGCGATAGCCCAGTCGACGAAACTCGAATTTTCGTTACTCGTCGCTCGATGTTTTTTCGAGAAACGAGACTCGATAACCGAGAAACGTTTATTCATGGTGCGGTCGGAGAGACTTGAACTCTCACACCTTGCGGCGCCAGAACCTAAATCTGGTGCGTCTACCAATTCCGCCACGACCGCAAAACCGTGCTAGGGAAATTCCCTAGTCGCTCGATAATAAACAGCTGATTGGTGAAGCCGTTACGAGCAACGAACCTCTAAAAGACATTCGTTTTAAATATGGTGGCTACGACGGGATTCGAACCTGTGACCCCATCATTATGAGTGATGTGCTCTAACCAACTGAGCTACGTAGCCAATAGTTACTGAGTAACTTTGAGCCGAGAAGTATAACCAAATACTTTCTGGACTTCTAGTCTCGAAATTGTTTTTCGAGAAACGAGACTCTAAAAAGAATATCGTTTTAAATAGTGGCTGGGCTACCTGGATTCGAACCAGGGAATGCCGGCATCAAAAGCCGGTGCCTTACCGCTTGGCGATAGCCCAGTCGACGAAACTCGAATTTTCGTTACTCGTCGCTCGATGTTTTTTCGAGAAACGAGACTCGATAACCGAGAAACGTTTATTCATGGTGCGGTCGGAGAGACTTGAACTCTCACACCTTGCGGCGCCAGAACCTAAATCTGGTGCGTCTACCAATTCCGCCACGACCGCAAAACCGTGCTAGGGAATCACCCTAGTCGCTCGATAATAAACAGCTGATTGGTGAAGCCGTTACGAGCAACGAACCTCTAAAAGACATTCGTTTTAAATATGGTGGCTACGACGGGATTCGAACCTGTGACCCCATCATTATGAGTGATGTGCTCTAACCAACTGAGCTACGTAGCCAAATTTTATTGCCTTTGAAGCATTTATTGTTTTTGAAATATTTATTTCTTTTAAAACAACTGCTGTGTCTCAAGGACGGAGCGCATTATGCGTATATGGGCCTCGAGCGTCAATAGTTTTTTTTTAATAAATGACGAAACTAGTATCGTTCGACCCTTTTTTAAACAAAAAGCTTTGTTTGTGAACAAAATGGCATATTTATGCTGTGTTTTTTGGTGAAATCAATCCTATTAGATGTCATTTTTTCGTATAAAAAAAGCCAGCAAAGAGGCTGGCTTTATTCATTTTCTAATGATCTTATGCTGAAAAATTAGACGTTAAAGCGGAAGTGAACCACATCACCATCTTTTACGATGTAATCTTTACCTTCTAGACGCCATTTACCTGCTTCTTTTGCACCACTTTCACCTTTGAACTGGATAAAGTCGTCATAACCAACGACTTCCGCACGGATGAAGCCTTTTTCAAAGTCCGTGTGGATTTTACCTGCAGCTTGTGGAGCGGTTGCGCCTACCGGAATTGTCCATGCGCGTACTTCTTTCACACCTGCAGTGAAGTAGGTTTGAAGGGTTAATAGTTCATAGCCAGAACGGATCACACGGTTAAGCCCCGGCTCTTCAATACCCAAATCTGCTAAGAATTCATCACGATCTTCTTCGTCTAGTTCTGACATTTCAGATTCAATCGCCGCACAAACCGGTACAACAACTGCATTTTCAGCTTTAGCGTATTCACGGACTTGATCTAGGTATGGGTTATCTTCAAAGCCATCTTCATTGACGTTAGCAATGTACATGGTTGGTTTTAGTGTTAGGAAGTTCAGATAACCTACTGCTGCTAATTCTTCTTTTGATAATTCAACAGAACGCGCCATACCGCCTTCAGTGAAAACGGGAAGCAGCTTTTCTAGTACGGTGATTTCAAATTTAGCGTCTTTATCACCACCTTTCGCTTTTTTCGCTTGGCGTTGAATAGCACGTTCACAGCTATCCAAGTCAGCTAAAGCCAACTCTAGGTTAATGATTTCAATGTCTTCGATAGGAGAAATACGGCCTGCAACGTGCACAATGTTTTCGTTTTCAAAACAACGAACAACGTGTCCAATTGCGTCAGTTTCACGGATGTTCGCTAGGAATTTGTTACCTAAGCCTTCACCACGAGATGCACCTGCAACTAAGCCTGCAATATCAACGAATTCCATTGTTGTCGGCAAAATGCGTTGTGGATTAACGATTTCTGCTAAAGCATCAAGACGTAAATCCGGCACAGGAACAACGCCTGTGTTTGGCTCAATCGTACAGAAAGGGAAGTTTGCTGCTTCGATTCCCGCTTTTGTCAGTGCATTAAACAGAGTGGATTTACCTACGTTAGGTAAACCGACGATTCCACATTTGAAACCCATGATATTAACCTTCTTTCATTCGGCCAATCTGCCGACTTATGTTGTAATTTGTGACAGTAATTCTAACGTTAAGGGTTATTTAGCCTTGAACGTATGTAATCGATTTTGTGCTTTAGCAAGACCATCTTTAAGCAGAATATCTAAACTGCGTACCGACTCATCCACCACCGTATCGAGTAATTCTTGCTCTTTTACTGGCGCTTTACCTAGTACATAACCAGCGACTCGGTCTTTATGGCCAGGGTGACCAATACCAATGCGCAGGCGATAAAATTCTTTGTTATTAGCTTGTTTGGCGATGATGTCTTTCAAGCCATTATGACCGCCGTGACCACCACCTTTTTTAAATTTAGCGACGCCAGGGGGGAGATCCAGTTCATCATGCGCAACCATAATCTCTTCTGGTTTAATTTGATAAAACTTGGCAAGAGCTGCAACCGCTTTACCGGATAGATTCATGAAGGTTGTTGGGATCAACAAACGTAGATCTTGTCCGTTCACCATAATACGTCCGGTGTAACCAAAGAATTTGCTTTCGTCTTTCAAAGTAACATTATGGACTCGAGCGAGTTCTTCTACCACCCAAGCACCCGCATTATGGCGAGTTTTGGCGTATTCTGGCCCAGGATTGGCAAGGCCAACAAGTAATTTAATCGGTTGAGTCAAGGCTATCACTCTCTTTTCAAATTTAAAAAGCGCGGCATGATAGCATATTTTTTACCGTGTTGGGGACAGTGACAAACAATAAAAAACCACCTTGCCGTAAAGCAAAGTGGTTTAATCTTTTTCGAGTTTCGAGTTTCGAGTTTCGAGTTTCGAGTTTCGAGTTTCTGCTATTAGTTAAACATCGCAGAAATAGATTCTTCGTTACTGATACGGCGAATCGCTTCAGCTAGCATGCTTGAAAGTGTTAATTGCGTCACTTTACCTGTGGCTTTCATCTCTTCTGTCAGCTTGATTGAGTCAGTGATGATCACTTGGTCAAGTACAGAGTTTTTGATGTTTTCAGCCGCTTTACCAGAGAATACAGCGTGAGTCGCGTAAGCAAATACACGTTTCGCACCACGTTCTTTCAGCGCTTCAGCCGCTTTACATAAAGTACCACCAGTATCGATCATGTCATCAACGATCACACAGTCGCGACCTTTAACATCACCGATTAGGTTCATTACTTCAGATACGTTAGCACGAGGACGACGTTTATCAACGATAGCGATGTCTGTGTCATCAAGCATTTTCGCTGTTGCGCGAGCACGTACCACACCGCCTAGATCAGGAGAAACCACAACTGGATCTTCAAGGTTACGAGACTTCATATCTTCCATTAGTACAGGTGTACCGAAGATGTTGTCTACAGGAACATCGAAGAAGCCTTGGATTTGCTCTGCGTGTAGGTCGATAGTAAGAACGCGGTCAACACCAACGTTAGAAAGGAAATCTGCAACAACTTTTGCAGTGATTGGAACACGAGCTGAACGGACACGACGGTCTTGGCGTGCATAACCAAAGTAAGGAATAACGGCTGTAATACGGCCAGCAGAAGCGCGGCGCATTGCATCGATCATTACGACCAATTCCATTAAGTTGTCGTTGGTTGGGGCACAGGTAGATTGAATGATAAATACATCACTACCACGTACATTTTCGTTGATTTGTACTGCAACTTCACCATCAGAAAAACGGTTAACAGTTGCATCACCAAGGGAAATGTAAAGACGATCGGCAATACGTTGGGCTAGTTCAGGTGTGGCGTTACCAGCAAATAGCTTCATATCAGGCACGGTGGAAACCTCGGGTTGCGTCCAGTTTTAAATTGAGTTGTGGTTGGCTTGTTTGTAGTCAGCCAAAGTCTTATGAAGTGGTGAAACGTTCACCCCTTTGGCGATAAAGCCGAAGACACTATTTAATTTTGTATGGTCGTTGAATTTCTCAAGAACAACTTCGGCTTCTTGCTGAGTGTCAAACTCGGCAAACAGACATGAACCCGTTCCGGTCAATCTCGACGGCGCATATTGTAGCAGCCATGAAAGTTGCTTAGCAACCTCCGGATAGAGCAAAGTGACGATTTTTTCGCAATCGTTTCCGTAGGGCTGCTGTAAAAGTGTATCCAGATCTCGTTTTGCGGTGTTTCTTGTTAAATCTGGGTGAGTAAAAATGTCAACCGTTGCAATGTTTGTTTCAGGTTTGATCACCAAATACCACTTTTCTGTTGGCGATGCTGGCGTGAGCTGTTCACCGACACCCTCAGCAAAAGCGGCATGACCACGTACAAAAACAGGCACATCAGCACCGAGTGTCAAACCTAAAGTGGCGAGCGTGTCGATGGAAAAATCTAATTGCCAAAGCGTATTGAGTGCTACCAATGCCGTCGCTGCATTAGAAGAACCGCCACCGAGCCCGCCGCCCATAGGCAGAACCTTTTTCAGTTGAATATCAACGCCTAACTCTTGAGCCTGTGGATTGCCTTGCTTTAACGCTTCTGTTTTTAGAATTTGTACGGCTTTCCAAATCAAGTTGTCTTCTAAGCTCACGCCTTCAATCGCGGGGGATAGTGTGATGTCACCAGTGAGATTAGGAGCAAAGGTCAGCGTGTCACCAAAATCAATAAACTGAAACAAGGTTTGCAGTTCATGGTAGCCGTTATCTAAACGGCCAGTGATATAGAGAAATAGGTTTAATTTTGCCGGAGAGGGCCATTCAATTTTAGCTAAATCGAGTTGTGACATTAGATGATCCATTTGCTGATCAGAATTTTGATTTCCGTTTGATCTTGGGTGAGCTGCATTTGTTTCGGCAAAGTAATGCTCGCTTGATCGGTTTGTTCAACACTTTGATAGTTGATGTAGTTTAACGTCCAATCTTTATTGTTGATGTTCTTTTTCAAACTGGCCACGGTATTGGAATCATTAAAGCTCACGCTGTCAGCTTGGCTGGGTAAGCCTTTTAGCCAATCGGGCAGTTGGCTAACTGGAATGGCTAAACCGGTGAGGTTTTTGATCAAAGTATCAGCTTGTTTTGCCGTTTGAACTTTGCCATCTGAGGTGGTCACCATGGCTCCGCTTGGTAGCATTTGTACAGTGAGAACCGTTTGTCCAAATACAGAAAGTAATTTGAGCTCGCTATAGCTAGAGGCGTGAGAGAAAATAAAATTGAGCGATTGACGATGCTCTGGATCTTTGTAGCCAATTTTGCCTGTTGCTTTAAACGTGTGAATGCTTTCTAAGGTGCTTTTTTGCGCCTGCCAATCCACGGAGTAATTTTCTTGGCTTGGAGGAACACTACTGCAACCTGCTAAAGCCAGCATGGTAAATGAAAGTAAAGCCAGTGAAAGCGTTCGTAAGCGAGCACTTACCCCTGCTTGTGATTTCAGTTTGGCTTGTAAAAATGCCAGTAAATGCATGGGAAGAAGGAATGTTGAAGGCAAAAGAGTGGGAGACAAAACAGCTTCCTTAGACAGTCTAAAAGTGTGGCGACTATATCATATATTTCATTTTTATAGCGTAGAAAGCCGCAAAATTAACGTAATCTTGCCATTGAATTTTCACTGGATATAAAGGGAAGATGAGCGAGAAATTTGGCAATTAGCGATGATGGCCCTTTCATTCATAGAGGCCATCAAGTAAAATTGCTGCCCTTTTATAACGAATTTCAGAGTATTCCCACTAGATGTCCCTGCTTGCTATTGGTATCAATCACAATACTGCGTCGGTTGAGTTGCGAGAAAAAGTTGCCTTTTCTCCTGAAAAACTGTCTGAAGCTTTAGCTCAGATAGCGCAAAGTGATGCCATAAAAAGCGGTGTCATTGTATCGACATGTAACCGTACTGAAATTTATTGTGATTTGAAAAAAGGCATCAGCAAATCTTATGTTATTGATTGGTTGATGAACTTCCATCAGCTTGATTCTGATGAAGTGATGTCATGCCTTTATAGTTATGAAGAGCAAGCGGCAGTACGACATCTTATGCGCGTAGCCTGTGGTTTGGATTCTTTGGTTTTAGGTGAACCTCAGATTTTAGGGCAGGTAAAACAAGCCTATGCTGAGTCGACAGAATTAAAAGCCGTTAATGGCATGACAGAAAAGCTGTTCCACAAAGCATTTTCGGTCGCTAAACGCGTACGCACAGAAACGGCAATTGGTGGCAGTGCTGTGTCAGTCGCGTACGCTGCTTGTATTCTCGCCAAACAAATTTTCGAATCGATGAAAGAGGTCACTGTGCTGTTGGTTGGCGCAGGAGAGACGATTGAATTGGTCGCTAAACACATTTCCTCGACCAATTGTAAAAAAATCATTGTGGCTAACCGCACTCTAGAGCGAGCTAAAAATCTGGCGGATCAGTTCGGTGGTGACACCATCACGTTATCTGAAATCCCAGAACACCTCGCTAGCGCAGATATCGTGATCAGTTCAACCGCCAGCCCATTGCCGATTATCGGTAAAGGTATGGTGGAAACTGCGCTGAAAAAACGCAAGCATCAACCCATGCTTTTGGTCGATATTGCAGTGCCGCGTGACATTGAGTCACAAGTTGGGGATCTCGATGATGCTTACCTGTACAGCGTGGATGATTTGCAAGGCATCGTAAATAAAAATATCGAGCAACGTAAAGTCGAAGCGATTCAGGCTGAAGCGATCGTGTCTGAAGAAAGCGCGGCCTTTATGACATGGTTACGTTCATTACAAGCGGTAGATAGCATTCGTGATTACCGTGAACAGGCGAACGAAATTAAAAACGATTTACTGGAGAAAAGCTTGAATGCACTTGCTTCAGGTGGAGATCCAGAAAAAGTATTGCGTGAATTGAGCAATAAATTAACCAACCGCCTTATCCATACTCCGACTCGTGCAATGCAAGTGGTGGCAGAACAAGGCGAACCAGAAAAACTTACCATTATTCGTCAAAGTTTAGGCTTGGATGAATTGTAGCTACACTCAAGCTAGCTTCATCCTAATTCATATACCCAAGTAACTTGGATATATCATCTAATTTAATTATTACTCTAGAAAGAACCTAATTATGAAATCGTCAATTCTGACTAAATTAGAAACATTGGTTGAACGTTATGAAGAAGTTCAACATCTGCTTGGTGACCCTGACGTCATTGGCGATCAAAACAAATTCCGTGCGTTATCAAAAGAATATTCTCAACTTGAGGAAGTGACGAAATGCTTCCAAGCCTACCAACAAGCACAAGAAGACTTGGTGGCAGCAGAGGAAATGGCACAAGAAGATGACGCAGAAATGCGTGAAATGGCACAAGAAGAAATCAAAGAAGCCAAAGCGACGATTGAACGCTTAGCCGATGAATTGCAAATCTTGCTGTTGCCAAAAGATCCGAATGATGATCGTAACTGTTTCTTAGAAATCCGCGCCGGTGCGGGTGGTGATGAAGCGGGTATTTTCGCTGGTGATTTATTCCGTATGTACAGCCGTTTTGCTGAGAAAAAAGGCTGGCGCATCGAAGTGATCAGCTGCAATGAAGCAGAACATGGTGGCTATAAAGAAATGATCGCCAAAGTGAACGGTGATGGTGCTTATGGTGTATTGAAGTTTGAATCTGGTGGTCACCGTGTGCAGCGTGTGCCTGCGACCGAATCACAAGGTCGTGTACATACTTCAGCGTGTACTGTGGCGGTGATGGCAGAAATTCCAGAAGCCGAAATCCCTGAAATTAAAGCGTCTGATCTGAAAATTGATACTTTCCGTTCATCAGGGGCTGGTGGTCAGCACGTTAACACCACCGATTCAGCCATTCGTATTACCCACTTACCAACCGGTACCGTGGTTGAGTGTCAGGACGAGCGTTCACAGCATAAGAACAAAGCCAAAGCGATGGCAGTATTAGCGGCGCGTATTATTCAAGCGGAAGAAGCCAAACGTGCTGCGGAAGAATCGGACACGCGTCGTAACTTGCTTGGCTCTGGTGATCGTAGTGACCGTATTCGCACTTATAACTACCCACAAGGTCGTGTTTCAGACCATCGCATTAACCTAACGGTTTATCGTCTAAATGAAGTGATGGAAGGGGACTTGCAAAGCCTAGTTGACCCTGTGATCCAAGAGCACCAAGCGGATCAATTGGCGGCGCTGTCTGAGCAACACTAATCGATGAAAAGTATTGAAGCCAATCTACATTCTGCCATTGCCGCTTTGATTAAAAGTGGCAGTGACAGTGCGGCGATCGACGCGGCGGTGTTGATGTGTCATGTGCTGGATAAGCCTCGTAGTTACTTGTTAACTTGGCCTGAAAAAGAGCTGAGTTCAGAGCAGCAGCAACAATTTGATGCCTTATTAGCTCGTCGAATAGCCGGCGAACCGGTCGCTTATATTGTTGGTGAGCGAGAGTTTTGGTCTTTGCCGCTTGAAGTGTCGACGTCGACTCTAATCCCGCGTGCGGATACCGAAAGGCTGGTGGAATTGGCATTAGATAAAATTGCTGAGCTTGATGGTGATATTCTCGATCTCGGCACTGGGACTGGCGCGATTGCGTTGGCTTTAGCGTCAGAATTCCCCAAGCGCCATGTGATTGGCATTGATCTGCAAGTGGAGGCACAACAACTGGCTACGCGTAATGCCAAAAAGCTGGCGATCAATAATGCTCGCTTTTTACAAGGTAGTTGGTTTGAGCCATTAGACGCAAAAGCGCAGTTTGCCTGTATTGTGAGTAATCCACCTTATATCGATAAGCAGGATCCTCACCTGGCTCAAGGAGATGTACGCTTTGAGCCTTTGACAGCATTGGTGGCCGAGCAAAAAGGTTTGGCCGATTTGGCTTATATTGCTCAGCATGCAACCCGCTATTTAAAATCAGGTGGTTGGTTGCTGATGGAGCATGGTTACGAGCAAGGTGCGGATGTGCGAGATATTTTGCTCAAATTGGGCTATCAAGCCGTATCGACAGAGCAGGATTATGGTCATAATGACCGTGTTACATTAGGCCGTTGGAAAACCAGCAGCGAAGACATTCAAAATTTGCATTGATAAAAATAAAATAAATACATTGGCGACAAGATAGCCAAAAGGAAGAGTGAGCATGCTATACACCTCAATCAAACATATCCATTTACTCGCGATTGCACTGAGCGTTTTATTGCTCACCATTCGTTATGTGCTAATGATGATGGATTCGCCATTACTGCAAAAGAAGCTGTTTAAAGTGACACCTCATGTTGTCGATACCATTTTATTGGCTTCAGGTATCGCATTAATTTTTATTACCGGTTTTATTCCGTTTACCGCAGCCGGTGCCTGGTTGACCGAAAAAATTAGCTGCGTACTCGTGTATATCGCACTTGGTTTTGTCGCGTTAAAACTGGGCCGTAATAAAATTATTCGTAGTGTGGCGTTTTTCGGTGCACTCGGTTGGTTGTACTGGGCAGCACACCTTGCGATGACCAAAGTGCCAACATTATAAATCCTTATTAAGTAGTTTAGTTTCAATGACAGATTTAGACCTATTTGAACAAGATTTAGAGCAATGCAGTTTATTGGAAGGGGCATTGGCGCTCAATGCCATGATTTTTCCAGAAACCGATAAGTACTGGGTCACGCACACCTTAAATTCTTTGTTTGAGGAGCTTGAGCAGGCGCTAGTTCATGACATTGATGATAAACAAAAGTTTGAATCCTTCTTACGTATCTTCTTCCATGAGTGGGGATTTCACGGCGATAGCGATGAGTTTTTTAACTCCGACAATACCCGCGTTGATTTGGTATTAAAGCGTCGTAAAGGTATTCCGGTCAGCCTTGGGGCTATCATGTTGCACTTAGGGATGCGACTCGGTTTCCCGATGGAAGGTGTGAGTTTTCCAAGTCAATTTATTATTAAACTGACTTGGCCAAATCAAGCACCAATTTATATCAATCCATTTGATGGCGAATATGTTTCGAAATCCATTTTACGCGCGTGGTTGATTGGTTATGAAGGCCCACTCGCGAAATTGAAGCCGCAACACCTTGCTGCGTGTGATAACCCCAGCGTGCTTGGTCGTTGGCTTGCGGTGATCAAAGGGGCATTATTACGTGAAGATAATTTCGAGCAAGCGTTAAAATGTACCAATATTGCGCTAAGCTTTGTGCCAGATGATCCGTATGAAATTCGCGACCGTGGCTTTATCTACCAGCAGCTCGATTGCCAGCAGTTAGCGGCGGATGATTTCCAATATTTTATCGACAACTGCCCTGATGACCCATCATCAGAAATGCTGAAAATTCAGGTGAACGTATTAAGCGGTCACCTAGTAACATTACATTAAGTTTATTCATTTCAAACGATTATGTTTGAACGACGGAGTAAGAAAACCTATGTCTTCTACAAGCATGCAACAGAAAACCGTTCAGATTGGTGACATCCCAGTAGCAAATGATAAGCCATTCACTTTATTTGCAGGCATGAATGTGCTGGAGTCTCGCGATCTTGCGATGCAAATTTGTGAGCATTACGTCAAAGTGACAGAAAAACTAGGCATCCCATACGTATTCAAAGCCTCGTTTGATAAAGCGAATCGTTCTTCCGTGCATTCATACCGTGGCCCAGGCTTAGAAGAAGGCATGAAAATCTTCCAAGAGTTGAAAGACACGTTTGGCGTGAAAATCATTACCGACGTTCACACGGAAGCGCAAGCTCAACCTGTTGCAGATGTGGTGGATGTGATTCAGCTTCCGGCTTTCCTTGCTCGTCAAACTGACTTAGTTGAAGCTATGGCTAAAACGGGTGCGGTGATCAATGTGAAGAAACCACAATTTATGAGCCCAAACCAAGTGGGTAATATCGTCGATAAATTCGAAGAGTGTGGTAATGACAAAATTATCTTATGTGAGCGCGGTTCATGCATGGGTTACGATAACCTAGTCGTGGATATGCTTGGTTTTGGTGTTATGAAAAAAGCCTCTAACGGCAGCCCAATTATTTTTGACGTGACGCACTCATTGCAAATGCGTGATCCATCGGGCGCTGCATCAGGTGGCCGTCGTGAGCAAACCGTTGAACTCGCGAAAGCAGGTTTAGCAACCGGTATTGCGGGTTTATTCATCGAAGCGCATCCAAACCCAGATCAAGCAAAATGTGACGGCCCATCAGCATTGCCGTTAGACAAACTAGAGCCTTTCCTAAAACAAATGAAAGCGCTTGATGATTTGATCAAAGGCTTTGAACATATCGATATTCGTTAATCGATTTTGCTCTAATAAAAACCAGCCAATTGCGGCTGGTTTTTTTATGTCTGGAAAATAGGGGTATAAATGTGATCTACCCGTCACTTTCATGTGTTACAGATTCATAAGTAGATTCAATGAATTAGACTTTTATCACCCATTCCATTTTTATTTTCCCAATTTTTGACAGGTATTCATTGATGAAGCATTTTGTATTAAAGACCTCTGTGGTCGCGATAGCACTTGCGTCTGTTGTAGGTTGCTCTTCTCAAAACTCAAGCCAACATGAATGGCAAACCGATAAAACCTATCACCTCACCATTTTGCATACCAATGATAACCATGGCCGCTTCTGGCATAACCAAGATGGCGAATACGGTATGGCAGCCCGTAAAACCGTGGTTGACCGTGTACGTCAAGAAGTTCAAGCAGAGGGTGGTAATGTTTTATTATTCTCTGGTGGCGATATTAATACCGGCGTACCTGAATCTGACTTACAAGACGCTGAGCCTGATTTTAAAGGGATGAATCAAATTGGATACGACGCCATGGCCGTTGGTAACCATGAGTTTGATAATCCGCTGGATGTATTGATGAAGCAACGTGACTGGGCTAACTTCCCAATGTTGTCGGCCAATATTTACGATAAAAATACCGGTAAACGTTTGTTCCAGCCTTATAAAATCTTTGATGAGCAAGGTATTAAGATTGCCGTTATTGGTTTAACCACGGAAGATACGGCCAAAATTGGTAACCCAGAATACATTGGTGGCATTGAGTTTCGTGATCCGAAAGAAGAAGCAAAGCAAGTCATTGCCGAATTGCAAGCTAATGAGAAACCGGATTTGATTTTTGCTGTGACGCACATGGGGCATTACGATAATGGTCAAAGTGGCGTTAACGCTCCGGGCGATGTCACCTTGGCTCGCTATTTACCACAAGGTGAATTGGATATGATCATCGGTGGTCACTCGCAAGAGCCTGTATGTATGGAAAGCCCAAATCATCGTAATCAAAGCTATCAACCTGGAGAAGAATGTAAGCCTGACCAACAAAATGGCACTTGGATTGTGCAAGCGCATGAATGGGGAAAATACGTTGGCCGCGCAGATTTTGAATTTAAAAATGGTGAGCTCAATTTAGTGAGCTATAACCTTATCCCAGTTAACTTAAAGAAAACCGTGCTAGTGAACGGTGAGAAAAGAAAAGACTTTATTCAGTCAGAAATCCCACAAGATCCTGAATTAAAAGCGTTACTCCAGCCATATCAAGACAAAGGCCAAGCTCAGTTGAATGTGAAAATTGCTCATACAAATGGCAAGCTAGAAGGAGATCGCAATGAAGTCCGATTTCGTCAAACCAACCTAGGTCGCTTGATTGGTCAGGCGCACATGGAGCGCGTGAATGCCGATTTTGCCATCATGAACTCCGGTGGCGTACGTGACTCTATTGCCGCGGGTGATATCACGTATAAAGATGTGCTGAAAGTGCAGCCATTTGGCAATATCGTCACTTATATTGATATGAAAGGCAGCGATGTGCTTGATTACTTAAATGTTGTCGGCACCATGCCAGTTGACTCTGGTGCATACGTGCAATTCGCGGGTATTTCAATGACTGTCGCTGATGGTAAAGTCAGCAATGTGAAAATCGGTGGTAAAGCATTGGATGTCAATAAAGTATATCGCTTCTCTATTCCGAGCTTTAATGCCGCAGGTGGCGATGGTTATCCGAAAATTACCGATAAACCAGGTTTTGTAAACACAGGTTTTGTTGATGCGGAAGTGTTAAAAGATTACTTAGAAAAACACAGCCCGCTTAGTATTGCGGATTACGAGCCGGATGGAGAGATTCAATATAAGTAATATAACCTTCGTACTTGAAGCTGCAGCTTTGTTGACGGCGTTCATTCGCCCCCCTATTTATTATTAGAGATAGGTTTAGGCAAGCTAAACTCATGGGGCCTCATTCGCTTGTCGCCTCACTGCAACTTCAATTACTTTGGGTATAAGTTTTCGTATTGAATTGCATTTAGCTTTAATCAAAAATAAACAGCGTACAGCGATATTTTCGTTTTACGCTGTTTTTTGTTTCTCTCTGTTTTTTATTGCGTTGCTTGTTAGTTGGAAACCTTGTTATGACACCTGCTATTAACCTTGCCAAGAAGAAAAAAATTCCTCATACCGTGCATCAGTATAAGCACGATCCTAATGCAGCCAGTTATGGTTTAGAAGCGGCAGAAGTGTTAGGGCAAAACCCCGCGCAAGTGTTTAAAACCTTGCTGTTTTGCGTAAATGGTGAACCTAAAAATCTCGCGGTTGCGATTGTTCCAGTGGAAAATAAATTGAACTTAAAACAAGCGGCGAAAGCAGCAGGAGCAAAAAAAGCGGACATGGCCGATCCTGACATTGCACAAAAAACCACAGGATACGTTGTGGGTGGCATCAGCCCGCTCGGGCAAAAGAAAGCGCTGCCGACTTTTATTCATCAATCCGCATTAAACTTTGACACTATTTGTGTTTCAGCCGGTAAACGCGGCCTTGAAATTGAACTCGCGCCGCAGGATTTGGCGATTTTGACGAGAGCGAAGTTTGTGGAGTTGTGCCAAGGGTAGTTCCACAAAGAGTTGTCACTGGACAAATTGTTGTAGCGTTTTCTTTAGCCTCGACAACATGGTGGATGACCAAATAGTTTTCGGTAGGCGGTAATGAAATTGCTGATATGTTGGTAACCCGCTTGTTCGGCTGCTTTAACTAGTGATATTTTTCCGTCTTCTAGTGCTTCTTTGGCTCGAAATAATGCTCTTTCACGTAAGTAACGTTTCAAGCTTATCCCAAATTCTTGCTGAACTTTTCTTTGGAGAGTGGAAATGCTCATGCCAAGATCTTTTGATATTTCTTCAAGCGTCATATGTTGTACTTTATCTTGGGTAAGGTATTGCTTTAATCGGTTAGTTTGTTTACTGGTCTGCATGGTTGTCGTGGAAAAATAAAACTGGCTGAGCATGTTTTCCCACACAGCTAAAGCTAGCGCTTCACGTAATAACTTCTCTGAAAAGCAGTGACTGCTAGTGAGGTTAATCGCTTCGGCAATTTGGCTTAACTCAGGTGATAAGGTCCAATCAAATCGGCTTAGATGTTCAGTAAATACATGAGTGAATCTTTCTTTTTCATCACCATGTAAATGCTCCTCTAGCCAAGTCAGTGAAAAGGATAAAACGATACTACGGCTACGTGTTCGAGCTTTTGATGCGCCTTTTACAAGATCTGCCTTCCGGTAATACACCGCAGTAGCCACAATAGGATCACTCTTACTTATGCGGCAGCCATGCAATGAATGCTTGTTGCCATAAGTCATTAACGCCTTATTTTCTAAAGGTAAAATGATCAATAACTGAGGATCTATGATTCTCTGAGAACACGAATCGCACTTATGTACGATGTCTTTATTATGAAAACGAGCGCCATCTTGAATGTGTAAATTTTCGACCCGGCCGCTGAAAATGCCTCTTTGTGTTGGAATTGCGGCAACCTCTCTGTGTTCGAGTGACATCAAATTGACCTTTTTGAATAATGAATTGGTGATTTTGCAAAATAGAGCCTGAGAACGAGCTGATATATTAACGCCAAATTATGCAAATGAAAATCATTATCAAAAGGGTCTATTCATGTTAAAGGAAATGACAAAGCATCCGTTGGCTATCGCAATTTCTGTCGTTGTACTCGGGGTAAACAGTGCATGGGCAGATGATGCTGATGTGGAAAATAAAGACAATCAAATCGATGAGTCTGTGGTGGTTTATGGAAACCCACTCTATGGTATGGCGTCTTCTGAAGAAACTGGTGGATACAGCGTTGATGCCGCGACGGTTGGAACAAAAACACCTGCGGCATTGAAAGACATACCGCAATCTGTAACGGTTTTGACTAATGACTACATTGAAGAGCGCAATTATGTTGCGGTCGACGATCTTGCCAAATACACACCGGGTTTACGCACTATGGCTAATGACAGCGGCCGATCTTCCATTTTTTCCCGTGGGTATGAATTTGATGAAGTGAATCTCAATGGTTTACCATCACCAATGCAAAGCCGTTGGGGCAATTTACCCTCATTAGCTGCCGTTGACCGCGTGGAAATCATGCGTGGTCCATCTGGACTATTTAACAGCACCAGTGAATTAGGTGGTGTGATTAATATGGTTCTTAAAAAGCCAACAGAAGAATTCCACGCTTCGGCAACTGCAAGATATGGCAGTTGGGATCGGCATTACCTCGAAGCCGATATGGGCGGTGCGCTAACACAAGATGGATCAGTTCGTGGTCGTTTTGTTGTCGCCAATTCTGATAATAAAAACCAGGTAGATTATAACGACAATGATAATGGCACTTATTATGGCACGCTCGAATTTGACTTGAGTGATCGAACTTTATTGAGTGTTTATGCTTTGTATCAAACTAAAGATATGCGCCCGACAAACGGTTTACCTGCTTACCAAGATGGTCAATTGTTGGATATGAAACGCAGCACGTTTTTAGGTTCAACCGATGATAAATTTGAAGCGCAAACAACGGATCTCGGTGCTTCATTGCAGCATGCTTTTTCTAATGGCGGAGTGGCTCAAGTATCGGCTCGTTATATGGATCATAATGCCAATGTGAATCAGATCTATACCAATGGCCCAGTCGATCAAGATGGTAATACGGGTTTGATGCTAAATGCGCAAGATAATCAACAATATAACTTTTCACTTGATGCTAACTACAGTCAACCGTTTAACTTATGGGGTAACCAAAGCGAGTTTGTTGTCGGTAGTGACTATAAAAAATATCGAGCAAATACCCGCAGTTATGCAGATCGAAATGTTGCATCGATTAATGTATGGGATTATGACCCTACATCGATTCGTACTCCAAGTTATAGCTACACTAAAGGGGTGAAAGAGTCGCAATCAGAAGTGGGTTTATACGGCAAAGTGACTTGGCGTTTATTTGATCCGCTGGCGTTCATTACTGGTGCGCGTGTGTCTTGGTATCAACTTGAAACAACCAATACCACACTGGCAACAGGGCAGCAATCAACGCAAAAAGATGACATCTCAGCCAAAGTGACGCCTTATGCAGGTTTAGTTTACGATTTAACTCAATCACATAGCTTATATCTAAGCTACTCGAGTGTATTCAAACCACAAACGAGCCAAGATATTGACGGTAATATGCTCAAACCGCGCGAAGGGCAACAGTGGGAAACTGGGCTTAAGTCGACATTGATGGACGGCTTGTTGAATACTCGTATTTCTCTATACCAGATGGAAGATAGTAACATTGCTGCTCAAGCTTACGATGACAGTGGTGTTGCGATTACCAATACTTATTGGGCGACGGGCGAAGTAAAAACTCGAGGTGTTGAGCTTGAAGCTATGGGGTATTTAACAGATAACTGGATGGTTTCAACAGGGTATACCTTTACCGATATTGATGAAGTATCGGGTGATCACAATGCAAAATTTGATGCGATTCCAAAGCATTCTTTGACATTATGGACCGATTATCATCTTGCCGATTTAGTTTATGGTTTACATATTGGTGGTGGTATGACGGCGGTAAGCGATTACCACTTTACTCAAGGTGATGTGACGACTAAACAAGCGGGATACGCCATTTTTGATGCTGCGATTCGCTACGATATTACCGATAATATGCAAGCTTCGGTGAATGTCTATAACTTGTTTGATCGTAAGTACTACTACCGCTTAGGCTCAACTACGACCTTTAACATGTATGGCGAACCGGCGAGTTTCATGGCTGGCTTCAAATATAAATTCTAATTGGTATGGGCTACGGAGTACTTCTGTAGCCCCATCTTTTATGAAATCCAGTTTTTATGAAATATGGTCTAATTCTTTTATTCTGCATGGGCTTAATTGGCTCTGTTCAAGCTAAGGAACACTCTTTGTTTACCAAGCACACTTTAACGTCTTCCATTCTCAAGCAAGACCGAGTTTATACGGTTTACTTACCGAAAGAATATCATCGAAATTCACAGCAAACTTTTCCGGTTCTTTATTTGCTCGATGGTGATAAGCACTTACTGCAAGTTGCGGGTATTTTAAATTCTTTTCAAGATGGACTCACTCCGAGAATGCCGGCCACTATTTTGGTCGCTGTGCATAATATTGATCGAATGAAAGATTTCACCCCAACGCACACCATGAAATTGCCGAATGGAGAGCAAGCGGGTGATTGGTATCAACACACTGGCGGTGGTGAAGATTTTTTGCATTTTTTATCTGCAGAACTACAACCGCACATCAATCAACAATATCGGACACAAGCGCCAAATATTTTAGTAGGACATTCATTGGGTGGGTTAGAAAGTTTGTATGCCGCCAGCCAGAGCGATGTGTCTTTTCAGGCATTCATTTCCATCGATCCAAGCCTATGGTTTGACTTTCCTAAGAATTATCACGCGATTGAAAAAGGGCTGACAGCTAACGTCGTGACATCAAAAGCCATTTATTTTGCGATAGCCAATAATCCATATACGCCAGGTTTTGGCTTATCCACTTTCCATCGTGATCATCTGCAACAGTTTGCCCAAGAATTTAACCAAAAAACCAATGAAAGTGTAAGTTTTCAATGCCAATTTTATGCGGAGCATGATCACCATTCGGTTTATCACCAAGCCGTTTATGATGGGTTAGTGTGGTTATTTGAAGGTTACAATCTAAGTGGCAATCTTGCTGAATTTTCAGTTGAGCAAATTCTGCAACAATATGTGCAATTAAACAAAAAGTTAGGCAGCCAATTAAAGCCAGATCAGCAAGGATTACTTAGATTAAAAACGAAAGGGCAACAAAATCCTAAGATGGGTATTCCAGTTAAGAAAATCAATGAATTGCTAGCGTATTATTACAGTGAAGGAAAAAAGAGTAGATAATGGAGGCGCCTCCCGGAGTCGAACCGAGGTCCACGGATTTGCAATCCGCTGCATAGCCACTCTGCCAAGGCGCCATTATTTTTTCATGAGAATATTGCTAGGAGTCAGCAAGAAATATCGAAGATCTAGATGGTGCCCCGGGCCGGACTTGAACCGGCACAGCGCGAACGCCGAGGGATTTTAAATCCCTTGTGTCTACCAATTCCACCACCAGGGCACATGCAATCTAAACTGCAAGGCACCTAACTGAACAGTTAGAACACCATCATCCTCCGTTTGTCTGGAGAACGAGATGTACTTTAGCGCATTATCAGAAGAGGTAAACCTTTTTTTATAAAAAATGCGTTTAAGTGCCTGCTTTTTGGGCTTTTTGCTTTCTTTGTAAACATAATGATGATTAGTTCATCGCTGATTTTGACTCGCCGTGTAGTTTTCTCCCGCCGCTTTTAAACCTGCCAAACAAAAACTGTACATGTGACGGCTTAAATAATCTCGCTCCAATAGCCCTATTTGAACGAATGGGGTTGGTAGATTGGGGTTGCTCATTAACATCATTAAACAAGGGGCGGCGACACTGAGTAAACATGGATAAAGCTCAGGCTCATTGGCGGGAATGCCGGATATGTCCGATATAATTTTTTTTACTATGGTGATTTTGGGTTGTACTTCGGTATTGAATAGTACCGTTAAATGTTCACTGGGAGACATCAATTCACGAGCGATGAGTTGCCCATAGCCTTGCTGATTTTGATTAGCTGAGTGACAAAGGTTATCAAGCAGTAACTTGAGTTTTTCGGTTGAATCAACGGGTTGGGCGTCGATGGCTTGTAATATTTCTAATTTAAATAGATGAGAATGAGCAGAGATAAGTGAAGCTTGATATAACCCTGAACGATTACCAAAATGATAATTGATGGAAGCTAAATCAGCACCCGCTTCCTGAGCAATTTGCTTGTTGGGTGTGCCTGCCAGTCCATTTTGCGCAAATAGGCGGATCGCAGTTTCTAAAATGCGTTGTTTAGTCGAAGCGCCATCGCTGCGTGACGAAGTCTTACTTTTATTCATTTTCTACTCTTATTACTTGAACTGAGTTTAAATTTACTTTAATTTAAGTTTAAATTCAATTTAAACTAAGTCTGTTTAAGGCGATGGTCAAAGTGATGTTGGCCATGGAGGATACGATGAAACCAATCCATTTTCTGATTTCAAGTAGCTTGGTAGTACTGCTTGCGGCTTGTTCTCAGCAAGAAAGTACTCAAGCATCCGGCACGTTAGAGCGTGACCGCATTAGCTTGATATCCACTGCGAGTGAAATTGTCGTGAAATCTCCGGTGAAAGAAGGATCGAAAGTCGAAAAAGGCCAGCTTCTGTTGCAGCTAGACAGTAAAAATCAAAAAGCCGTACTTGCCAAGGCCAAAGCTGAGTTGGCTCAAGCACAAGCGAACTTAACCAAAATGCTTAATGGAGAACGAGCGGAAGATATTGATGCAGCGAAAGCCAATCTTGCCAATGCCAAGGCAAAGTTAACCGATGCGCAAAAACACTACACCCGTATGTCTGAACTGGTGGCAAAAAAACTGGTGTCGATATCTGAGCGAGATAACGCTTTGGCTGAACGAGATGCCGCCAAAGCAACCTACGATTCTGCTTATCAAACCTGGCAAAAACTTACCAAAGGCAACCGAGTTGAAGATATCGAAGTGGCGCAAGCCCAATTGGCTGCCACGAAAGCTGAAGTGGTACTGCAAAGGCATAAACTTGATGAATTGAGCATTATCGCGACTCGTAACGGAATTTTAGACTCCTTGCCTTATCACTTAGGGGAACGAGTGCCGGAGCATGCGGTCGTCGCTATTGTTCAAGCGAATACTCAGCCTTACGCACGCGTTTATATTCCTGAGCCTTATAAACATAAAGTTCATTCTGGTGTGACATTAACCGTGCATGTCGATGGAATTGATGAGGCTATGAAAGGCACGGTGCGTTGGATTTCAGTCGAGCCTGCGTTTACGCCATATCGCAACATGACAGAAGAAGATCGCTCACGTTTGGTCTATTTAACTGAAATTGATTTGCCAGATAGTGCTAATCGCTTACCTGCGGGTATTCCATTGCAAGTGGATTTGGAGGGCATTTGATGGCTCAATCGACTCGTTCGGCAGAGATCGCCATTCAAGCCAAAAATGTGGTGAAAAAGTTTGGTGATTTTAAAGCGATTGATGATATTTCTCTTAACGTTCCTAAAGGCTGTATTTATGGCTTTTTAGGCCCCAATGGTTGCGGAAAATCCACCACCATTCGTACCTTAACTGGCCTTTTAACGCCAACCTCCGGAGAAATTGACGTTTTAGGTTACAAAATTCCAGAAAATGCTGACCAACTGCGTTTGAAGATTGGTTACATGACGCAAAAGTTTTCTCTCTATGATGATCTCACGGTAGAGGAAAATCTGACTTTCATGGGACAAATTTATGGCATGGAAAAAAGCAAACTTAAACAGCGTATGGAAGAACAACTGACGACTTATGGCTTAGACCAACTTAGGAAACAACGGGTTAAAGGTATGAGTGGCGGGCAAAAACAGCGATTATCATTAGCCTCAGCCACCATGAACCAGCCAGAATTGTTGTTTTTAGATGAACCTACGTCGGCTGTTGATCCGGAAAATAGACGTGATTTTTGGGAAAAGTTGTTCGATCTTTCCGACCAAGGCACCACGATTTTGATCACCACACACTATATGGATGAAGCGGAAAAGTGCCATCGCTTAGCCATTATGGAAGCGGGGAAAATGCGCGCTGATGGGGAACCGGAAGCCTTAATGCAACAAATGGGTGTGAATGTGGTTGAAATAAAAGCCGATAATTTGCGCCAACTTAAACAAACTTTATTGCAAAAAGAGCCAGTCCGTACTGCAGCGCAATTGGGCGTGCGTTTGCGTGTGCTGATTTATCAAGATATAGATCAGCCGATTGATTGGTTGCGTCAAAGCTTACCTGAACTGGCAAATGCTGAGATGGAAATCGTGCGCCCAACCTTAGAAGATGTCTTTGTGAGTGTGACGGGGGAAGGCCGCCAATGATCAATCTATTTCGTATGAAAGCCATCATGGTGAAAGAGCTTCGCCAACTATCTCGTGACAGGCTCACATACGCCATGATTGTGATGTTACCACTTATCCAATTATTGTTATTTGGGTTTGCGATTAACACCGTAGTTCGCCATGTGCCGGTAGCGGTGGTTGATCAAAGCCATACTCAAGCATCACGCTGGATCATTGAATCGGTGAAAGCGTCACAAGTGGTGGAGATTACTCACCAATATCATTCTACTGAGCAAGCACAACAAGCGATTAAATCGGGTGAAGTTCGCGCGGCATTAGTCTTGCCCCATGATTTGATACAGCGGCAAGTGCAAGGTCGAGTGCTAGGTCAATGGATGATTGATGGCTCTGATAGCATGATAAGTTCAACGATTTTAGGCTTGCAGAATCTCCCTGTGACTCCCAAAGAGAAGCTGAGTAATATCGATATTCATCAAAAGTCACAATCTCAAACATTTGAAATGACGATGTTTTATAACCCGAGCCAGAAAACGTCACTCAATATCGTGCCCGGTTTATTGGGCGTGATTTTAAGCATGACCATGGTGCTGTTCACCAGTATTGCCATTGTGCGTGAGTCGGAGCAGGGCAACTTAGAGTTATTGATCACCACACCGGTATCTTCACTCGAATTAATGATTGCGAAAATTGTGCCGTATATTTTTGTCGGTTTACTGCAAGTGCTGATTGTACTTAGTTTAGGCCATTGGATATTTGATGTGCCGATCAATGGCTCCATTTTAGATATTTTACTTGGTTCATTGGTGTTTATTTCAGCTAGCTTAACGCTGGGTTTATTAATTTCTACTATTGCGAAAACTCAACTGCAAGCCATGCAATTAACTTTGTTTGTTATTTTGCCATCGATACTCCTTTCGGGCTTTATGTTTCCGATTGAGGGCATGCCAGTGGTCGCACAATGGATCGCACAAATTCTTCCAGCAACACATTACATGTCGTTGATTAGAGCCTTGGTGTTAAAAGGCGCTGATCTTTCTGATTTGTATAAAGATGTGATTTGGTTGTCTTGTTTTACCGTTGGTGGGGTGATTGTAGCCGCGTTGAGATTTAAGAAAACGTTGGACTAATTTCTCACTCCTTTTGCTTGAAATTTGAACAGACGATCTCTAGTATGTACATAAAAACGTACATGCACATTTTGGAGGTTATCATGGACGCAATTAGTTATACCGCGGCTCGCGCAAATTTGGCGAGTACGATGGAAAAAGTCTGTGCTGATCATGCTCCGGTGATCATCACCCGTAAAAGTGAAGCGCCTGTTGTGATGATTTCACTGGAAGATTATGAAGCGATGCAAGAGACCACCTACTTGCTTCGAGCCCCAACCAATGCTCGACGTTTATTGGAGTCAATTGCTGAACTTGAATCTGGACAAGGACAAGAAAGGGAATTACTTGAATGAAATTGACCTTTTCTAGTCACGCTTGGGAGGATTATTTATATTGGCAAAGTACAGATAAGAAGGTTCTCAAACGTATAAATTTATTAATTAAAGATATACAAAGAGAACCTTATGACGGGATTGGTAAGCCTGAGCCATTAAAGCATGGCTTGTCAGGTTATTGGTCCCGGCGAATTAATGATGAGCACCGAATCGTTTATCGCTATCACGACAATACGATTCTTATTGCTCAACTTCGTTTTCATTACGGTTCCTAAAGACCGTTCTATTTTTACTTCTTTGGCGTCCATTTTTTGATGGTGCTGCTGTTTGAGTTACCAAAACGAGAGCCTTTATTGGCTGGCTTGCCTTGAGAGTTGGCACCAGATTTCGGTTTATCTTGGTTGCGGCTACGGTTGCCACCAGAGCGTTCACCATTGCGGCTTTTTGAATTGTTAGGTTTACGCTCAAATTCACCCTTGCCGCGGTAAGTCTTAAATTGACCCGCTTGTTCTTTTTTCAATTCGCGTTCTTTTTCAGCTTGCGCTTGTTTGCGGGCATCATGCAGTTTAGCATCGGTTGCTTTGGCGATGTATTTGCCATCTGCCGCTACTTTTGACGCTTCTTCTGTGCCGCTAGAGCCTTCAATCATACTGTGAATTTCAGCAATTTCTGCATCGGTTAAATAGCGCCATTTGCCATTAGGAAGGCCATCAATAGTGATGTTCATAATGCGTACGCGGCGCAGCTTATAGACATCATAACCAAGCGCTTCACACATGCGGCGAATTTGGCGGTTTAAGCCTTGGGTAAGCACGATACGAAATGAGAAATCGGTTTCTTTACTCACCTGACAAGGTAGGGTTGTTGTATCTAAAATATCAACACCTGAGCCCATTTTTTGAATAAACTCATCAGTGATCGGTTTATCGACACGTACCACATATTCTTTTTCATGTGCGTTGCCAGCACGTAAGATTTTATTCACGATGTCGCCATCGTTGGTTAAGAAAATCAAACCATCCGACGGTTTATCTAAACGACCAATCGGGAAAATACGTTTGCGATGACCAATAAAATCAACAATGTTTCCTTCCACGTGACGTTCGGTAGTACAGGTGATACCCGTTGGTTTATTAAGCGCAATATAAATCGGTTTTTCTTTGTTGCGGATCGGTTTGTTATCCACTTCAACTTCATCACCAGGTAGAACTTTTGTGCCCATTTCCGGCACGATACCATTAATGGTCACACGGCCTTGGTCGATGAGTTTGTCTGCTTCACGGCGGGAGCAAAAACCAGAATCACTGATGAATTTATTTAAACGAATAGCGCCAGTTTGGTTGGTTACAGAAGTTTGGTTGGTCATAATAATCTCTTTTGACGTTTCACAACGGAAATGCTCAGACAATAATTAGCTAGAATTGCTGAGCGGTAAAGTGGGGCCGAGTTTAGCAGTTTGGATGAAAAAGAGACAGCGTTAAAAACTGTCTCGAATAGTGGTTAAAGCTGAACTTAACTCATGCGCTTTTGATGGCGCTCACGGTTATCCAGTTTCATTTCCGCGCTTTTCTTGATCAGTACATAAACCGCGCCACTGCCACCGTGAAAAGGTTGAGCAGAATGAAAGCACATGACATCAGAAATTTGTTCTAGCCAGGCAGCCAAATAGCTCTTCATCAAAGCAGGAGGGTTAGAGCGCTCACCTTTGCCATGTACGATTAATACGCTGCGAGTATCTAAACGCTGTGCTTGGCGCAAAAACGACACCACATCATCACGTGCCTGCTCTAGTGTGCGGCGGTGTAAGTCGAGTTTGGCGGTAATTGGGTATTTTCCGAGGCGAAGTTTGCGGAATACGCCATCTTGCACGCCGTCTTTCTTATACTCCAAAATATCATCAGGTCGTAGCATCGGCGCGTTATCAAGTGAAAGATACTCATCGTATTCATCCGCAAGCGATACTGCCGCTTTTCGTCGAGCGAGGTGTGCCTCGGTGATGGTTCTTTCTTTCAAACGAACAGTTGTGTCTTGTTTGATTGGTTTGACGTCGCCCATCATTTGTTGGAATAAATCTACATCGTTGTCGTCAGTCATCATCGGCACCACTACTTCGTAATTCGAGTTTTTGCAAATTATAGCTTTCGGACTTGAGAAAGAAATTTTATCTGGTTACTAATTCAGCGATCAAACCGATTTTTTTAAAATATCGAAAAAATTACTGAAAACCCCTTGCCAATACTCATTAAATCCGTAATATACGCATCTCATTCAGCGACACATTGCTGACATGATTCTCGGTGAATAGCGCAGCTTGGTAGCGCATCTGGTTTGGGACCAGAGGGTCGGGGGTTCGAATCCCTCTTCACCGACCACTTTTAAAAAAGCCGCATCAGCAATGGTGCGGCTTTTTTGCATTTAAACTCCGACGGGTCGGAGGTTCGTCTGATATTAGAATCTTGGCTCTTCACCGACCATATTAAGAAAAAGGCTCTGCAGAAATGCGGAGCCTTTTTCGTTTTAATTCCGACGGGTCGGGGGTTCGTTTGATATTAGAATCTTGGCTCTTCACCAACCATATTAGAGAAAGCTGCATCAGCAATGGTGCATTTTTTCGTTTACCCTTCCCAATCATTCAGTATTTTTGTTAGTAGCTCTTCAAATTGTTTTTGTTCTTGTGCATTTAAGCAGGACAGCTTTTGTTGTCGGGATTGTTGTAGCTTATCCAAAATACTCTCAATGGTTTGTAAACCGATTTCCGTTAATTGCACCAACTTACTTCTTTTATCTTCTGGATTATCAATACGCTCAATAAGCTGCTTTTCTTCGACTCGTGCTAATACTTTTGTTAGTCCACCCGAACTGAATAACATGGTTTTATAAAGCAGGGTTGGTGAGGTGTTATAAGGTTTTCCTTGGCGATACAAGCTGATCAAAATACTGAAATCAGCTTGTTGTAGTTGGTATGGGGCTAGGTGTTGTTGAACGTCTGCTTTTAGGTAATCCGAGATACGGTGAAGACGTAATGTCATCCCTTCAAAGGGAAGTCGGTTTCGTTCAGTGATAGAACCTAATGATAGTAGCTCTGAGACGGTAATTTTATCTGCCATAAATCCTCTCCCTGTATTTGGGTTTAATTTTATCTTGCTAGAAAGATAAGTGCTAGTTATCATTTTGTTAAATCTCGTTTTGGAAATCACGATTTTCAGATTTAATAGCCTTTCGTAAAAGGAGTTTATAATGGCTAAGTCAGTTCCTAAGTCATTGATTGTTTTATTGGCCTGTGTATTCGCATTAAGCCCATTTTCGATTGATACCTATTTGCCTGCGATACCTACCATTACTTCTCAACTTAATGTTGATATTCATTGGGTGTCGATGACAGTGAGCCTCTACGTTTTTGGCTTGTCGATTGGCCAGTTATTGGGCGGTCAATTTTCGGATAACTATGGCCGCCAAAAAGTGATGATTGCAGGTTTGTTAGTCTATGCCATCGGCAGTCTTGCGATCGCAACGATTCACTCGATAGAGGCTTTATGGCTCTTCCGCTTAGTACAAGCACTCGGTGGAGGCATGGCGGTAGCCTGTGTACCGGCCTTAATACGAGATAATGCAGAAGGGCGAGAAGCGGCGCGATTATTTTCCTTGATTGCGTTAATTATGATGATTGCTCCTTCTGTTGCGCCGAGCGTAGGTACTCTGATTCTTGCTGTTTTGAACTGGCACTTTATTTTTATTTTCCTTGGCTGCTTAGGTATTATTTTTGCGTGTGTTGCCTGGAAAGTGATCCCCAAACCTGTGGTGAACTCTTCAGAACATCGTCCTAAATTGATGAGTTATTCCGAGGTCTTTCGTCAACGAGCCGTGTTGGGTTATTTGTTATCGTTAACATTTGGTTTTAGCGTGATGATGATTTATCTCACCAATTCACCATTTGTGTTTATGGAATATTTTGGCTTATCAGAAAAACACTTTTCGATGCTGTTTTTAATCAATGTTGTAGGCTTGGTGTGTATCAACCGTCTTAATAGCGCGTTATTGAAAAAGTACGATCCAGCGTTGTTATTGGTTCGCTTTATCCAGTTGCAATTGTGTGGTGCGCTTACTTTATTTGTTTCTGTGGCCTTGCTACCAAATAGTATTTATGGCGTTGCAATTGGTTTTCTGCTTATGGTGTCTACCAATGCTGGCATCATGCCAAACACCAATGCTTGTTATCTGCAATACTTTAAACAAAACGCCGGTAAGGCTTCTGGCTTACTTGGATTTATGCAGTTTTTCACGGCGTCAATCATCAGTGGATTAGTGGCGTATTTTAGTGATGACAATTTATGGGTAGTCGCGTTTGGTGTGGTTTGCAGTAGCCTCGTTGCATTATGGGGCGCGACTGATGGCATGCGCCGTCAAAATGCCTGATATTTTTCCTCACTTTAAACAGGGATTTTTGCTAGAATCACGGCCTTTTTATGACTTATAGAAAATAACCATGCTAGCCAAAACTTTAAAGAGCAAAGTCACCATCGGCCTAACTAACCCTAAAAGTCCTTCTAATGTCGGTGCTGTCATGCGTGCGGCGGGGTGTTATCGAGCGGATGCGGTCCGTTATACTGGCGTGCGTTATGAAAAAGCTGCCAAGTTTCATACGGATACTAAAAGTATGACGCGTAAAATTCCGCTGGATGGGGTGGATGACATGCTGCAAGGTTTAAGCCCGGGTACCAAAGTTGTGTGTGTAGAGCTTGCCGAAGGGGCGATTCCATTGCCTGAATTTCAGCACCCTGAAAACGCGTTATATGTGTTTGGGCCGGAAGATGGCAGCATAGATCAAAGTGTGGTGTCTAAAGCCGATGCCGTGGTTTATGTGCCGACGGTGGGGTGTATGAATCTAGCCGCGTCAGTGAACGTGTTGCTTTACGATCGCCTTGCTAAATCGTCAAACATAGAACAAGGCGATGAGTTGATCCGTAAGAGCCGTGATAATCGCAATAAATTACAGGTAGATTAACGACACTGCGCAGTATTGCTGGTGGTGAGTAGTTCGATCTCGTAGCCTTGCTGACCTAATAGCTCACGCAGGTTATGCTGGCCGATAAGGTGCAGAGCGCCCACCGCAATAACGTATTTTCCTGTCGGGGCAAGGAACTGTGGATCGATGATTTTTTCGATCCATTTTTTATTGCGTGAAGTGAGTAATTGGCTGCTGGTGGCATCATCCCAATCGGCGGTTTCTAAGATGTCTAATAACGTTTCTTTATCGCCGTCTTTCCAACTTTGGATCAAGCAGGTGTAGATATCTGTGTTGTTTTGTTCATCGCTGATGGATTCTAATAATAAATCTTTACCATTGTCTGGCAGCGTTTGCAGAACATGCAATTGCTCGGCCATGGTTTCAAACGTCAGCAGAGGGACGTTGAGGCTTTGCGCTTGTTTCAACAAGGTTTGATCCACACCGCTGTCAGCATCGTAACCCAATTGCTGAAAGGTTTGGTTTTCAATGGTCACAGCAGTCAGCCAAGGTGGAATATCCAGCAATACTTGTGGGTTTAATTTCAGTTCTTGTGCCACTGCTTCTAGCTGGAGTTGTTGCTGGTTATTGAGTACATCCCGAGTGAGTAATACTCCTGTGAAATCAAGATCGGGCGCATCTTCAACATCCGTTTCTAATACCAACCCATCACTGATTTTTAGGAAGTTTTCCAATGGCATAGGCAGTGGATACATGCTTTTGTCACCCAGGTGAATGGTGCCAATTAACATGAGCTGCTGTTGTCCTTTGGTGGCTTTCCAAACCATAGGTTCTGCGTGAGCGGTATGACTAAGCCAAAGTGACGGAAGTGATAGCAAAGATAATAGAAAAGGACGCCAATTTTTCATTTTATACTCGCAGGATGAGTGAATTAAATTGAGGATAGCATGAATCTATTTTTTCTCATGCTATACCCGTCTTACTTGAAGCGGCTAAAGTTAATCCCCAGACTGAAACAACCGTAATCTATTGGCGTTACTGACGACGGTGATTGACGATAAGGCCATGGCTGCGCCCGCAACGACAGGGCTTAACATGATGCCAAATACTGGATACAAGACACCGGCGGCAATCGGGATACCTAAGGTGTTATAAATAAATGCGCCAAGTAGGTTTTGTTTAATATTTTTCACTGTCGCTTTGGATAATTCAATCCCGTGTACGATTGCCAATGGTGACGATTTTAACAACGTCATGTTGGCATTTTCTATCGCGATGTCAGAGCCGCTACCCATCGCTATCCCGACATCGGCTTGCGCTAAGGCTGGTGCATCATTGATACCATCACCCACCATAGCGACAATGCGCTGTTCATTATCAGACTGTTGAAGCTGGCGAATATGCTCTGCTTTTTGATCTGGCATCACACCGGCAATCACTTTATCAATACCAAGTTGTTTGCCAATGGCCTCGGCTACCGATGGATGATCACCAGAAAGCAGCACGGCTTCGATGCCCATTTGATGCAACTTATCAATGGTGGCTTTAGATTCTTCACGGATAGGATCGGACACTCCAATAATGGCGGCCAACTCTGTATTTTGGGCAACCATAATTGGCGTTTGTGCTTGTTGTTCTAGCTGTGTCAGTTCGTTTTTGTGATGCGATAAATCAACATTGTTTTGCTCTAAATAGCGTGGGCTACCAATCCAATATTGCTGGCCATTAATTGTGCCCGTCACCCCTAAGCCACGCTCGGTTTGATAATGAGTGAGCGAATGTTTTGCTTGGCTTGCATCGGGATAGGTTGCTTCAATGTAATCGCACACGGCTTGCGCAAGAGGATGTTCTGATTGCGCCTCAATTTGATGAATGTTTTGCCATAATTCATCGTCATTCTCTCGCAGAGACTGCGCGCTTTGTACACTCGGTTTGCCTTGTGTGAGGGTGCCGGTTTTATCAAATACGATGGTTTGAATTTGACTTGCGGTTTGCAGCACTTCAGCGTCTTTAATTAAGATGCCAAGCTCGGCCGCTTTACCGACGCCAACCGTGACTGACAGTGGTGTCGCTAAGCCTAGTGCGCACGGGCAGGCGATGATAAGGACGGTTGTGACCACAACTAACATGTAACTGGCTTGCGGCGCAGGACCAACCCAATACCAAATCGCAGCGGCAATCAGTGCTATTGCAATCACGACTGGCACGAATACGGAAGATATTTTATCGGCTAGGCGCGCTAATTCCGGTTTACTGCTTTGCGCTTGGCGCACTAATTGAATGATGCGCGAAAGGGTTGTTTGTTCTCCTACCATAGTCGCTTTGATGAGTAGGCGACCATCTTGATTGATGGTGCCAGTAAAGACTTTATCACCAGATTGTTTTAGTGCGGCAACAGGTTCACCGGTCAGCATAGCTTCATCAATGTAAGACTCGCCTTCGACGACTTCCCCATCAACCGCGATTCGTTCACCCGGTTTAACACGTAAAATCATGCCGGCTTGAATGTCTTTAACCGCGATCGTTTGTTCTTCACCATCTTGATACAAAATAGCGGTTTTGGGTTGAAGATTAATCAAGCCTTGCAATGCATCGGTGGTGCGCGCTTTGGCTTTGGCTTCAATATAATGACCAAGCGAAATTAAGCCGATGATCATGGCACTGGCTTCAAAATAAACATGGCGAGCTTGCTCTGGGAACCAGTTTGGTAATAACACCACAAGCATAGAATATAGCCACGCAGCACCAGTACCGAGTGCAACCAACGTATCCATGGTAGCTCGAGAGTGAGTAAGTGCTTGCCATGCATTGACGAAAAAGGGGCGACCAGCGGTAGCAAGTAAAGCCAGACAAATAATACCGACTATGCCCCAGCTCCATTGAGATTGAGTGGACGTGATTATCATGCTGCCGCCGAGTAAGCCCCAAAGCATCAAAGGGACACCAATGGCAATACCGGCGATGGCACTGTTGCGATGTGATTTCTGCGTACGTTCAAATTGGGCTTGTTGCTGCTCACGCATTTGATCGTCATCTTGAATGATTTCAGCCTGATAGCCTGCCTGTTGCACATTGTCAGCGAGTGCAGCGATGAGATCGTTTGAGACTTGGTCTACGTATACCCAGGCACTTTGCTCCGCTAAATTGACTTGAGCGCGTGACACTTGCGGATGTGCCGAAAGTGCCTTTTCGACCGAAGACACACAGCTCGCGCAGGTCATACCGGATATAAGAAAATGCAGTGCCTGCTGTTGTGGACTTGTTTTTTCTGGCTCTGCTTCTGAATTATCGGCTTGAGATGTGGATGCTTGAAGCGCTTGATCCTGATGTGCTTTATTTCGGTTCGATGTATTGAGGCTCGCTTGATAGCCGAGTTGTTCAATGGTTTGCACCACATTCTGGCTATCCACACTCCCTGTTAAAGTTAACGTGTCTTTTTGAACATCCAGTTGGCTGATGCCATCCATTTCTTGCAGTGCCTGTTCGACTTTAGCAATGCAACGTCCACAATTGAGCCCTTGCAACTGGTAGTGCTGGATGGCCTCGGCATGGTATCCAAATTCGTCTATTGCTTGGTTTATCTGCTTAAGGGAGGCTTCCGTTTCTACGTGCGCTTCCGTTGGCGTAATCGATTGAACATGAGTATTAGGGAGAGTTTCGAGTTTGGTTTGAGTTTTTCTCGCACAACCCATGCAATTTAATCCAAACAATTTTAAATGATACTGGTTCATATTCCCTCACCATACAGATTTCAATGTTGATGTTGACACTATAAACCTTCCATCAAGGTTAAGGTCAATAAAGAAATATCTTCTCTTTTAAATGTGTATTTTCCAAATAGCGGGATAATTATGGGTATTTATTTTTTATAGAAAATTAAGTTGGTGGTTATCGAGTCCAAGTTCGGCTGTGTGTTGAGGCGTACAGGTTGTGAAATCCAATGCATTGATGACTGTGGTTAGGTTGAAAAATAATCAACAACATGATGATTTCTAATAAATTAACGTTTTTGACGTATGTGGTTTTGTGTATAGGATCAAACTTTTTATTGAATCTATAGGTTTTGTATTTGTGTGGATATAAAGAGGATGTGATCTGAGGCGGAAATGAAAGGGAAATACATAAATTGATGAGATCTCTATCACTATGTTTTATTTTTCATCTTTTTATTTTTTTATTAAGTTGTTGTTTTTGTTTGACTATATGTTTTTATTTTCTCATCGGTTTGAAGGCGGTCAAATTTCCCTAGTATTTAAATTTTTGTCTCGAAAAAAGATGGCATGATTTTGGTGTGGAAACATTCCCAAGCCTGCTTACCAGCTAGAGCAAGTTTGGGACTTATAAAAACAATAGGGGATACATATGAAAACAAATTTTAAAAAGACAGGTTTTAAAAGGACAGTGCTCAGCACAGCAGTGACGTCTTTACTTTTAGGTTCCGCAGCCGCATATGCCGCTGACGATGTCGCACCAAATGATCCAGCAATCGCAGGCCAAGGCGTTGTTGAGAAGCAATATGAAGGTGGCTTCTTTGAAGATGCGACCGTGAATGGAGCTATCAACGTTTGGATGCGTGATCGTACCCGTGCCAAAATCGGCCCTGATGGTAAAGACACAGCGAAATACACCAACCTAGATCATGGTTCTATTTATGCCGGTTTAGATATCCGTTCAGGTTATGCTGCCGATGTGGTGGGTTTGGATTTAAACGTATACGCTACTTTTGATATGTGGAATAACGGTTCGCCTGACCACGAAATGAACTTCTGGAACGTGAATAATCCTTACGATATGGACCCAGGCACTAATACGGGTTGTACAGGTACGTGGGATTCTTCTTGTACTGACAATGGTGCAGCATTCCAAACCGCAGCAATTAAAGTCAAGTTAGGCGAATATGGTATTGCGCGTGGTGGTTATTTCCAACCTAGCGTACCAACCGCCATGGGTGTGAACTGGTCATACGCAGCCGGTACTTATGAAGGTGGTGAAATCGGGCTGAACTTTGGCCCTGTAGAGCTTGGTTTTGTTTACGCCGATGCTTATAAAGCGCCTTGGTACAAACACGATTACAGCTTCCGTACCGGCACCGGTCCTGATGCAGAAGATGCAGGCGATGCTTACTCTATCGGTATGCGCTACACCATTAATGACCAAATGTTGTTAGATGTTGCTTATGCAGGTTTAACCGACGGTGATCGTAAAAACGCGCATGTGAAGTTCAAATGGACAACCGATGGTGGTTGGTATGTATCGCCACAAGTTTACGTTGTCGATGATGATAACCAATACGATAAAACCGCTTTCCAAGCAGCGTTGTTAACAGCGAAAACATTTGGTCAGTACGGCCTACGCCTAGAAAGTACCTACACTTCAGCCGATTCAGAAGACACGCGTGGTAATGTGGGCAATCTAGCATACCGCTTGACTGAAGCTTACGGTGGTTCAAACGGTGCATACGATATTTGGTGGAACAATCGTTCGGATTTCAACCACGATGGTGAATTAGGTTTCTTCGCAGAATTAAAACGTGACTTCTCTGATTTCGGTGCGCCAGGTTTCTCTGTTGGTCTAAACGGTGTTTATGCCTTTGGTGCAGATTCAGATGTCGACGGTATTGATGACCTAGTGGAATACTCAGGCAGTGCATTTGCCAACTACGCCATCCAAAGCGGTGCGTTGAAAGGGGCTAACTTCGGTATCTACTACACCCATTATGTCAATGATTCGAACGCAGGCGATTGGGCTCCGTACTCAAATGCCTTCCAAGATGAAAATGACCTAAAAGTGACTCTAACTATTCCGTTTAATGTGAAATAAGAGTTATGCAACAACAAGTGGTCATGTGCTGATGTGACCACTTGCTTGGATGGAGGTGGCCGCCATTCATCCAAACCGTTTCATTGTTGAAACGTGATCCTAAATTGATATAGCTATACCCAAGTAACCTCAAGATGCGAGTTTCAGCAAGAATAAAACAAGTTTTAGGCAAGGCAAATTGAATATGATCATAGTGATTCTATCTCTGTTCAATTTAACGCAGCATAAAGCTTGTTTTAACTAGCCCTTCGGGAGCTTCATCCAAGCCCTTAGCCAGCGTCAAATTTACTTGAAAGGTGCTTACATTCCGCATAAATCTTCCTTGTCTAAAGACTTGGATGATAGCTCTGAATTCTGCATCTTGAGGTCACTTGGGTATAATGCAAAAGGAAATGTCTCGCGGCGTTTCCTTTTTTAGTATTAAAGTTTCAAAATTCTGATTGGCTATTTTAGTACTAACCTGAGAGTGCTAGAATACGCGCACTATTTTGTTTACTTGGCCAGTCTTTCTCTTGTTTGGCTCAGTATTTTCAGCAAATCTTCTTTTCGTCTTTATACAAGATTAAATAAGGTATTTTTCATGACGGTTAAAACACGCTTTGCCCCTAGCCCAACAGGCTACTTACACGTTGGTGGCGCACGTACAGCTCTTTATTCTTGGTTATATGCAAAAAGCCAAGGCGGTGAATTTGTTTTGCGTATTGAAGATACCGATTTAGAACGTTCAACCCAAGAAGCGGTTGATGCCATTTTAGAAGGTATGCAATGGATGGGTTTGGATTGGGATGAAGGTCCTTACTACCAAACTAAGCGTTTTGATCGTTACAACGAAATGGTTGATAAGCTATTAGCCGAAGACAAAGCCTACAAATGTTACGCTTCAAAAGAACTGCTTGATGAAATTCGTGCAGAGCAAGAAGCGAATAAAGAAATGGCGCGTTACGATGCTAACCATCCAAAAATCGTAGCAGTAAACCAAGCGGCGAAAGAGGGTGACCCATGTGTGATCCGTTTCCGTAACCCGAAAGAAGGCTCGGTAGTATTTGATGATCAAATCCGTGGTCGCATTGAAATTTCAAACAGTCAGCTAGATGATTTGATCATTCGCCGTACTGATGGTTCTCCAACCTATAACTTCTGTGTGGTTGTGGATGACTGGGATATGGGCATTACTCATGTTGTACGTGGTGAAGACCATATCAACAACACGCCTCGTCAAATCAACATTTATGAAGCACTTGGCGCGCCAGTCCCGACCTTTGCACACTGTGCGATGATCTTAGGTGATGACGGTGCCAAACTGTCTAAACGTCACGGTGCGGTGAGCGTAATGCAATACCGTGACGAAGGTTACTTGCCAAACGCATTAAACAACTACCTAGTTCGTTTAGGCTGGTCTCACGGTGACCAAGAAATCTTCTCTCGTGAAGAAATGATTGAGTTCTTTAGCTTAAATGCGATCAGCAAATCTGCGTCAGCATTTAACACGGATAAGTTACTTTGGTTGAACAACCACTACATTAAAACCTCTGAGCCAGAATATGTGGCAGAGCATCTACAATGGCACTTAGACAACCTAAGCATCAGCACAGACAATGGCCCAGCGATTACTGATGTGATTAAACTTGTCGGTGAGCGTTGTAATACGCTGGTGGAATTGGCAGAGCAATCGCGCTACTTCTACCAAGACTTCTCTGAGTTTGAAGCGGGCGCAGCGAAGAAACATCTACGCGGCGTGGCGAAAGAGCCACTAGAATTAGCATTAGCGAAGATCGAAGCATTAAGCGATTGGTCTGTTGAAGCTTGTCACGGCGTGATTGAGCAAGTATGCAGCGAGCTAGAAATTGGCATGGGTAAAATCGGTATGCCACTACGTGTTGCTGTGACTGGCGGCGGTCAATCTCCATCTGTTGATGCCGTGATGCACCTAGTCGGTCAAGCGCGTGTTGTAGCTCGCATTAAAATGGCACTTGAGTTTATTGCTGAGCGTGAAGCCAACGCCCAATAAGCAACGCCCAATTAACAACGCTTTAAACCAAACATTATAGAAATAATGCCGATCGAACGATCGGCATTTTTTTTGTCTTAATTTTATACAAACAGTTCAAAACCTGATTTTAATCAAGGTTATTTTTTATTTTTATTCTTAATGGTAACTATTATCATTAACTTTTGTTTTTTTATCGTATAGAATATCCGCTTCACTGACTTCCGTTGGTTTACCTGACGTCTTTATATTGAACGGACTTAATCATGTTGTTTTCATCATCCACTCAGCTCATGCAGCGCGGCCAAAGACAAGCAAAGCTCAGTATTTTAGCGTTGACTTGCTTAGCAGCGTTTTCAAATTCGGTTTCTGCTGATTCACTCGATAATGCGCGCAGTATCGAGCGTCAAACGAACCAAGTCGCAGCACAATCTCAGCAAAAAATTGATGCTAATTCCGATCAAAGTTTTGAGCTACAAGCGGAAATTGAACGCTTGCAAGACCAAGTTGATAACCTCTCATTGTATCAACAGCATTTAAAGAAATTGGTTGAAAGTCAAGAGGCTGAAAAAGTCAGCATTGATGAACAGCTAGAAAATATCGCTGAAACTCGTCAAGGTGTGGTGCCATTGATGTACCACATGATTGATGGATTGCAATCTGCGATGGAGCAAGGCGTGCCGGTTAGAATTGAGAGCCGCCAGAAGCGTTTGCAAGAGCTGAAAACCTTAATGAGTCGTGCGGATATTTCTGAAGCAGAAAAGTATCGTCGTATTTTAGAAGCCTACCAAATCGAAATGGATTACGGATCGAAGCTAGGCGTTTATGAAGGACAGATCCAATTATCTGAAAATGACAGCCGTCAAGTGGACATTATGTATGTAGGCAAAGTGGTGTTATTAGCTCGAAGTAAAGATGCGAGCCATGCTTGGGTGTGGCAGCAAGAATCGAAACAATGGCAAGAAGCAAGTGCAGAGCAGCAAGTTGAAATCAATAAAGCTTATGCCCTAGCCAATAAACAGCAGGCACCAAGTTTGTTAACACTACCGCTTTCGATTACACAAACTTCTCAAGCGACTGACTCAAATACCAATAGCTCAGTGAATAAGGAGACCGAATAATGAAATATTTGTCTCTTAAATCGTCAGCAGTCTTGCTTGCTCTATTGACCGCAACTTTTACGGTTTCAGCGGATGATTTATCTAATTTAGACAATAAAGCGAAAGCCGATCAGCAAGTCGAAAATACGCATAACCAACAACGAGTTCAGTTGAGTGCTGAGCAGCGTGCAGCGTTGCAAGCAAAGCGTGACCAGTTATCGAAACAACTCGCTCAAATTGAAAAAGAAAACGCGCAATTAAGTGATACTTTCGCTGCCAATGAAGAGATCTTGGCGGAGAAAAGTAAGGATTTGCAGCTAGCAACGGGCAGTCTTGGTGAATTATTTGGCGTGGTGCGTCAAGCAGCAAAAGATGTGCAACTGAGCTATGAAAGTTCGTTTTTGGGTGAGCAAGGTAAAGCGTTTGATGCGCAGTTAAATAAAGTCATCAGTACCGATTCACTGCCTTCGCTAAAACTATTGAATGGCTTATGGCATGCGATGCAATACAAGGTAGAAACAGGTAGCCAAGTGACTGATGTGACCATTCCTTTTGTACAAGGAGATGGTAAAACTCAGCAAGCTCCAGCCATTCGCATTGGTGATATGGCACTGCTCACAGAACAAGGATACGTGAAGTGGGACTTTACGCGTCAGCAAGCGGCAAACTACCTAGCTTTACCGTCTAATGCTCCAACCTTGTCTGACTTTACCTCTAACGCTGGACAGTCTTTATTGATCGATCCGACTCGTGGCGTGATGTTAGAGCAATATGCGCATCAACCGACGTTAATGCAACGCATCGATCAAGCGGGTGTGGTGGGTAAAGTCATCATTGCTCTTTTAATCATTGGTTTGATTATTGCTCTGGTTCGTGGCGTGCGTTTAGGTATTACTCAACAGCAAATTTCTAAACAGTTAAAACAGCCTGAAAACCCAACCGATGACAATCCGCTAGGTCGCATTCTTCATGTGTACAACAAAGAGAAGAAACAGTCGGTTGAGTCGCTTGAGTTGCGTTTACTTGAAAGTATTTTGGATGAGCAGCAAGGTCTTGAACGCGGCTTGTCGATGCTGAAATTGTTTGCCGCACTGGCGCCTATGCTGGGTCTACTCGGCACGGTGACCGGTATGATTGAAACCTTCCAGGTGATCACCCAATTTGGTAATGGTGACCCGAAAGTCATGGCGGGTGGTATTTCGATGGCATTGATTACCACGGTATTAGGTCTCGTAGCCGCGATGCCGTTATTGCTGGCACATAATGTCTTGTCTAACCGCGCAGAAGTGATTCGTAATACGCTTGAAAAACAAGGTGTGAGCTTAGTGGCTCGCCGCGCTGAAGCCGAATCAGATGCACAGCTAACTGGAGCGAGCGCCTAATGTTAGCTTGGATTGTCATTCAATTTCCCGACTTGATGAACTCTCACTTGATGGAGTTTATGTCTCGTGGTGGGCAAGTGTTGTGGTGGCTAGCAGCGGTGGTGTTATTGTGCTGGGTTTTGATCATTGAGCGCATTGTGTTTTTGAGTGTCTCTTACCGTCATCAAAAAGCCGAATGGGTCGCTCAGTGGAAGCATCGCACGGAACATGACTCTTGGTATGCGCTGGCACAAAAAGAAGGCATGTTGCAACAAGCGCATGTGATGCTGACTCAGTATTTGGATTTAATCAAAGCCTTAGTCAGCCTATGCCCAATGCTCGGTTTACTCGGTACGGTGACCGGTATGATCACTGTGTTTGATTTAATGTCGATTTCTGGCAGCAACGATCCGAAACTCATGGCATCTGGTATTTCAATGGCAACCTTACCGACCATGGCAGGCATGGTAGCCGCATTGGCAGGTATGTTTGCTCATTCTCGATTAGTGAAAGTCGCAACTCGTAAAGAAATGCACTTAGAACAGCAATTAAGGAGTGGCGAATGAGATTAGTTCGTCCTACAAAAGCAAAAGAAGAAGCGCAAGTCGATTTAACCTCGATGCTTGATATTGTATTCATTATGTTGATCTTCTTCATTGTCACCAGTTCGTTTGTGAATGAATCTGGTGTCGAAGTGAACCGCCCACAAGCCTCAAATGCTACGGCGCAAACCGATGCCGGTATTTTTATTGCGGTGACCGCCGCCAATGATGTGTATATCGACAAACAACGTGTGGATGTTGAACGTGTTGGTGCCGCACTTGAAAAAATTGTCATTGATAAACCGGATGCCAGCTTGGTGATTCAAGCGGATCAACATGCGTATAACGGTACGGTTGTACAAGTGATGGATGCGGCGAAAGGGGCGGGTATTGCCAAAATTGCCTTAGCCACAGCCGATAAATCCTAGGTGAAAGTAGTATGAGTGTCAGCAGTCACGCACACAAGATGAACACTTCCTCAGCACGCTTATTGATTGCGATTCCATTAGGATTAATCACGGCTTTTGCTTTGTTTGCGCTTATGTCGTGGATGGTGGGTAGCGTGAAAACCGGGGTAACTGATGACCAAGCGCCATTAGCGTTTGATGTGGTGATGCAAGAGCAAGATTCTGAATCGCAACGTCGTATGCGCCAGCTCCCTGAACCACCAAAAGTACCAGAACAACCACAAGAGATGGCGACGCCGCAAACGCCGACTGCCGCCGTACCTCAAGTACAAGCCCCACAAGTGGCAATTGATACCAGCATGACGTTTTCCGATTCTAATGTTGCCATTAATATGCCGGCGATTAATGTCAGCAACCCGACGCCTGTGGCAGCAGGTAATGTGGGAACCGGAGTCGGTCAGCAACAACAAGCGATGCCGTTATATCGCGCTGAGCCCACTTATCCTGCTCGCATGTTGAAACGTCGCGTGGAAGGCTTTGTGGTGATGTCATTTACCATTAATGAACAAGGCCGGCCGGAAGATATTCAAGTGGTGCAAGCTGAACCAAGTAAAGCGTTCGTTCGTCCCGCGGTTCAAGCATTAAGAAACTGGAAATACCAGCCACAAATTGAAGGTGGCAAAGCGGTCAAGCAACCGGGCCAGCAAGTTAAAATTGAATTTAAGATCAGTCACTGATGATAACGATGAGAACAGTGATAACGTCGATGGGATTTGAAATGAGTATGGGTATTTTAAAATCTTGGAAAAAGACATGGCGACATGCCGCGGCGGTTTGCTGTGCACTTGTCTGTTTTGCGTTATTGCCAACGGCAAGTTTTGCGGCAGGCTTGACCCCCTATGCAGGTAAGAAGCTTGCCCAAGCTGACGCCTTAGCCCAGCAAGATCATCTTGATAAGGCGATTGAAGTATTAAGTAGTTTTGAACCGAGTACCGATTATGACAAAGCGTTTGTAAGCCGTGTATTAGCTATTTATTACTGGCAAGCAGAGCAACCTAAATCTTCAATTTCTCAATTACGCAAATCGGTCGGCCTCAAGGCGCTTGAGCCAAAAGTTCAGTGGCAAGCCAATCGTATGTTGGCGGATATTTTGTATTCTCAGCAAGATTTTTCCAATTCAGCTAAAGAATACCGCAATACTCTGGCAATCAAATACAGCCCAACCGCACAAGATAAAGCGCAATTTCAAAAAGACACCAATGATGTGTATTTTCGTTTAGCGGCGGCCTATTACCAACAGCAGCAATGGAGCCAAGTTCGCAGTTCAATTGTGAAATACAAAGCGCCGGATGCTCAAAAACAGTTACAGTCTTTGCGTATGCAAGTGATCGCGGAGCTACAGCTTAAACAGTGGAACAATGCGGAAAGAACGTTGAGCAGTTTGATTCGAATTGAGCCTAATAATAAGGCTTGGTGGCAACAGCAGATTTCGGCTCAACTACAGCAACGTAAGAATCAATCTGCCCTCGATACGTACGCATTGGCGAAAAAGCAAAATGTGGAATTTACGGCCGCGGATTACAAAACATTGGCTCAGCTTTACGCGCAAAATAAAATACCAGAGCGTGGCGCTCGTATTATGCAGGAGATGTTTGATACCTTCCCGGATAGCAAAACGCAGGATAACCAGAAAACTCAGGCTTACTATTACCAAATGGCGCGTGAGTGGCCTAAAGCCATTGATACATGGGAAGCACTAGCGCAGCGTAATGCCAAGTATTACTGGCCGCTGACTCAGCTTTATTTACAACAGCGTGATTATGCAAAAGCGCAACAAGTGATTGATAAAGCGAAGCCTTATGCCAAACAGTCTGAATTTGCTATGGCTAAGATCCAATTGCTTTACCGACTTGAAAAGTACAACGACGCGTTAGCCGAAGCCAAGCGCCTCAACGAAGTTCAGCCGTCTGACTCTGCGAAAACGTGGATCGCCTTCTTACAAAATAAGCTGCAAAAACAGGAGATGGCTTCCTAGTGGCCGATTCTTTGAAATGTAGTGCTTCGGTAAGGTGCAGCGGTAATGCCGCGCACTTTACCCGCATAGAAAAGGTGTTGGAGTATATTCATCAACACCTTTTTTTACCTTTGTCTTTGGAAAATATTGCGCAAAAAAGTTGTTGGTCACGCTGGCAATTACAGCGTGTATTTCGCGCTGAGACCGGTTTGAATGTTGCGCAATATATACGAGAAATCAAACTGAGCGGGGCGGCGGAAACCCTGCTACAACAACCGAATGAACGTATTCTCGATGTTGCTTTAGCTTTTGGTTTTAACTCTGAAATCAGTTTTAGCCGGGCTTTTAAACAATTTTTTCACTGTTCTCCACGAGACTACCGTAAGCAAGGTATTCGCACCGGTTTACGCCAACCGATAGCTTTGGCTCAATTCGAATCGACGCAGTCCGATGTGTCAGCCGCAACACGGCAATTTACACAAATAAGGGTAGAGTCTAAGGATGAACTTCAATTAGTGGGTTGCCACGGCGAAATTAGTGGGCTATTTGCCAGTGAGCCGAATTTTCAAACTCAAGTTCCTGCTATTTGGCAAACATTCGAACGTACGTTGAACGTGAACTCCCCACCAAAGGTAACACGGTTTGGGGTGATCGATACCCTGAGTATGAACGCTGAATGTTTGAGTTACTGGGCATCGATGGAGTATTCCGAGTTCACTAATCCGCCATCTTATTCCGATCAACTTACTCAAGGTTCTGGCATAAAATCACTTACCATTCCAAAGCAGCAATACGCGGTATTGACTCATTATGGGCCGATTCACGGGCTCAAATCGAAACTTGAATGGTTGTTTACTCATTGGTTACCGCAAAGTGGCTATCGAGGCATTGATGGATTTGAGCTAGAAATTTATCCGCACGATTATCAAGCCCAAGATGATCAGGCTCAAATGGAGTATTGGCTACCAATTGAGGCGGTAAAAACACACATCTAAGCCTCAACTTGCACCAAATTGTTAACTTTCCTTGCTTGCAAAATCGTAATATATGCAAATGATAATGATTATCGTTAGTTTGTGGCGAATTTTGCAGTTAGGAAAGGAATATGCCTGTTATTGAAAAAAAATCTCTTCAAGTGACCACCGTTGCTTTAGCCGTTATGTCGGCGGTTTTTACCCCTTCTTTATATGCGGCAGAAGACAAAAGTGAACAAGATACGATTACTGTACTTGGTCAAACTTACCGAAATACCGCGACCAAAACCTCGTTAGAGCCAGAAGAAACGCCGCAAGCGATTTCGGTTATTGATTCTGAACAGTTTGAGAACCGTGGTGTGACGTCGGTTCAACAAGTGCTGCGCTATGCGCCTGGGGTCAATGCTGAGCTGAAAGGCGGTAGCGTGACTATGTATGACAACTACAACATCCGTGGTTTTGAAAATACCCAGATGTACTACGATGGCTTGGTATTACAATATTTAACCGGCTGGAACTTACAGCCGCAAATTGATCCCATCGCTCTTGAACGCGTTGAAGTGTTCAAAGGCCCAAGTTCAGTACTTTATGGTTCTATGCCACCGGGCGGGATGGTGAACTTAATTGCTAAGTCTCCTCAGAAAGAACGCCACACCGATATCTCGGTAGCAACCGGTTCACGCAATTTAGCCAAAGCCTCGATTGACACCACTGGGCAGTTTGGTGACTCCAATGTGTATTACCGTTTAATTGGTTTAGCGTCGCATCGTGATGGGCAAGTGGATAATACTACCGAAGAACGTTATGTGATTGCCCCCTCGATTGATTGGTATGTGACTGATAATACTCTTATTAACTTCAATTTTTATTATCAGAATGATCCGAACATGGGTATGAACTCGGCGATGCCAGCGTCCGGCTCGGTGTGGGATAACCCGAATGGTAGCATAGATAAGAATGCTTCAATGGGCGATAAAAACTGGAGCAAGTTCGAGCGTGAATTTTGGATGGCCGGTTATAAGATCGATCATCGCTTCAACGATAATTGGTCATTCTTACAAAATGCTCGCTTTATGAAGGCGGATTTGTACCAAGAGAATACCTATCATGCGGTGTCTGGTTGGGATCCAAGTACGGGGAATCTCGATCGTTATATATACAGCACGGATGAAGAATCGGAAGGCTTTACCATTGATAATCAATTGTCTGGTTTGGTTATTACTGGCCCGGTGCAACATAACTTGCTGCTTGGTGTGGATTATCAACACTTAAAGGGCAGTTCAAATTATACCAGCTATGGTTATGGCTCAGGTTATACCGCACCAAGTTTTAATGTATTTGCACCGAATAATAATCAAATTGATCGCTCTCAAGTGACTCCCGTTGGTGTTTACGTTGATGATGTCAAAGTGGAGCAACTCGGCTTCTATTTCCAAGATCAAATGCGAATTGATCGTGTGATCTTAATGGCGGGTGGACGTTTTGATAATTATCAGTCGAGTAGTGACTATGTCGGCACTGTGACAGAAGCTGATCAAAATAACTTCTCCTATCGCTTTGGTGCTATGTATGAGTTTGATTCCGGCTGGTCACCTTACATCAATTATGCAACGAGCTTTGAGCCTCAAGCGGGTAAAAATATAGCGGGTGAAGCGCTTGATCCATCAACAGGTCAGCAAATTGAAGGTGGGGTTAAGTATCAGTCTGCAGATTATGCGACGTCAATGACTGCATCACTATTCCATATTGTGAAAAGTGACGCCGTGGTCTCTGACCCTGATGACCCGACTTATCAAGCCAAATTACAAGTGGGTGAAGTTCGCTCTCAAGGTTTAGAATTAGACGGACGTACCATGCTGACAGACAATTGGGATATTGCAGCAAGCTACACCTACACGGATATGGAGATCACCAAAGATGCAACCGGCCTAGAAGGTAAAACGCCAATCTATGTACCAAAACATGCTGCGACCTTGTGGACTAACTATTATGTTTATAACGGTTTACTGGCAGGTACACGCCTAGGCGCTGGTGCACGCTATATTGGTGAGCGTCAGATGGATGCCGCCAATACAGACACAGTGCCAGATTACACTGTGGTGGACTTGTCCATGGGCTATGATTTAGCCAATTTTTCTAGTGGCTTAAGTGGCGCAGCACTGAACTTAAGCGTTAATAACTTATTTGATAAAGACACTTATACTTGCTACGACTCAGCCAACTGTTGGTATGGTGAAGAGCGTACGATAGAAGTGAATTTTGATTATAAATTCTAAGCAGAACTTTGCTTAAGAGAAAAATGCCATCTGTATTTTGAAGTGATTTTTTCAATCTAGATGGCATTTTTATTATTTGCGCATGATTTTTGCTTTTAATCTAAATAAAAACTAGTATCATTTCGTTTTCTGTAATTTGTTTGATGAGTTTTCTGTGACTGACCCAAGATATCAACAGCTGTTTCATTATGCCGATCATATCACCCCGTTTTTACACGGTGAGTTGATGACTGATGATCGTCAAGATGATTGGTTCTTTGCTGATCAGAATAATCAGCAATTACTGCAAGATATCTATTCCAAGCTGCAATTATCTCACCCTGAGGCTGGCCATGCTTACTGGCTCAATCGTACTTGGACTTTGCTTGTATGGCAGCCCGTTTATATCAGCTTTATCAGCATTTACGGCATCAGTGCCTTACCTTCACTTTCTAGCATGGCGCAACAATGGCGAGGTGACGCTAATTTTGTCGCCGGTTTCAAATTAGCCGATGAGCCAATGCAAGATGGCAGTGCCGAAGAATTAATTCAAATGGCGGCGACACAGCTGTTACCACTATTTGAACATTATCGTAGCCAATTAGATCAGTCTATTCGTATTCGCCCGGGTTTCACCCAGCACATTTTGGCAGATATGTTAGTCATGGCACTTTTACGTCTACAAGATTTGCACAAAGATTTACCGCAGGAGTATATTCCTCAACATGCTAAACGTTGGCTGACGGCGTTTGGTTTGTCGACCAAAGCCACGGATTCACTGCATTATGATCTTGTTGAAGCTAAGTGGCATTACGTACGCACCACTTGTTGTATGGTGTATCGTTGTGAAGGTCGTGGTTTATGTGCTGAATGCCCGAGAACAGCAAAGGATTTATGAACATTAATCAAATATTGCGCGGTCCTCACTAAAGTAAGCCACTCGCTTCATTTACTGCTATTTAATCCAAAATACGTTACTATCAGCGCCCTTTTTTGAACGGTGTGGCGTGAGGTAAGAATGTTTATTGGCTTTGATTATGGCACTGCAAATTGTTCTGTTGCGATAATGCAAAACGGGCAGCCTCAACTGCTTGCTTTGGAAAATTTAGGCTCAGCCCATTCTAGTCCTTACATTCCTTCTACCATTTGCGCGCCAACCCGTGAATCGATCAGCGAATATCTTTTTCGCTTTATGGATACTAAGCCGAAAGATACGCTGGGTGAGCAAGCCTTGCGCCGTGCAATTAATTTCAATCGTGAAGAAGACATTGAGCTGCAACTAGGCGATGTCCAGTTTGGTCAGCACGCATTGGATACCTATCTCTCTGATCCTCAAGAAGTGTATTACGTTAAATCGCCGAAATCATTTCTAGGAGCGAGTGGGCTTCATCATACTCAGCTCGTGTTTTTTGAAGATCTGGTTTGCAGCATGATGAAGAACATCAAAACGCAGGCAGAAGTATCCACAGAGCAAACCATTACTCAAGCTGTGATTGGTCGCCCCATTAACTTTCATGGTCGCGGTGGGGAAGATGCGAATCAGCAAGCCGAAGGGATTTTACGTCATGCGGCGACCCGCGCAGGCTTTCAAGACATTGAATTTCAATTTGAGCCGGTGGCCGCAGGTCTTGAATATGAAAGTACCTTGTCACACAATCAAACCGTGTTAGTGGTTGATATTGGTGGCGGTACTACTGACTGCTCTTTAATTGAAATGGGGCCAAGTTGGCAACAGCAATCAGACCGCACCGCCAGCTTACTCGGGCACAGTGGACAACGAGTAGGCGGAAACGATCTTGATATTCATTTGGCGTTTAAGAAAATCATGCCAATGTTTGGTTTTGGTTCACTTATGAACAGCGGAATCGAAATGCCCATCACGCAGTTTTGGAATCCGATTGCGATTAATAATGTGGTCGCACAGAAAGACTTTTACAAATCAGCCAACTTAAAAGCGTTGAAACTCTTGCAAAAAGAAGCACAAGAGCCTGAAAAGTTAGCGAGATTGCTTGCCGTATACCATAACACTCTAGGCTATCAAATTGTTCGTAAGGCAGAAGAAGCGAAGATTGGACTGTCTGAGTTTGATAAGCACACCTTAACCATACTGGTTGCGTCTGAGCTATTAGAGTTGGATATCTCTTTATCGCAAATGGTTGAAGCGGTGGATGTTCCTACGCAAAAAATGATGGACTTGGTAACGGAAGTAATGGCGCAAGCAAGTAAAAAGCCAGATGCTATCTTTATGACTGGTGGTAGCGCGCGTTCACCATTTCTACGTCAAGCACTAGAAAATACTTTGCCTAATGTGCCGATTATTTCAGGCAATTATTTTGGTTCGGTGACCGCAGGCCTTGCTCGTTGGGCTCAAACAGTATTTGCTTAATCCTGATTTGCAGACTTAGCTAAAAATTAAATAAAAAAATAGTGAAGCCAAATGACTTCACTATTTTATTGAGATTCTAAATCAGTTCTTATTGTTCAGAACTTATTCAGCTGCTGGCTCTTCAGTTGTTTCAGCAACAGGTGCTGGTTGTTCAACTTCAGCAGAAACAGTTACGTCTGCACGGCGATTTTGAGCACGGCCGTCTACTGTATCGTTATCAGCAACAGGAGAAGATTCACCTTGGCCGCTAACAGAGATTAGGCTAGCGTCAAAGCCTTGGCTTACCAGGTAGTCAGCTACTGCTTGAGCACGCTCTTCAGATAGTTTTTGGTTGTACTCATCAGTACCTACGCTATCTGTGTGACCAACGATAGTGATTGATTTAAGTTGAGCATCAGATGCTTTGCTTACAGCTTCATCAATTGCGTCAGTTGTTTTTAGAGTTGCTGAGTCAAAATCAAATAGTAGATCAGCGCTTAGGCTGATTGGCGCCATTACTGTTGCTGGTGCTTCTTGAGTTTGAGCAGGAGCTTCAGCTACTTCTTCGCTTGAGCTACAGCCCGCTAATGTTGCCATTAGGCCTAGTGCACAGGCCATACCTAGATAATTTTTTTTCATACGTTTTTCCATTATTGTTACCCCGATATTGAGCTATAGAATTTATCGTAGCCACTTATCAGCTAAGCGTATTCCTTCATAGAATCGCAAAAAACTTTAATTGCGATCCTAAATATAGTTGAAGTACTGATTTAATTACAGTTTCAGGTAACCTAATCCAGTTGTCACTTCAACTTATTATTTATAGCACCAATGATAGTAAATGAAAAATCAAAGATTTAGCTAGTCTTTTCGTGTTAAATCTATGTGATTTTTTGTTGATGGTTTTTATCATTAGCCAGTTTTTGAATACTTGTTAGTATTGTTAGAATAACCCGACTGTCAGAACTTCATTTGTCAAATATAACGATGTTAATAATTCTGCACGGTTGCAGGCCTGTAGTAAGCATGTGTTGCCGTTAAATATGTATTAGTGCTGTTATTAGTAAAATACTTAGCAATACACATAAGCTTTGCCAAAATCTGAGAGGGTTTCTCTCTATCCATGGAGGATTCAACTTGGCAAGAAATGCGGGATTAGGGTGGTGCAAATCATAAATAAACTCTGAAAGTAATTGGTAGCGTTTAACTGGGTTTGGGTGCAAAGCTTTTTTGAGTGTAGCATCAAGCCATATAGGAAGATCACGTTTCGGATCTACCACTGTTTGGTACTGCAATTTATATTGTGCTGATAGGGTGCGTGCTTTGGCCGCATTTAGCCCGTACGGGTAGCGACCTGATAGCATGTAATAGGTGAGAACGGCCAGTGAGTAGAGATCGGCATTTTCACTCGCACCCGCACCGATAAAATATTCTGGGGCGGTAAAAATAGCGGTACCAAGTAATTGGTCTTCTTCAAACTCGGTAATACCTGCGATCCTAACAGCGCCGAGATCGATAATTTTTACCGTACAATTATCATCAATCATGATATTTTCTGGTCGTAAATCCTGGTGCAAAATATCATTTCGGTGCAAAGCCATTAAGCCTTTGGCTATCTGTTGAATGATATTTCGAATTTGCGTCAAGCTTGGTTGAGGATGATCTCGCAACCACTGAGCTAAAGTTTGCCCTTGGACAAACTCACTGATAGTGTACCAATAGTGTCGAGCTCTATTCATCTGTGGAATTGATATGACATGTGGATTACTGATACGCTTCGCGACCCATTCTTCTAGCATTAATCTTTCCAAATATGCATCGTCATTAGAGTAATTAATAGAGGGTGTTTTGATGACCACTTGTTGTTTGTTGGACATATCAACAGCAAGATAGACATGACTCCGACTAGAACTATGAATATTCCTGATGATTTTATAACCATCGAACTCTTGGCCGACTTCAAGAATAGGTCGAATGGGTAATGGTTGGTCAAGTAATACATGTTGATTGCTATCATCGACTGAATCTATCTTTACAATTTGGACTGTTAAATTATCTTGGCTACCAGAATCTAAAGCATGCTGAACGAACCCTCGAGCACAATCTTCTAAATGATCGGGCAGGTTTCTGATGATGTCTTGAATGGTAGTAGCATTCATATAATCACTGACACCATCTGTCATTAATATGAAGATGTCATTTTCTTTGATTTCTAAGTGTTGATAATCGATATGAATTTGCCCTTCAGCACCTAATGCTCGACTTAAATAACTAGAAGTATTGCCATTATTGATTCGATGGTCTTGTGTTAGAACGGAAACTTGTCCATTTCTAAGGTGGTAAATACGGCTATCACCTACATGAACAATGTGAGCATGCCTTTTTTTGAGAATGAGAGCAGAAAAGGTACAGACATAACCTTTTTCAATATTAGATTGATAAGGCCCTTGTTGATTTTGGTTGTATAACCATGCATTGGTACTTTTTAATACTTGTCTAGCCGCATGGCTTACAGACCAAGCTTCAGATGTACAATAGTAGTCACTTAGAAAGCTTTTAATCGCGGTTTCGCTCGCAATTTGGCTCACTTGTGAACTGCTCACGCCATCACTCAATGCTATGGCTATTCCTTTTAACTCTAAATCTGGGGAGTTTGGGATCATAGCGCCGAAGCTATCTTGATTTATCTCTTTGCATCCGGCGCTAGAGCTCTGACCCAATCGTATCGTTAATTGAGTCATAATATATTAACTCACTGCAGTTTTAGTCGATGTTGATGCTGTGGTGTTAATAGTACGCTTAGGTGCCGTTTTATAATGTGTCGAATACAATGTTAGTCCAGTAAAGGCTAAACCACCGACAAGGTTACCGAGTGCTGTTGGGATTTCATTCCAAACAACATAATCCATGACAGAAAACTCGCCACCCATAATGAGGGCAAATGGAAATAAGAACATGTTAACCACCGAGTGTTCAAAGCCCATGAAAAAGAACAACATAACAGGCATCCACATAGCGATCACTTTACCGCTGACATGAGTGGAAATCATTGCGCCAACAACACCGAGAGATACCATCCAGTTGCACAACATACCTCGAATGAAAATTGTAAACCAACCTGCAACTCCATATTCGGCATAACCTAAAGTACGGTCTTCACCAATATGTGATACTTTTGAGGCTATCTCTCCGCCATCTGTGTTAAAGCCATAAGTGAAGATGAAAGCCATCATGAAAGCAACGACTAAGGCACCTAAAAAGTTACCTAAAAAGACTTTTCCCCAATGTGGTAAAATTTGTGACCAAGTGACACCGGGCCTTTTTGCTAGCCAAGCTAATGGAGTTAATACGAATACTCCAGTTAACAGATCAAATCCCATTAAATACAACATAATAAAACCAACGGGGAATAAAACGGATCCTAATAAGTGAGAACCTGTGGCAATCGCTACACTTACAGCAAAAACTGCCGCTAATGCTAGAATAGCACCAGCCATAAAAGAGCGGATGAGTGTATCGCGTGTTGACATGTAAATTTTCGATTCGCCAGAATCCACCATTTTGGTGACAAATTCAGTTGGGATTAAATAAGCCATAGTTTCTACCTTCATTTTCACCTGTTGAAACCGCAGGTGTTATGGTTAAAATACGTCGTTTATTAGCTCAATAATCGCTTTAAGTACGTATTCTAGGCATAAAAAAACGTCTACCCATGGCTATATTGGCAAGCAATTGAGTAGACGCCTTTGTCTAGAATTAAATTGTGTAGAGTATGCGTTTATTGATTAATAAGTATTAAGCAATAAAGGTGCCAAAATGGGATATCTTGTAAATTTTATATATATCAACTAGTTATATCTTTGCTGGGTAAGATTATAACTTGCTTGGTACAAAATAGTGAATAGATGAGTTCATGGTGCACCGAATAGGGGCGATAGGTACCGCTAAATTTATACGTCAACTTTTCTGTCCGCGAATAAGTAAGATTAAAAAGTAGCTTCCGCCGACAATAGACACGACTGTCCCAGCCGCAATTTGCATTGGAAATAACACTACTTGACCAATCCAGTCTGCTGCAATCATCAAGATGCCACCCATTAAGCCAGCAACAAGAAGTTGTTCGCGTGCTTGTTTAGCGCCTAGCATGACTGCCATGTGCGGTGCGAGTAAACCGACAAAGGCGACAGGTCCCATTGTAGTGGTTACTAAAGCACACAATAGCGCGACGCTGGCTAATAAAAATACGCTGGTGGTTTGTACATTAAGACCACGTGCCGCGGCGAATTGACGTCCAGCCGATATCAGCGTCAACCAGCGAGAAACACTGATCAGGCCGCCATAAATCACCGCCACACTGACCGCTAAAATCAATGCGTTGGTACTGGATACACGGTAGGTAGAACCCGCAAGCCAGCCTAAAATGGTGTAAGTATCTTGTGAGCCTTTGGCTAGCGCAAATTGCACCAAAGACTCAATTAATGCACTGATGGCAATACCGATTAAAATCATAGATGAAGGTGCGTATTGGTTTTTCCTACCTAGTAGCAGTAACAATCCGAGGACAACCATGCTGCCGGCAAAGGCGACTAAAGAGCCTGACGCAAAAATATTACTGCCTAAAAACACACTTGCCCCAACAAGCGCAAAGGTGGCACCAGCGGAGATACCTAAAATATCAGGGCTTGCCAACGGGTTGTAAATTAAGCGTTGCAGTACTGTACCAGCGGCCGCTAATGCAATGCCAGCAGCCAATGAGGTCACAAAACGTGGCCAACGTAAATCCCAATTAAAAGCATCAGGAATAGCCCAGTGAAAGCCTGTATCACTCATAGAAACAGTGATGCTGATGAAAATTAAAGCTACTGTAAAGGCAAGTAATGTTGGAATAGCAAAGGGAAATAACTGCGCTTTACTCGGTGGCAATTTGATAGAAATTTGATCTTGAGCCTTTAACGCTTTACGACTGAACCAAACTAAAGCGGGTGCGCCAATAGCGGCTGCGGTTGTGCCGCTGGGTATCATATCGAGCGTGATTTGGCTGATCAGTAGCGCCAAAATATCGGTCATTAACAGCGCAATACTGCCTATAAACATGCTGGTGTACAGCTCTGATTTTGGCGTTCTTGCCCCGATTGCACGCGCGATATTAGGTGATAATAAACCGATAAAACTGATCACCCCAACGGCAGTAATTGAGGCTGAAACGACCCAAAGCCCAAGCGCAATCAATAAGATGAAGTAGGGGATGACATTCAAACCACGAGCCGCTGCGCCCTGATGGCCTAGGCGCATTAAATTTAAAATTCGTGGTGCGAGTAATAACAGAGGAATGGCGACTAGCAAACGTGGTAGTAACCATTGCACCATTTCCCAGCCGTTTTGTGCTAAATCGCCTGCACCCCAAATAAAGACATTTTTAGCGTATTGATCGTTTAATAAAATGATGGCAGTAGCGATGGCGCCAAACAAAATATTGACCACCATACCCGATAAAATAAGGGGAAGGCCGGTAATGTTTTTCGGTCCAGCAATGGTAATGACCAGTCCCATGGCAAACATAGCCCCAACCATGGCAGACAGCGCCATATAATCGGTCGCCAGCGTTGGAAACCAAACATTGACGATAATTAAAGCCAGCCAAGCGCCGGATGAAGTCCCCAATGTCAGCGGAGACGTGAGTGAGTTTTGCGTGAGTTGCTGCATTAAGCTACCCACCAACCCAAGCATAGCCCCAACAATAATCGCCATCACCGCACGCGGCAATTGTGCGTAGACAAAATTAAAATCAGCGAACTCTTGCGCTTCAGCGCCTGTAAGTAAATGCCATTGTTGAGAAAAAGGCAGTGGGTTGCCGATTTGGAGGCTAAAGATTACCACTAGGGTAAAAGCGAATGTGAGAACAATTGCAGTAATAGTTGGAGAGCGGAGCATCAAAAGTTCCTGGGTTTCTAGTTCCTAGTCCCTAGGTGTTTACGCTAGGGATTAGGAGGTCATAATTAATTTTTCGTGAAGTAGTCGTTTTTTGACGAATTTCTTTTCCTAGAGTCTAGGAACTCGAAACTAGGGTTCTTTTATCTCTAGCAAACTTTCCGTTATCGACTCTGCAATATACTGCATCGACATCGCGCCGCCGTAATTCCAAACTGGCGCAGCTTCATTGACGTGGCCGTTGCGCACAAATGGCATGGCTTTCCATAACATCGATTTATTTAATTGTGCTTTTTGTTGGTCGCTGAATGGGCCAAAGTAAACGACATAACCATCTTTAATGTGCTGCAAATCTGTAATGCGTTTTTGGCTGATGCCCCAATGTTGCGGGGGTAAAGGCATAGCTGGCGTTAAGCCTAGTTGTTTTAATACGTAGTTGGTGGTTGAGTTTTCAGTATAAACATACACAGCCGTTTGGTTGGCAAAGCGCATCGCAAGTACTTGTGGCAAAGTTTCACCAAACGCAGCGGTTAATTGTTGGTTTAGCTCACTAAAGCGTGCGTTCATCGCATCAAGCTTGGTTTGAGCCAGTTCAGACTTATCGACTACCTGAGCGATGTGTTTAAAGTGAGTAATGACTTCTTGCGCGCTATCCACTTGGCCTTCATAAGATTCGTAATACAACACTGGAGCAATAGTTTGCAGACGAGGGATCAAATCTTTTTGCGGTGAGGCTGCGAGAATAAGATCTGGCTTTAATTCGGCCAGTTTTTGCATGTTAGGCTCTGCTCGTGTGCCTAGATCTTCCACACCTTCTGGAATCGCAGGTTTCACCACCCAAGTTGAATAGTCTTTGATATTGGGTACACCGACTGGAGTAATCCCTAGCTCTAAAAGTTGTTCTGCTAAATCCCAATTCAGAGCCACAATACGTTTCGGATGCGCTTCAAGTTGATGTTCACCAAGGCTGTCAGTTACCGTAATCGCAGCAAAGCTCGGTGAGGTGATAAATAAAGCCAAAATGGAAGCCATTAAGAAAGTTGGGATTTTAATGAGTTTCTTCATATTGAATAAGTTCCTGGGTTCTAGTCCCTAGTTTCTGGAAAGAGCGTTTTCTGAATCTCGAGCTACGAGCTGTCGAGACACGAGTATCGCCTATACAACCACCGCGATTTTTTGCTCTTGCTGCTGCGGGTGATCCAGCAATTGAATGTCGGTTTTGTATAAATCCGTTAATCTTTGTTCATCAAGCAATAATTCTTTGGCACCGCTAAACGCGATTTTGCCTTTCTTGAGTGCCACAATATGAGTTGCGTATCGTAGTGCTAAGTTTAAATCATGCAAGATAACCAGGACCCCGCATCCGGTTTCTTGATTTAAAGATTGCAGCAGATCCATTAAGTGATACTGATGATGAATATCGAGCGCAGAAGTCGGCTCATCTAAAATAAGAACAGGGGATTGTTGTGCCAGTAACATAGCAACCCAAGCACGCTGACGCTCACCGCCCGAAAGTTTATCCGCCAGGTTGTCGGCGTATTGTTCTACACCCGTTTTGCTCATGGCTTCTACAATGATTTGTTCATCGTCATTTTGCCAACGGCCAAACACACCACGCCAAGGAAAGCGGCCTAGACGCACCAGTTCTTTCACGGTTAATCCAGCCACATCAGGCAATTTTTGCGGTAGGAAAGCGATTTCTTTTGCTAATTGCTTTTGAGAGAACTGACGGATCTCGGTGTCATTTAGCATCACAGAACCCGAGTCAGCTTCCGCTTGGCCTGAGAGTAAATTGACCAGTGTGGATTTGCCACTGCCATTATGACCAAGCACGACGGTGAGACCATTACTAGGAATGGTTAATTCATCAATCGATAAAATATCGCGATTATCTCGATGAACGCGAACTTGGCTGAGTTTAAACATATTTTTCTCTAGGTCTTGTTATTTCGTGAGATAGAAACGAAAACTAGGGCTATTGTACTCAATAGCCCTAGTGTAGTTAAGGTAATATTACCAACTGTAGTTTAAGTTAGCTGTCACACGACGTTCTTCACCATAGTAACAAACCGTGCTAGAACAACTTGCCACATACTCTTTATCAAGTAGGTTGTTAGCATTCACTTGAAGCTGCAACTGGCGTGTAAATTGGTAGCTTGCCATCGCATCCCAGAGCGTTGTGTCTGAAATTTTGTCGCCAGTTGTAGAGTTTACGCTTGTACCAAGATAACGAACACCAGTACCCATTCTTAAGTCAGGTAAGCCTAGCGATGCAAAGTCATATTGAACCCAACCTGTCGCTAAATGTTCAGGAACTAGAGACGCTTGGCGATAGCCGCCATTAATATCATCTACTTCTTCTAGGTTGGTGTAAGTATAGCTTGCTGTTAGTTTTAAGTTTTCAGTAACAAATGCCGAACCTTCAACTTCTACACCTTGGCTTTTTTGATCGGTTTGGCTAGTGCCTAACACGCCATTTGAGTCAACGACTGATGTAGTTGCATTATCTTGTTTGATATCAAACCAAGCAATATTGAAATATCCATCTAACCATAATGGGGTGTATTTAACACCGACCTCGGTTTGTTTACTTTCAATAGGTTCATATAGTTTGTTAGTTGTGAAGTCTAAGCTCGCTGAAGTATAGAAAGAGCTCGAGTAACTGACATAAGGCGATAAGCCATTGTTGGCTAAGTACATCAAACCAGTGTTAAACGAGAATTGGCCATCATCAATTTTATCTGCATATAAACCAGTATTTTCAACTTTCACCCAGTCATAACGTAAACCTAGGTTTGCAACCCAATGGCTAGCTAGGATAGATTGAAGTTGAGCGTAGGTACCGATTTGCTCTTTGGTTATGTCATTGTTATACATAGTACCAGAAAGGTCGGCAGGTACGCCGTTGTCATAGGTCGGGCTACGGCTATCAACAATGCCTGTTGAAGAGCCTAGTCCATTACCCATCCAATTGTTGTTATGATGTTGATAGTCGACACCAACCACAACTTTATTTTCCGCAATGCCAGTCACAAAATCGGCAGTCAAGTTATTGTCGAAGGTGTAACTATGCGAGTCACCATCATTAATTAACGTAGATCGAAGTAGTGTATTAGGATCCGCGTCACCGCCCCAAGCTGGATCATAATCATTTGAGTAGGCACTGGTACTGCGTAAGTAAAGCTCTTTATAAGCAAAGTTAAAGTTTTGCTTATACGTCCACACATCATCAATATCGTATTTAAATTGGTAGCCAGCAGAGACTTGAGTTTGGTCTAAACGGTCAGTATCAGGTTGGCCATAGTTGGTGGTTGGATCAATATAACCGCCATCAGGTAGAGCTCGGTATGTGCCATCCACAGGGAAGAAACCATTATTTGGTACACCAGTATCTTTCGTAAAGCTGCTTAATAGCGTTAATGTGGCTTTTTCATTGAAATCAATTGTATAGCTCGGCGCAATATAAAAACGTTCATTTTTAGTTCCATCTAGAGCGCCATCTTTACGATTGACCATTGCAACTAAGCGATAGCGTTGATCACCAGTGTCATTTGCCCAGCCGGATACATCTACACCAAGTTGCATATAATCACTGGTACCACCAGAAATGTTAATGCTGCCTTGCGGTACATCGGTAGGTTTCTTTTGAACTACGTTGAGTACACCGCCTGGTTGAGAGTCACCATAGAAAATCGCACTTGGGCCTTTTAAAAGCTCTACGCTTTCCATGCCATAAGGCTCTGTTGACCAACCAAAGAAACCTTCTTTGTATAGTCGGTTTCCATCTAAATAAACACTAGGCTCAAAGCCGCGGACAAGTAGCCAATCGGTATCGACATCTGAACCGTATGGAGAAACTACACTGGTGTTATAGCGGAAGGCTTCATCAAGCTTGAGTACGTCATGAACTTCAAGTTGTTCTCGATCGACGACGGTAATGCTTTTCGGAGTTTCTTCGATAGGCGTTTCCACCTTCAACGCCGAAGCAGTGACGGTAATCGTATCTAGGTTCTGTGTGTCGGTGGCTTCTTCAGCAAGAGAGGGAAGTGCAAAAAGGGCTAAAGAAAGTCCTAGAGCTGGTTTCATGACATTTGAAACGGCTTTTGAAAGAGGATGTTGTGTGAAATGCATAAATCAATCCGTTGTTATTCACTTGTTATTGAGAATCGTTATTGTTTCGAATTGTATTCATTTTTCGGCCTGATGCCTAGTGCTTATTTTCAGAATGGTAAATAAAGCATGGAGATCATGATCAAAATCAATAGGGGGTGGGAAATTACTCAATTTACCTTTATCATAGCGACCCTGATTTGCCGTTCCCTTTTATTCGAAGCCTGCTTTGGTAGCCTTTGAATCCAATTCTTTATGGAATATCTCTATGTTCAAATTTTTTGAAGGGCTCACTAAGCCTTTTCCAAAAGATGAAGTCATCACGCCGCCGAACACCTTGTTCGCATTCTGTATGCATTACAGTCGTGATTTTTTATTACCGATTGTACTGATGTCGGTGTTGAGTGCTTGTATTGCGATCATTGAAGTGTCATTGATGGGCTTTATGGGCTCGATTGTTGATATGCTATCGAACCACACCCCTGAAACCTTATGGGATGCCGAAGGGGCGAAGATCATTGGCATGGGGCTGGTCATTATCATCGTGATCCCAATCATTGGTTTCTTGCATTCAATGATCATGCACCAAAGTTTGTTGGGTAACTTCCCAATGTCGATTCGTTGGTTGGCACACCGCTATTTACTTGGCCAAAGTGTCACCTTTTATCAGGATGATTTTGCAGGTCGAATTGCAACTAAAGTGATGCAAACTTCACTGGCCATTCGTGAAACGGTCATGAAAGTGGCGGACTTGTTTGTCTACATTACTGTGTATTTTGTTTCGATGTTTGTGCTGATTGCCAAAGCGGATCTATGGCTCATGGTGCCTGTTTTCGTGTGGTTAGTCGCGTATGTGCTGACTCAAGTTTACTTTGTACCAAAAATGAAACGCATTGCGACCGCTCAGGCTGATGCTCGTTCATTGATGACAGGTCGAATTGTTGACAGCTATACCAACATTTCTACCGTGAAGCTGTTTTCACACACCAATCGTGAGACCGAATATGCTGAAAAGGGCATGCAGTCGTTTTTGAAAACGGTGTACGCTCAAATGCGCATGGCAACGGTCTTCTTGTTTAGCATTGATATGATCAACTACTTGTTGTTGTTCTCGATTGCTGCTTTGTCGATTGGTTTATGGATGAACAGCATGATCACCGTGGGTGCGATTGCCGTTGCGATCAGTTTGGCACTACGTATTCAAGGTATGTCGAAGTGGATCATGTGGGAAATCAGTGCCATTTTCGAAAACATTGGTACGGTTGTTGATGGTATGAATACCTTATCGAAGCCTGTGGTGACTCAAGATGTTGATAACGCTCCTGCATTAACCGTGAACGAGGGTAACATTGAGTTCGATGACATTAGTTTCCATTATGGTGAAGCCAATAAAGCGGTGATTAGCCACTTGAACTTGAATATTAAGCCGGGTGAAAAAGTCGGTTTAGTTGGTCGCTCCGGCGCAGGTAAATCAACGTTAGTCAATCTATTACTTCGTTTCTATGACCTAGAAAGTGGCACTATCCGTATTGATGGACAAGATATTTCGAAAGTTCAGCAAGATTCATTGCGTGGAAAGATCGGTATGATCACGCAAGATACTTCGCTGTTACACCGTAGTATTCGTGACAATATTTTGTACGGTCGCCCAAATGCCACAGAAGAAGAAATGCTGGCAGCGACCAAACAAGCGCACGCGCATGAGTTTATCGAAACCTTGACCGATACATTTGGCAATACAGGCTATGATGCGCAAGTGGGTGAGCGTGGGGTAAAATTGTCTGGTGGCCAGCGTCAGCGTATCGCGATTTCACGCGTACTACTGAAAGATGCGCCAATCTTAATTATGGATGAAGCGACATCAGCACTCGATTCAGAAGTAGAAGCAGCGATTCAAGAAAGCTTGTATGAATTGATGGAAGGTAAAACGGTTATTGCTATTGCACACCGTCTTTCTACCATTGCGGCAATGGATCGATTGATCGTGCTTGATAAAGGTGAAATCTTAGAACAAGGTTCACACCAAGAATTGCTTTCTCAGGGTGGTATCTATGCTCAACTTTGGGCGCACCAAACCGGAGGATTCTTGGGCTCAGATGACGATGAGCAAGAGCAGCAAAGCGCTTAAATTAGGTTAATGACACATAATAAAAGGGTTTGCTATCAATGTGATAGCAAACCCTTTCTTGTTTCGATTTCTTTACATATTATGGCGTCCCCAGTAGGAGTCGAACCTACGGCCTTCCCCTTAGGAGGGGGACGCTCTATCCTGCTGAGCTATGGGGACGCATCATTGACGCGTTGATAATACGGATTTTATCTCGATAATCAAAGCTTGGTTTACAGCCTCTTGAATAAATTGGTTTTGATTGCTGTTTTTTTATTCTCTTTTCCCTATTTAATCTCTGCTGAGGTTATTTGTTCCTCTGTTCTCATTATTCTCTCTCAACGATTGCTAAATCCCTGATCCCACTCTTTAATAGGAGAATGATGGCGCTCAAAGGAATGTTATGCAGATTCGTTATTCTCCCGAACACTTACGCTTTTTATATAACCGACTAAAAGACAAACTGTGGGTTAAGCCCTTATGGATGTGCTTGTGCTCGGTGGCGGCGGTGTTTGTTGCCAAGTTCGCGGATCATGTTGATACTGGCTTATATATTTTGCCGATTAGCATTAAATCGATTGTCGCTCTGCTGGAAATTATGTCTTCCAGCATGTTGGTGATCGCGACATTTTCAGTGGGCTCTATGGTGTCCGCTTATGCCTCTGCCAGCACCTCAGCGACGCCACGTTCTTTCAGTATCGTGGTGTCTGATGACACGTCTAAAAATGCCTTATCCCGTTTTATTGGTTCGTTTATTTTCAGCATTGTTGCTCTGACTGCCATCAATAATGATTTTTTTGATGTTGCAGGGTTACTTGTATTATTCATCATGACCGGATTAGTTTTTGCCGTTGTGATCCTGACCTTTATCCGCTGGGTCGATAGGCTCGCTCGGCTTGGACGCATTGGAAATACCGTGGACCGAGTTGAAGAAGTGGCAATGAAAGCTTTGCTGCGAATTCGAAATGCCCCGACACGTTGCGCTGCACCTTGTGTCGATACTGATAAAGGCGAAGCGGTCATGGCGACCTCGGTGGGCTACGTACAGCATATTGATATTAGCCGATTGCATTACTGGGCTGAAGAATGTGATGCCACCGTTGTGTTAGCGGTTTTGCCAGGAGAATTTGTCGCTCCAGGCTCTGTGCTCGCGAGAGTGATTTGCTCGAAACAGGAAATGGATTTCGATTATAAAACCGTATTGGCATCTTTTCAGATTGGTGAAGACCGGCTATTTGATGATGATCCGCGCTTTGGCTTGGTTGTGCTTTCTGAAATCGCTGGGAAAGCGTTATCGCCTGCGGTCAATGATCCGGGTTCCGCCATTAAAGTCATTGGTAGCTTAGTGCGCCTGTTCGTATGTTGGAGTGAACCTGTGCCTGAAAAGGACGATAAAGAGTCAAGTTATGATCGGGTTCAAGTGCCACAAATTCATATTAACGATATGTTTGATGATGCGTTCACGGCGATTGCTCGCGATGGAGCAGGGTGTGTTGAAGTGGCAATGCATTTACAAAAAGCCTTGATGTCGCTGTCCATGGTGGGGGATGAAGCAATGAAAGCGGCGGCAGTACACCATGCAGAGCTCTCATTGAAGCGCTGTAAAATTGCGATGGAATTGGAAGAAGATTGGCAGCAAGTACAAAAAGTCAGCTTGGTGGAGGCAAAGTAAACAATAGCGTGCAAATTTAGGTATGAGATTAACGTTGTGTCCATTGAGCATAAATCAACATCAGAGGCAGCAATATCGCCCATACTAGTGCATAGCTGAAAATGAAGATTTCAATACTTTGAAATGTATTAAACGCACCGACTTGTAATCCCATGTAATAACTGAAACTGCCAAAAATGGCCCCCAGTACACTTTGTAGAGGCCATTTCAATGTTCTCAACCAGGACAAGCTATGGTTCAAACATAAGGTAAAATGTCCCCATAATAAAATTAACCACAGCGGCAGGGTAGATTGCCCAATGTCTAAAACCTTGATGGTCACAAGAAGTTGATCGATCAATACGCCAAGCAAAGCAATAATGAGCAGCAGGCTATCGGCACGACGGGTTGGGGTCAAAGCAAAATGTATAGCAAAAGCTGTCAGCATAAAAAAAGGAGCGTTAACTGGGAACGATGCAGCTAACGCCCAACAGGCTTGGAACAGAAGGAAATTAATAATCGAGAATCGTTTCATCGTGCTGATCAAAGTAACGAGGCTTACGCATAACAATATGGTGGGTGCTGATCACTCGTTCCATAAATGCGCCTTCACAATAACAGAAGTAGTAATGCCATAGACGCTTGAACGTGTCGTCATACCCAAATGGTTGAATTTCAGACCAATTATTCTCAAAGTTATTACACCAATCCGCCAATGTACGTGCGTAATGCAAACCAATATCTTCAATATTATCTATGGTCATGTCGGTTGACGTTTGCACTTGCTGGCTGATCACACTGATGGAAGGTAAACAACCACCGGGGAAGATGTACTTTTGGATAAAGTCGGTGCTTTTTCGATACTTCTCATAACGTTGATCGGCAATCGTGATCGCTTGGATCAACAGTTTGCCCGTTGGTTTAAGAAGATCATTACATTGCTTAAAAAATTCTGGCAGGTATTCGTGACCAACCGCTTCAATCATTTCTATCGACACCAGTTTGTCATATTGACCATCCAGCAATCGGTAGTCTTTTTTGAGTAGCGTAATTTGATTTTCTAAACCTAACGCCGCGATTTTTTGTTGAGCAAATTGGTATTGAGCGTCAGAAATCGTAGTCGTCGTCACTTGGCATCCATAGTGTTGCGCCGCAAAAATGGCTAAACCTCCCCAGCCCGTTCCAATCTCAATTAAATGATCACTCGCTTGCAAGTCTAATTTGTCGCAAATGGACTTTAATTTATTCTGCTGAGCTTGCTCAAGGCGGGTATTTTCAGCTGAATACACCGCACAGGAATACATCATGCTGTCATCTAAAAATCGGGTATAAAGCTCATTACCCAGATCGTAATGGGCCAAAATGTTTTTTTTCGAACCGGCAATGGTGTTGAGATTTAGGCGTTGCGTTAGGGTGTTTTTGACATTAGCGAGCCAACTCATTTTACGTTCGAGTTGATCCAGTTCTTGTTGATGGCGAGCAAAGATGCGAATTAAAGTCGTGAGATCGAGTGTACTCCAACGTTGTGCAATATAAGCCTCGGCCGCTGCGATGCTGCCGCCTTTCACAATGTCGCGATACACAGCAGGATCGTGAATCATGACCTGGGCACGTAAAGTTGCATCAGGCTGACCCAACGTGTTTTTCTCTGTGCCATCTTGAATTTCAATACAAGCGTCTTGCATGGTATTTAAAATCTTAAACACCAGTTGCTTACATGATTCATTTAGCCAGCCAAATTTGCTTTTTTCGGCCACTAAAGATTGTGTCTGTTCCATCATCACCACTCCATTTTTTAATTTGTTTTCCAGTCGTGGGCTATAGTTATAACTATCGCTCTATTGGGATCGTTCTATTGGGATTGCTGCTTGTGTGACGGCTTTTGTTGATGAGGCACAAAAGGCACATTTTTGCGAAAGAGCTTTAATGCTTGCCAGTAAATACCTTGTACAATTTTTAAATTCATAAAGGGCAGTGCAGCCCAGTCCATCGTTGAGACGGTCGCTTGGCTATTGTGACCCTCTTGATTGCCCATTTTTAGTTGAGTCATGGCGACGGTGGCATCAAATAGTTTTTCATTAGCGTTATCATTGGTTCGATTTTCAATATGAATCAGTGCTTTGCCGTCGTGTGAATCGTCGCTAGCCGCCTTTAATTCTGGTTGGTGAATACGCCATTGATACTTCATGTCCATCTCCATAAAAGGGGATACATGAAACGCTTTTTGCGTCACTTTCTCGCCTTTCATGTTCACCAAATAATAGTGACGCTCGTTCCATGGGGTATTGCTTACTTCCGCTAGCATGTAACGGCACTCATCGTCAGATTGATAACAAAAGTAAAAGTTAACTGGGCTGAAGTAGAGACCAAAACAACGGCACTGCGCCAGCATCATCACATCACTTCCATCCCAATCTCCACCAAGGCGCATAACTTTATTTTTAATACGCGCCAATAAGTCGCCCGGTTCACTTTTTATGTAATCTTTCTCAACAAATCTTACCGGCTTATACCATTGTGTGCCTAGCATCCAATGCTGGTGGTTTAGGCGGCTTAACTGTCGAACATTGATACCCAGCATGGTGATGGGGTAACTAAAATGGTGAGAGCATGGCGCAAAGCGTCGGTGGCGTACCTTGCCTTTGTAGATGCTGTGTCCTTGAAAAATATCAGTGCGATTCATAACGAGATTCCAAATCGTGCAGCCACTTCTACCGCACTGCGCACGCCATCTTCGTGGAAGCCATTATGCCAATAGGCACCCGTGAAATGAGTACGATTATGACCACAAATTTCACTGCGACGCTGTTGAGCCGCTAAACTGACTTGGTTAAAAATTGGATGCGCATAATCAAAGGTATTGATGATCTTATCTGGGTCAATTTGCCCGGTATTATTGAGGGTGACGCAGAAAGTCGTTTCAGACTGTATGCCTTGAAGAATATTCATGTTGTAGGTGACACAAGCTGGGCGCTCAATATCTGAATCTAAATGATAGTTCCAACTTGCCCATGCCAATCGACGTTGAGGAAGTAATTGAATATCGGTATGCAATACAACTTGGTTATTCCGATAGGGGATGTTCGATAAAATCTCGCGCTCTTGTTCCGTTGCATCAGCAAGCAGAGATAAAGTTTGGTCGGAATGACACGCTAAGACAATTTCATCAAACCGTTCTGTTTTGCCATTAGCCAATGTGATTTCAACATGAGTGTCTTTACGAGTGATGGTTTGAATATCACAATTTAGCCTAATGTTGTCCTTAAAGGATTGAATAAGAGGGGCGATGTATTGTTTTGAACCGCCAGGAATAACAAACCATTGCGGGCGGTTTTGGATATCGAGTAGCCCGTGGTTGTAGAAAAAACGCACGAAAAACTTAAGTTGAAATTGCATCATTTCACCTAGGCTGGATGACCAAATGGCCGCGCCCATCGGTAAAATATAATTTTGACAAAACCCGTCGCCAAACTGGTGGGTTTGTAAAAATTCGCCCAAGGTCAAGGCGGGGTCAATATCATCTTGTTGATGCAAAGTCTTACATAGGCTATTGAAACGCAAAATGTCCTTAATTAAGCGCCAAAAAGAGGGGCGAAGTAGGTTACGGCGTTGAGCAAACAGAGTATTGAGCGTACTACCGTTGTATTCTAAGTTGGACGCTGGGTTCATGACGCTAAAACTCATCTCCGTCTTTTGTTGCTTAATGCCAAGTTGGCCCAGGAGTTTGATAAAGTTGGGGTAAGTGCGCTCGTTATACACAATAAAACCGGTATCGATGGCGTAGGTTTTACCATCAAGGTTAACCTCTTTAGTTGCGGTATGGCCGCCAATATAATCATTCTTTTCAAATACGGTGACTTGGTGCTCTCGGCTGAGCAAGTACGCGGCGGTTAAGCCTGAAATACCTGAACCAATAATCGCAATATTCTTCATTATTTTGTCATCCTTGCAGCCAGTTTTTTCCATATTGGAAAGGGTAATAACGACAGTAATTTCAGTAGCCAAGTAAAGCGCTTGGGAAAATGAATCTCGCTTTTGTTATGGCTAATACCTTGATAAATAATCTCAGCGGCTTGATCTGGGCTGACTAAGCAAGGCATTGGAAAGTCATTTTTATCGGTGAGTGGTGTTTCCACAAATCCAGGGTGAATCACGCTGACGTGAATGTCGTCTTTTTTCAAATCGATGCTTAATGTGCGAGCAAGATAGGTGACGGCGGCTTTTGATGCCCCATAAGCTTCAGCGCGTGGTAAAGGTAAAAAGCTGGCACTAGAGCTGGTGAGAGCCAAGTTACCACCCGTGCTAAGGAGCGGTAGCCATGCTTCGAGGCAGTATCCAATACTGATGAGGTTGGTGTTAATGACACGAGAAAAGAGTGCCCCATCAAAGTGTTTAGCCTCATCAATGTATTCGCAGGTGCCAGCATTTAGAATGATGATATCGAGCGAAGGCAAACTCACCGATGCGGCTTTTATTGCCTCTGGGTTCGTAATATCGCAGCACAATGGAAGTATATTTCGATGCACTTCCATTAAGGATTTAAGCGCATCGAGATTACGTCCACCCGCCCAAACACAGTAGCCTTGATTGGCATAATGCAAAGCAAGCGCTCGTCCAATGCCAGACGAAGCGCCGCTAATTAATACGTTTACTAAGCCATTTGTTGAGTGATTCATGAGCTGGCCTTTTGTTTGATGAACTTAACGATTGAGCCCACAACCGGAAGTTGCTCATACAACATACTGCCAATATCAAAATAGTCCCTGTGGTGAATGATTTTGCATTGAGCGCAGCCCTCGTCTTGGCTAAAAACAAGATGTGAGTGCCCATCGACCACAATACTGTTGCCGTGGTTCAGTTTTGGATGACGCAAGTGCATGGTCCAATACACCGCGGCCTGTTCACGTTGCTCGAAGGTTTGATTAATCTCGAAATGACAGGAAATAACATTGGCATAAAGATGCTCAAAATATTGATGCAGCTGGTGTAGCCCTTCTACCCGATGAAGCGGGTCTTGGAACTGAATATGGTCGGCATAAATCTCATCCAGAAGATGCAAATGATCTTTGTCGAGATTTTGGTAGGTCTCGATAAATCGATTAATGTTGGTTGAAATTTGTGTCATATCCCTTGCCTCATTCTTAACGACTCGTGTTTCTCGCTCATAAAGGATGAGGTTAAAAACAGCGTGTGGGTTAAGTTTGCTTATAAAAACTCAAAGCCTGTTGCCTTGCCGTTGCGTGATCAACAATCGCTGGCCAATAGCTTTCTATGTGATTCTTTTTTAAGTACTCATGCGGAAAATGCAGGTGCTTTAGCGGTACACATTCCAGCTCTGGTAGATATTTACGAATGAAGCTGCCATCGGGATCATATTTTTCGCTTTGGCTGATAGGGTTGAAAATTCGAAAGTAAGGTTGAGCGTCGCAACCTGTGCCCGCCGACCATTGCCAGCCACCGTTATTGGCACTGAGATCGCCATCAATCAAATGTTGCATAAAAAATTGCTCGCCTAAACGCCAATCGACCAGACAATGTTTGGTTAAAAAACTGGCTACGATCATGCGTAGTCGGTTATGCATCCAGCCGGTTTGTACCAGTTGTCTCATTGCGGCATCGACAATTGGATAACCAGTTTTTCCTTCTTTCCATGCTTCAAACAATTGTGGTGAATTTGGCCACGGCAAAGCATCATACTTATGGTTAAAGTTCTGATGTTTATTGAGTTTTGGGAAGTGGTGTAGCAGGTGACGATAAAAGTCTCGCCAGGCTAACTCATTGAGCCAACTGCCTTGTGGCTGAGAAATATTTTCCAATATGAGTGGATCGTGGTGCAACAATTCCGCAAGGATGCGTTTAACACTGATCGCACCAATGGCTAAATAAGGGGATAAACCTGATGTGCCTTTTATTGCAGGGAAGTCTCTATCCTGATGATAATCACTGAGTTTGTTCTGTAGGAAATCAGGTATCACTTGTCTTAAGACCACATCCGCGAGTGGCCATTTATTGGAATCTTTCTTCTCTGCGTTAAACGTAATTTTGTTAGCCTGCTTCTTCTGAGCAGTGCTGCTCGGTTGAACTGTCCGGCCTTGTTCAAGGTCAGTGGTGATAGGTGAGGCAAGATATTGGATTAAATGCGCTGCCCATGCTTTCTTAAAGGGCGTAAACACTTTATACATTTCATTCTGCTTATTGACTATCGCACCCTTACGTACGATGACATCGGCCTCAAAGGTGTGAAAATTTAGCCCGTTTTGACGCAGTTTCTCACCTATCCAATGATCGCGCGTTCTTTCATTAAATTCGACTTCATCGTTCGCAAACACGGCATCGATGTTGTTTTGAATACAGTAGTCGAGCAGTTGTTGCGATTGGTGCTCAAAATCGGTGGCGGCGATATGAACGAACTCAATGCCCGCCTTGGTAAACTGCTCAGCTAACAAGTTGACGTGACGTTCTATAAAGTCGATTTTGATGGCGGCCATATCATGTTGCTGCCATTGCTTAGGGGTTGAAATAAAAATCGCTTGAAAAGGTTGCTTTGCTTCCATAGCAGCATGCAGAGCTGGGTTGTCATCGATACGAAGATCATTGCGAAACCAAACGAGATTCATAAGGTAAAATCATCCTTTATAAGACGTGAACTAGATATAACGTAACTTCAGTTCCTGAGGATAAGGAGCCAGATACACTTGTGCGGCCAAATATTGCTGTGGAAACTCTTTTAAGTAGTGATTAATGAGCGTTAACGGCACGAGCAGTGGGACTACTCCCTGGCGAAAGTCTTCAATATGAGTCGTGAGCTCGCTTTTTTGTTGTTTCGTCAGCACTTTTTTAAAGTAACCCTGTAAATGCTGCAACGTATTGGTATGGCTGCGATGGGTTGCTACATGCTTGAGCCCCGACATTAATATCGAAATGTATTGTTGCGCCATCTCTTCTACGTCCAGATCGGCACGCGCCAATAATCGTCCGGCTTCTTTATAGCTCACAAGGTGATGGCTCATGAGTAGGTACTTACGTTCACTGTGAAAGGCAATTAACTTGTGTTTAGTTAAGCCTGACGCCAGTAATTCTTTCCAATGCTGGTAGGTAAATACACGAATGATAAAGTTTTCTCGCAAGGCTGGGTCCATTAGGCGACCATTTTCTTCACAAGGTAGGTTTGGGTTGTAGGCCATGATTTGCTTGGCAAACAAACCGATGCCACTGGCGGTGCTGCCTTTGCCATCTTCTTGATACACTTTCACTCTTTCCATGCCACAACTTGGGCTTTTTTGGCAGAAAATAAAACCGCTCAAGTGATCAATCTTATTCGCAATGTTCTGACCATAATTAGTCAAATCTTGGGTGACATCGCCGCTACCATCTGGGCGTTGGGCGTGCACGCCGTCTTGATATTGCACTAGGCGAATGGTCGGTCTTGGTACTGGTAACCCAATCGCCACTTCCGGACAAAAACCTTGAAAGCGGACAAAAGGCGCAAGGTGAGTCATGCAAAAATCTGAGCGTTTATGTCCTTTATCAAATCGAACATGTTCTCCTGTAACACAGGCGCTAATGCCTATTTGAGGTTGCTGTTGAGGTAATTTCATTCTGCTTCCTATCTACTAATCAGTTGCATTTAACGGAAAGAAAAACGGTAGAACTCAGTAAATAAATGTACCAATAGGGTTTAATAATTTGGATAACCCTTTGGTAAATTGCAAAGCATCGCTAGAGACGCTTAAACATAAGCAGCCAGTTTCAGTGTGGGGTGAATGTTCATGTTCACCATTAAGCCAAATGAAATCCCCAGCCTGATACTGACCCATGCTGTCGGAAAACTCGCCGGATAGCAGTAAAGTCAACTCAAAGCCTTTATGGGTATGCATAGGAACACTGCCACCGGGTTCAATATGTAACAGGCTGGTTTTCAACTGCCCGTCAGCTAGGTCGACACGAGAACGAGTAATTTTGCCTAGGCTTTGCGGTTTTTGTAACGTCAATGAACGCAAGGCATGAGGTAGGGTATATTGTTGGCCTTTGAAGCATATCGTCACTGGATCAAGCTTGAGTTCTTGCTCTAACTCTGCGCTGGCAGTAATGCTATCAACCATGTCATCAAACATGTCGCCAAATTCAGTGTCAAACTCCTCATAAGAGTTATCCGAATAGCGTTTATCAGAGTGATTTTCTTTATGCATCACTGAAGTGTTATCTACAAACACTTGCTCAGCATGATGTCGATTTAATGCTTCGATAGAACACTGGCATTGCGGGCACAATTCAATATGCGCTGAAATGACCACACTTAAAGAGGCGGGCAATTCAGCACCCACGAAAGCGGTGAGCAATTCATGGCTTGGATGATGTTTCATGAATGTTCTCCCATTAGGTGTCTGAGTTTAGCAATAGCAAGTCTCAAACGTGATTTGACGGTGCCTAAAGGAATATTAAATTGTTCGGCCAATTGTTCTTGAGATAATTCTTTAAAATACACACCTTCGATAAGTTGCCTTTGTTCGTGTGATAGACGGTCAAGAAGGCGCTTAATTTTATTGCTCATCAAATGATCGCTGACATCTAGCGGCTCAACGACGTCAGATTCCACGAGCGGCCAGATGTCATCACTGAGGTGTTCTTCTTTTTGTGTGCGGATTTTGCGTAACATATCAAATGACGCATTCCGCATGATGGTATAAACCCAAGTTGTGGCAGCGCCTTTATCGGCATCGAAGAGATGGGCTTTGCGCCATACGCTGGTCATGGTTTCTTGTACCAGTTCTTTTGCTTGTTCTGGGTGGTTAAATTGCTTCATGCCAAAGCGCTGAATTTTAGGCGCAAACCAGTGAAACAGTTGCTTAAAAGCCTGTTTGTCACGTTGATTGGCGATGGCTTGCAACCAGTGTTCCAGTGGCGGCAGCGAGTCGTTGTTGTCGATAATGTCTACGCTCATAGTTATGTGTGAGTGTAGTGATCGTTTCAATTTTCGTTGTTGAGTCTCTACAAGCATAAGGCGTCATTCTAAATTCCCTTGATGCCTACATTACGAGGAGCTATCAAAAACGATCACATTTTTATTAAATTAACTGCGCTCATTTGCCTCAATTGTGGCACGAAGTGTGGGGTGAAAAAACGCAATTTGATTAAAATCATGAAATCTCTCATTAATATCGCTTATACCCCTTTTGGATGATAGGCGTCTACCTGTGTGTGTTTATCATTGTTGAGTGGGTATAAATGTTGAACTTTTGGTCAAGTCTTGATTAACGAATTATCACGCTTTTGCCGGCTTTTTAGGCAAAATTGTGATTGTCTGAACATTCATTACAGACTTTAGATGTTAACGCTTTCGAGACGATTCTCCTGTGGTAACATACCCGGTTATTAACTTAACTATAGATGAATAAGTATGCTGGAAGTACGAGACCTCACCGCGATTCGTGATGATAGGGAATTATTTGAATCGGTCAGTTTTGCTGTCACAGCGGGTGATCTTGTACAAGTGGAAGGCCGTAATGGTTCAGGGAAAACCACCATGCTGCGTATTATTACTGGGTTAGGTGATAGTGATTCTGGTGAAATTTTCTGGAATGGTGTTGAAACACGTAAAGATAGAGATGCCTTTCATCAAGATTTATTGTTTATTGGTCATCAGACCGGTGTGAAAAAAGAGCTGACCGCGTTCGAAAACTTATCTTTTTATCAAAAGTTGAATGGCAGCGCAGGCGTCACACAAGATGATATTTGGATGGCCTTAGCCAAGGTTGGGTTAGCGGGTAAAGAAGATATTCCGACCGGTAAGTTATCTGCGGGGCAACAGCGACGTGTGGCCTTAGCACGTTTATGGCTGAGTAAGCATCCGCTGTGGATTTTAGATGAACCATTAACAGCGATTGATAAACAAGGGATTAAAGTGATTGAGGCTTTGTTTGTCGAACACACCAACAATGGAGGTATGGTGCTTTTTACCACTCACCAAGACATGTTTACCGAGCTTGATAGCCTCAAAAAAATTCGATTGGGTGAATAAATGATCGCCAATATGTTGTCTATTATTCGTCGCGAACTCTTGATTGCTTATCGTCGCCAAGCGGATGTGTTTAACCCCTTGTGGTTTTTTATCATCGTTATCACTTTGTTTCCATTGAGTATTGGCCCAGAGCCGAATTTGTTAGCGCGTATTGCAGCCGGCATCATTTGGGTAGCGGCGTTGCTTTCGGCTCTGTTATCGTTAGAGCGTTTATTCCGCGATGATTTTCATGATGGCGCACTCGAACAATTAATGTTGTTGCCAATCCCATTGCCTTTGGTGGTGTTGGCCAAAGTGATCGCTCATTGGTTACTGACCGGCTTGCCGTTGATTTTGATTAGTCCTTTGTTAGCGGTGTTGCTGTCTTTGGATATAAAAACCTGGCTGGCTGTGGTGGTGACTTTGTTACTTGGCACACCAACGCTAAGTTTTATTGGTGCGATTGGGGTCGCGCTAACGGTTGGATTACAAAAAGGCGGTGTATTGCTGAGTTTGCTGGTGTTGCCTTTGTATATTCCTGTGCTGATTTTCGCGACATCGGCGATTGAAGCGGCTACCAGTGGATTTGCGTATTCAGGCCAGTTGGCCATTTTAGGAGCAATGTTGATGGGCGCGGCGACCTTAACCCCATTTGCGATCAGTGCGTCATTACGTATAAGTGTGAATTAGATTCGTTTGAGCGATGCGCTTGAACCATAAGAAAAAGAGTGGGGCATAAAAGTCCTTCCTATTAAAGTGAGAAGCAAAAATGTGGAAATGGTTACATCCATACGCGAAAGCTGAAAAAACCTATCAGCTGTGCGGATCGTTATTACCCTGGTTTTCGGTATTGGCTATCGGCTTGCTAGTGGTCGGTACGGTTTGGGGGCTGGCTTTTGCACCTGCCGACTATCAACAAGGTGATAGCTTTCGGATTATTTACATTCATGTTCCTGCTGCCATTTGGTCGATGGGTATTTATGTCTCAATGGCGATTGCTGCTTTTATCGGTTTAGTGTGGCAATTGAAGCTGTCAAATATGGCAGCATTGGCGATGGCTCCAATCGGGGCAGTGTATACCTTTATTGCCTTAATTACCGGTGCGGTTTGGGGTAAACCTATGTGGGGCGCTTGGTGGGTATGGGACGCTCGCTTAACCTCTGAATTGATTCTTCTGTTTTTATATCTAGGTGTTATTGCCTTGTATCACGCTTTCGACGATGAAAAAACCGCAGCCAAAGCCGCTGGTATTCTCGCGATTGTCGGGGTGATTAATATCCCTATCATTCATTATTCGGTTGAGTGGTGGAATACGCTACATCAAGGTGCGACCATTACCAAAATCGGCAAACCTTCCATCGCACCAGAAATGTTGTGGCCATTGTTGTGCACCATCTTTGGTTTTGCTTTTTTCTTCGGCGCCTTGACTATGATTCGTCTGCGTACCGAGATCATTCGTCGTGAAAGCCATCGCCCGTGGGTGTTGCAACTTGTTAAAGCAGCGAACGGTCAATCTCAAATAACACAAGGAGTGAAGTAATGTATTTTGACTCTTTCAGTGATTTTTTAAACATGGGTGGATATGCCGCTTATGTGTGGTCTTCTTTTGGCATTACTTTCGCTAGTATGCTGATTTTGTATTGGAAAAGCGTGGCAGATGGCAAAGCGTTATTGAAAGACATTCAGCAAAAAATTGACCGTGAAGCACGTCGTCAAGCGGCGAAAAAAATGGAAAATACACTATGACACCTAGACGTAAAAAAAGACTCGCAATTGTATTGGCTATTTTGATTGGTGTGGCAGGTACTGTTGGTTTAACCATGTACGCGTTAAATCAAAATATGAATTTATTTTACACACCAACGGAAATTGTCAACGGTAAGCCTGATGGCACGAAACCTCATGTTGGTGAGCGTTTGCGTATTGGTGGCATGGTGGTAGAAGGGTCGGTAAAACGAGATCCTGAATCCTTGAAAGTCAGCTTTGATTTAAAAGATCTAGGGCCTACCGTCACGGTGACTTACGAAGGTATTCTTCCTGATTTATTCCGTGAAGGGCAAGGTATTGTTGCCCAAGGTACCTTAGTTGACCCAACGACGATTGATGCGTTTGAGGTATTGGCGAAGCACGATGAAAACTATATGCCTTCTGAAATTGAAGAAGCCATGAATAAAGGGCATAACGCGAAATACGATTACGAAACTCACACCATTAAAGAGCAGGAATAAGCACAATGATTGCTGAACTTGGACATTTTGCCTTAATTCTTGCATTAGGGTTTTCATTTGTACTCAGTGCGTTACCCATGTATGGTGCCAGCACCAATAACCGCACCTTGATGGGCATGGCCAGACCTTTGTCGTGGGGCATGTTCTTAATGTTGCTGACGTCTTTCGCTACTTTGTTGTGGGCGTTTTATAGCAATGACTTTACGTTGCAATACGTTGCCAGTAACTCGAACAGTCAATTACCTTGGTACTACCGTTTAACTGCAGTGTGGGGCGCGCATGAAGGCTCATTGCTACTTTGGGTATTAATTCAAGCCATTTGGACAATTGCGGTAGCGACGTTTAGCCGCGGCATGCCACAAGAGTCGGTGTCTCGTGTTCTTTCTGTGATGGGTATGATTTCTGTTGGCTTCCTACTGTTTATTATCCTTACTTCAAACCCATTCTTACGTACTTTGCCGTACTTCCCAATTGATGGTCGAGACCTAAACCCATTACTTCAAGACCCAGGTTTGATTGTGCATCCACCAATGCTGTACATGGGCTATGTCGGTTTCTCGGTGGCGTTCTCGTTTGCGATTGCTTCATTAATGACAGGCCGTTTAGATACCGCTTGGGCGCGTTGGTCTCGTCCGTGGACAACGGCGGCGTGGGTATTTTTAACCGTCGGTATCGCGCTAGGCTCTTGGTGGGCGTATTACGAATTAGGCTGGGGCGGCTGGTGGTTCTGGGACCCGGTTGAAAATGCCTCTTTCATGCCTTGGCTTGCGGGTACGGCATTAATGCACTCTCTGGCGGTGACCGAAAAACGCGGTACATTCAAAGCCTGGACAGTATTACTTGCCATCAGTGCTTTCTCATTAAGTTTGCTTGGTACGTTCTTAGTTCGCTCGGGTATTTTGGTGTCTGTACACTCGTTTGCTTCTGACCCTGCTCGCGGCATGTTCATCTTAGCCTTCTTAGTGATTGTTATCGGCGGTTCGTTGCTCTTGTTTGCTCTAAAAGGCGCATCGGTACGAGTTCGCGGTAACTACTCATTGATCTCGCGTGAAAATGCCTTGTTATCCAATAATATTTTGCTGGTTGCCGCTTTAGTCGTGGTCTTGATTGGTACTTTATTACCTTTAGTGCATAAGCAAATAGGTATGGGGTCAGTTTCTATCGGTGCGCCATTCTTTAATACCTTATTTACTTGGTTAATTGTGCCTTTCTCTTTGATTTTAGGTATTGGTCCGTTAGTGCGTTGGAAGCGCGATAACTTGGCAGACGTCAAAATACCAATGTTAGTGTCGTTTGTGGTGTCGGCTGTTGTGGCTGCAGCGATTGCTTTCTTGTCATCAAAAGAATTTATGCCATTGGCCACTCTAGGTTGGTTCCTAGCGATTTGGATCATTGCAATGCATGGCTTTGAATTGCATCAGCGTGCGACGCATCGTCATCGATTTTTTGAAGGCTTGACCAAACTTCAACGCAGCCATTGGGCCATGATGCTGGGTCACATTGGCTTAGCGGTGACCATCATTGGTATCGCTATGGTACAGAACTACAGTGTTGAGCGTGATGTACGTTTAGCGCCGGGTGATAAGTTTGAAATCCATGGCTATCAGTTTGATTTTGTTGGCTTACGTGATCATGATGGCCCGAACTATGAAGGGTTTATTGCCGACTTTATCATCAGTGAAGATGGCAATTATGTGAATGAGCTGCATGCTGAAAAACGTTACTACCACACGGCGCGCTCTATGATGACCGAAGCGGCGATTGACCGCGGATTCACACGCGATCTTTATGTCGCAATGGGTGAGCGCTTAGATGGTACGGACGCTTGGGCCGTTCGTATTTATTACAAGCCGTTTATTCGTTGGATCTGGTTTGGTGGGATTTTGATGGCGATTGGTGGTGTGTTAGCTATTAGCGATAAAAGATACCGTTTCCGTAAAAAATTAGATAAAAAAGCCATTAAAACAGAAGAGCAGGAGGCGTAAACATGAACCGTAATATTCTATTTGCTCCTCTCGCTTTATTTGTGATTTTAGTGATTGTGTTTGCTACGCAGCTGACTCGCAATGCTGATGGAGATGATCCAACTAAATTAGAATCAGTCTTGGTGGGCAAACCTGTGCCTGATTTCCAATTAGAAGATCTGTTTCAAGCGGATAAAACCTACGATCAGAGTCTGTTTCAAGGTAAGCCGTTATTACTGAACGTTTGGGCAACCTGGTGTCCGACCTGCTATGCCGAGCATCAATTCTTGAATAAGCTATCTGAGCAAGGCGTTAATATCATTGGTTTGAACTACAAAGATGATCGTGAAAAAGCCAAGAAATGGTTACGTGATTTAGGCGACCCTTATCAACTGGTTCTGTTTGATGGCGATGGCATGTTCGGTCTTGATCTTGGTGTGTATGGCGCGCCAGAAACCTTCCTCATTGATGCTAATGGTCACATTCAATACCGTCATGTCGGCGATGTGAATGTAGAAAATTGGAATGAGACGTTATTGCCGCTGTACAACAAACTTGAAGGTCAAACCACGGAATTGAAACCTATCCCGATGGAGCGTGCACAATGATCAAAAAATCACGCTTATTGATGCTACTGTGCTTGTTTTTTGCTATTCCTGCGATGTCGGCAATTGAAGTATTTGATTTTGATACGCCACAGCAAGAAGCGCAGTTTCAAGAGCTGAGCCACACATTGCGTTGTCCTAAATGTCAGAACAATTCTATTTCGGATTCGAATGCAGAATTGGCGAAAGACTTGCGTATGAAAGTCTATCAAATGACCAAGGAAGACAAGTCGAAACAAGAAATCGTCGATTATATGGTGGCCCGCTATGGCAACTTCGTGACTTACAATCCACCTCTGACTCCGTCGACGGCAGTTTTATGGTTAGCGCCGCTTGCGATTGTGGTGTTTGGCTTTGGTTTTATTGTGATTCGCAGCCGTAAAAAAGCCGCGGCTACCGAAGGGCAAAGCTCAGCGCAGTGGGATGAAAAACAAGAACAGCGTCTAAAAGCACTTTTAGATGAGTCGGATTCAAACGATAAAAAAGGTAATGATTCATGATGGCATTTTGGATTGGAAGCGTAGTGTTACTCGTCGTATCGTGCGCCTTAATCGTTTATCCATTACTCAAGCCAAAACAGATAGATGAAATGGCTCAGCGTGATGATTTGAATAAAGCATTTTTTAAAGATCGTCTGGCTGAGTTGGACTCAGAAGATCAAGCTGGGATTGTGGGCAACAAAGATGATCTTGTGACGGATTTGAAGCAATCGTTACTCGATGATATTCCGGCTGGACACAAGTATGCGGAAAACAAGAGCGAGTCAATGAAATGGCTGGCAGTGCCATTGGTGATTTTTATGGCGGTGGTCTCTTACGGTGTGTATAGCCTTTATGGTGCACATTCTAAAGTTGCGCATTGGAAAGAGGTAGAGAATAACCTGCCGTTGCTTTCTCAAAAGCTGATGAATCCAAATGGGGTGGAATTGACGGATCAAGAGATGTCGGATTTGAGCTTAGCATTGCGCTCTCGCTTACAATACAACCAAGATGATGCAACAGGTTGGGTGCTATTAGGCCGTATTGGTTTGGCAAATCGAGATATCGAGACTGCAATTGGTGCACTGACCAAAGCAGACAAACTGATGCCTAATAACGGGGATATTCAGCTGAGCTTAGCACAGGCTTTAATGTTCTCATCCGATCAAGCGGATCTGCAAAAAGCCGATTCTATTCTAGCTGACTTGCTGAAAAAGCCGGATGTGGATTTACGCGTGTATTCGTTGTTGGCTTTCAGTGCTTATGAAAATGGTAACTTTGCCCAAGCAATTGATTATTGGAAACAGTTGCAAGCGAAAATTGGCAAAGATGATGATCGTTACGACATGCTCACTCGCAGTATTCAAACTGCGCAACGTGAATTAGATGCTCAACAAAATCCGCAGCAACGGGCTGTGGAAGGGACGCCCGTTAAGGTCACTATTTCGTTAGCCCCGCAAGTCAAACTTCCGGAACAAGGCGTGTTGATTGTTTCTATTCATACCGCTGATGGGGCACCCATGCCAGTAGCGGCGGCGCGCTATCCGATTTCAAGTTTCCCAATTACCGTGGTTTTGGATGACAGTAACAGCATGATTAAGGAACGCAAACTTTCCAGCCTTTCGGATATCATGGTTCGTGCTCGTATAGATAGCGATGGCAATGTTTCAACCAAAGAAGGGGACTGGTATGGAGAAAGTATGCCAATTCACCTTGGTGATGATGTGGTGATCTCAATTGATCAGCAATATTGATGTTTAACATGAATATGCAATACAATTAACATCATTGCTGATTGATGTTAATTATTCGCTTAAAGAACTGAGTGTAAAGGCAATGTATTGATTTACTTTGCCTTTTTTATTTTTCCCCTTTACACAGGATGTGGTGGTTTGAACAATTTCAAACGGATTCGAACATTTCCTTTTTATATTCTTACCTTGCTTTTCGCCCAGGGGTGCTCAACGTCGCCTGATGAAAGTGCTTCAACAGAAGATACTCTTGAGGTCGCGACAGTCAGCAATATATCAGTACAAGATGATGAACACTGGGATCCACTTGAAGGTTTTAACCGCACCATGTGGGACTTTAACTATGAAGTGCTCGATCCCTATGTTGTTCGTCCGCTCGCTATCGGTTATATGGAATGGACGCCGTGGCCAATTCGTGAAGGGTTAAATAACTTTCTTGATAACCTGGATGAGCCAGCCAGTGGCCTCAATAACTTGCTGATGGGGAATGGCACAGAAGCGATGCAAAATTTTAGTCGCTTTTTGATCAACAGCACCATAGGTTTGCTCGGCTTGATTGATGTAGCATCGGCGGCAGATATTCCACAGACTACACGTGAGTTCGGTGATGTGGTTGGGCATTATGGAGTGGGTGATGGCATGTATATTATGGTGCCAGCCTACGGACCGACAACGCCACGGCAAGTGACGAACTTAGTTGATACCCTATATATTCCACTGAGTTGGTTAACCTTTTGGCAATCAACGGGTAAATGGGCATTCCAAGGCTTAGAGTCGCGTTATGAGTTAATCAATCAAGAAGGCATGCTACGCAATTCACCTGATGCGTATGAATTGAGTAAGAGTATGTATTTCCAATATCGTGACTTTAAAGCGGAAATTGAGCAAGAACCGGAACAGGTTTTGGATGAAGATTTATTAGAAGATTACCTAGGTCAGGATTACTGATCTTCAAAGCTAACCTATGTGACTAAAACAACAAAGCCTTGCTACTGAAAAGTAACAAGGCTTAATTTTTTCGAGTTTCGAGTTTCGAGTTTCGAGTTTCGAGTTAGAACGTTTTGCTGTACTGCACACCAGCAATGATGGCATCCGTGTGGGTTGTTGCATCGATGCTTGAAATACCATGTTCTTCATGAGCATCGACATCCACACCTAGCAAGTAGGTTAGGCCAAAATCGATACTAGAATCACTGCTCGGCGCGTATGAGAAACCTGCTGATAACCAGTTACGGTTTGAATCGGGTACCGCAATGGTTGTGATTTCATCTTGAGCACCTTGGTCGAATTTGTAACCCGCACGCAGCGTCCATTGATCGTTTAAGTAGTAAGTACCACCGATAGCTGCGGTCCAAGTATCACGCCATTCGAATTTTTGCAGTGTGATATCTGGATCAGCTGTAGCCAGGTCGTTAAATTTGCTCCAATCAGTCCAACCAATGGTATAGCTTAAAGCAAATTTAGTGCCTTTAAAGTGGTTGTAACCAGAGAATTGTGCAAAGTCAGGTAGTGGTACCACGATCTCATCGGCTAAAGTAATGCCGGCAGGGCCATCAATTTTGCCTTTAGCATGGATTTCTGGGCTTGCATGGTACGAAATGCCCCAACGGTTATTCTCGTCTAACTCGTAAGTTGTACCTACGTTCCAGCCTAGGCCAGCGCCACTTGCATCCACATCAACTAAAGTTGAGTCAGAAGAGATATTATCAGGTAGATTCTTAGGCTTTATGTTGGTATTTAATTTGGTATTAATTGCTTTAGCTATAATTGCTTTTGCTGAGGGGCTTAAATCTTTATCAATACCAATTCCGCGCTTAAACTCACCATGACCGTAAATTAAATCAAGACCCGCCCCAAAGCTCCAGTGTTCATTTAAACGGTAAGAAGCCGCTAAGGCTAGCTCTGCACTGATGATACTTGATGTGCCGCCATATTCACTTGGGAATGAGTCATCAAATTCAGATTCAGTACCAAAGTTAGAGTACAAACCTGCACCCACTGCCCATTTATCATTGACTGGTACAACTAAGAACATATTTGGCGCAACAGCTAAGTTACCTGCGTCATCGTAGCTAACGTCACCATTTGGGCTAAGGTGACTTTGATAGTAGCCATCTTCAACAGAAATCATTGGCTTGATTGCAGTAGCCCCCATAGAAAAAGAAGTCTTGTCAAAAAGCGCCATAGCCGCTGGGTTGATAGCCATCACTGAAGCATTGTCGGCAATGATACCATCGCCCGCAAATGCACGGCCTGCACCTGTTGCAGATTGAGCATCAAGCTGAAAGCCTGCTGCAAAGCTCGATGGAGCGGCGAGTAATAATGCGCTGGCAATCGTAGAAGTGGTGAACACATTCAACTTTTTCATTGGGATAATACCTACTTTATTTTTGTATATTCTTTTCAATGTTGTGTCTTGAAAATGGGGTGACGCTTATAAAGGAGGCGCATTATGAGTGTAACAAGATGTTTAACATATCCGACCAATGAGTAAAAATCGTCGAAATGTGCCAATAATGTCGCTAAATGTAGGTAATTTCTGGTTTTGTGTTTGTTGTGATTTGGTTAAATCCTGACAGAATATTTCGCTAAGTGCTGCTGCATCAATAATTGGGCTGAATGGATTTGAACGTGATTAAGCATAAGTGGTTGAACTATAAGGGGATATTTTTAGGTATAAAAAAGCCATAAACAGAAGAAATAAACCTTGCTTATGGCTTTGTTAACATTTGGCTCGGAAGAATTTCTTAACCTTTAAAAGTTAATAATGGTGCTATTTGTTGCGATAAGGCAGTTAAATCTTCACCTTTTTCACCAACTAACACTAAACTGCCTTGTTTTAATGGTGTTATTTCACCGCTCATGCCTGAATCTTCAAATTGACTTTGAGTGCGAGCTTCAATATTTGAAACAAACGCGGTAACCCGTCCATTTTTACCTTGGAACACCATGTGCAACGCATGATGTTTGGGACTAAAGCCACAGTGATTCAGATAATAAATATGGTAGGGAAAGTCACTGACTAATTGGTAAGAGTACACCTGCAATTTGGCTTGAATTTCTTGGCTTGAATTGGCTTCATTAATATAAGCGGTAAAGGCCTCTTCTTCTTTAACATGATTCATCGCCATCGTCTCTAGACTAGCGTGGGCTGGGGTCACTAATAATGCCCCCCAATTAACCTGACCAATGAATAAACCGAAGGTAAAAATAACCGAAGCAGCCAATGCTAAAACACGGCGAGAAACATTGACGGTACGTTTCGGGCTAGTACTTTGAAAAATGATTTTATCTGCGAGGTCATCAGGCACATCCACTTTGAATGCGTTTTCTAATTTATGCTCTAGATCGAGCAAGCCTTCTGCGTATTTCTTGCGTTGAGGACTTTGGTTGAGCTCAGATAAAATATCTTGGCTGTCATCAGTAGGGTCGGATAATAAACGACGTCTGAATTCTAAATCATCCATGTGTGGCCCCTTGAGTTGATGAATTGGAGTCGAGTTGTTCTTTAATTTGGTTTCGAGCACGGAACAAGCGAGTCATGACGGTATTTTTATTCAGATCTAAAATGTCGCTAATTTCATCGCCGGAAAATCCTCCAATAACTTGTAGAAAAAGAGGCTCACGGTATTCAACGTCTAGTTTCATAATCTGATTTTGTAGCCAATTAAGCTCATGATGCTGTGAATCATCGACGCTGCCGCTGTTGCCCGGTTCATCTATATCAACCAGATCGAATTGCTTGCGCTCAAAGCGTCTAGCGTTCTCACGTCTTAAAATCGTAATCAGCCAAGATTTTGCCGCTTTCTCATCTTTTAAACTATCAATGGCTTTCCAAGCACGCAGGCAAGTCTCTTGCACTAAATCTTCGGCAATATGTTTATCTTTGCATAACCAATAGGCGTAGCGGTAAAGATCGCGATGATAAGCCCTCACAAGGGACTCGTAACGTTTTTGTCTATTCATATCGCTATTGACCGTGTTAGGTAGTTTTTTCTTTCCTAGCGATGAAAAAATTGCCATGCATTTTCCTCAAGGTGTGCACATCTGATTCATTAATGTGAATTTTCTGCAAAAAAGACCCAGAGTAAAATTGTCGTTAAGTTTTTGATTTACTATCTTTATTTAGATACCAGAACCATTTACAGTGAAGGCTTCAGTGACATCTATAAGTGTGGGTATTTTTGCTGCAAAAATGAAGTGAAAAAGTTGCACAATGTTATCTAAAGGTTGTTTTTGTGGCTATGTTGTCTGTGTCAGGTGGCTATGTCGTTTGTGCTTGGCTGTTTCGGATTCATTAATCTAGGTCACAAGTTTACGTTAATGTTTCGATAATACCGGTCGCTCAGTGTTAACTTTTAGGCGCGTTGTATACAATTGAGGTCTGACCACTTTGGTTATCCATGAACCGACACGTTTCTAAAGCCAGCAGACTCAAGTATTGCTATTTTCTAGAACGATCTAATTGATAAAGGAAAGGATATGAATCAGCAGGAAGTTAAAACTCGCCAGGGCGATCGTATTGCCATTGTGGCGGGGCTTCGAACCCCATTCGCTCGTCAGGGCACCGCATTCAAAGAAGTACCTGCCGTTGACCTCGGTAAAATGGTCGTCAGTGAATTACTGGCTCGAACGCAAATCGATCCTAAGTTAGTTGACCAAGTGGTGTTTGGCCAAGTGGTTCAAATGCCTGCTGCGCCCAATATCGCGCGAGAAATTGTATTAGGAACGGGCATGAATGTTTCAACCGATGCTTACAGTGTCACGCGTGCTTGTGCGACCAGTTTTCAATCTGTGGTCAATGTGGCAGAAAGCATCATGGCGGGGAATATCGAAGTGGGAATTGCAGGCGGAGCCGATTCTTCGTCTGTGTTGCCGATTGGCGTATCGAAAACCTTAGCGCAAAGTTTATTAGAACTCAGCAAAGCGAAAACACTACCTAAAAAACTGTCGATTCTACGTAAATTGTCATTCAAAGATCTGATGCCTGTTCCGCCGGCTGTGGCTGAGTATTCGACTGGTTTGTCGATGGGGCAAACGGCAGAGCAAATGGCAAAAACGCATCAGATTCCACGAGAAGAACAAGACGCGCTAGCTCACCGCTCTCATACTCTTGCAGCTCAAGCCTGGGAGGATGGTTTAATTCAAGATGAAGTGATGACGGCTTATCCAGAACCCTATAAAGAGTGGATTCATCAAGATAACAATATTCGTCAAGATTCTCAGATTGAACAATATGCGAAATTAAAACCCGCTTTTGACCGCAATTTTGGCAGTGTGACTGCGGCGACCAGCACACCGTTAACCGACGGGGCGGCCGCGGTGTTGATGATGAGTGAAAGCAAAGCCAAAGAACTTGGTTTAGAGGTGCTTGGTTACATTCGTTCGTACGCCTTTTCTGCGATTCAAGTAGAAGAAGATATGTTGATGGGACCATCGTATGCGACACCTATGGCGCTGGATCGCGCAGGTTTAGAACTTGCCGATCTGGATTTGATAGAAATGCATGAAGCTTTTGCAGCCCAAACGCTAGCGAACGTCAAAATGTTTGCTTCAGAAGAGTTTGCCAAAGAAAAACTCGGCAGAGATAAAGCGATTGGTCAAATTGATATGGAAAAATTCAACGTACTTGGTGGCTCTCTTGCTTACGGGCATCCATTTGCGGCAACCGGCGCACGTTTAATGACACAGACGCTACGCGAATTGAAACGACGTGGTGGTGGCCTAGCCTTAACGACAGCTTGTGCCGCTGGTGGTTTAGGCGCAGCAGTGATCTTAGAAGTCGATAAAGATGATGCACAAACGCAAGGAGAGAAGTAATCATGACAACCGATAATCAAGTTTCCACTTCAAGCGTTTCAGAAAGTTCAAGCGTTTCAGAAAGCCAAGTGAGTTCAAAACAAGCCTTCACTTTATCTATCGATGATAATCAAATCGCTTGGCTAGCGGTTGATGTTCCGAATGAAAAAATGAACACACTGCAAGCGCAATTTGCAGAACAAATGGAAGCGGTGTTTAAGCAACTCGATGAAAAGCGTTCATCGATCAAAGGCATGATCGTCCATTCTCTAAAGCCGGATAACTTCATTGCAGGTGCGGACGTGCGCATGCTGGATGCTTGTCAATCGGCGCAAGAAGCTGAAGGGTTAGCCTCTCAAGGTCAAGAGATGTTTAATCGTCTGGCTGCGCTGCCTTTCACTGTGGTGGCTGCCATTCATGGCCCTTGTTTGGGCGGTGGGTTAGAGCTGGCTTTGGCGTGTGATTACCGTGTGTGTAGTGACGCCGATATTACGCGTTTAGGCTTGCCAGAAGTACAGTTAGGTTTATTACCAGGCTCGGGTGGCACACAACGTTTACCTCGTTTGATTGGTTTACTGGATAGCCTAGATATGATCTTAACGGGCAAACAAGTTCGAGCGAAAAAAGCATTAAAACTCGGGTTGGCTGATGCTTGTGTGCCTTCATCAATTTTATTGCAAGCAGCACAAGAATTTATCTCAAAGTCGAAACGTAAAGGTAAGTCAGACATTAAAGAGAAATTATTGGCGAATACCGGTTTGGGTCGCAAAGTGATTTTTGAACAAGCGGCGAAAAAGGCCAATCAAAAAGCACGCGGAAATTACCCTGCTATTCCGGCAATTTTGCAAGTGATTCAATACGGCTTAGAAAAGGGCATCAAAGAAGGGTTAGCCAAAGAAGCGCAAGAGTTCGGCAAGCTGGTCATGACCTCGCAATCACGTGCGTTACGTTCGATTTTCTTTGCTACAACGGAAATGAAGAAAGATTTTGGCTCATCGGCTCAACCTAAAAATATCAATGGTGTTGGTATTCTCGGTGGTGGCTTAATGGGCGCAGGGATCGGCTATGTGTCTGCCACTAAAGCCAAGGTACCAGTTCGTATTAAAGATGTATCCAATGATGGTGTTTTGCATGCTATGAAGTACAGCTATGACTTACTCGATAAGCTGTACAAACGTCGTGCATTAACCAAAGCTCAGTTACAAAAACAAATGCAGTCAATTTCTGGTGGGACAGATTTCACTGGGTTTAGTGAAAAAGACATGGTGATTGAAGCGGTATTCGAAGATCTCTCTTTGAAGCAGAGCATGGTGCGAGATATTGAGGCACAAGCGAAGAAGGGGGTCATTTTTGCCACCAATACTTCGTCATTGCCGATCAGTAAAATTGCTCAAGGTGCTGCTAAGCCTGAAAATGTGATTGGTCTGCATTATTTTAGTCCAGTCGATAAAATGCCCTTGGTGGAAGTCATTCCCCATGAAGGGACGTCAGACGAAGTGATTGCGACCACGGTGAAGTTTGCTCGTAAGCAAGGCAAGACGCCGATTGTGGTGAAAGATAAAGCGGGCTTCTATGTAAACCGTATTCTTGCACCTTATATGAATGAAGCGGCGAAGATCTTATTGTCAGGTGAGCCGGTTGAGCATATTGATGACGCGCTATTAAACTTTGGTTTCCCTGTAGGGCCGATTGCTTTACTCGATGAAGTGGGTGTCGATATCGGTGCTAAGATCACGCCGATATTAGTTGAAGAACTTGGCGAGCGTTTTAAAGCGCCAGATGTATTCGATACCTTGTTGAAAGACGGTCGCAAAGGTCGTAAAGCCGGTAAAGGTTTCTATACCTATAAAGGTAAGAAGAAAGAAGTGGATAAATCGGTCTACAAACTTTTGAAAGTTACGCCAGAGTCGATTCTTTCAGAAGAAGTGGTTGCGATGCGCTGTGTATTATTAATGATCAATGAAGCCGTTCGTGCGTTAGATGATGGCATTATTGCTAGTCCGCGCGATGGTGATATTGGTGCTATTTTCGGCATTGGCTTCCCACCGTTCTTAGGTGGCCCGTTCCGCTATATCGATCAAATGGGCGCGGCGAAGTTGGTTGAAATTATGAATGGATACGCTGAAAAATACGGCAGCCGCTTTGCTCCTTGTGATGGGTTGCTGACTCGCGCGGGTACTGGTGAAAAGTTCTATTCGTAAGTATTCTCATTACATTCCTTAAAAAACAAAAGCTTTGCGTTTTTCGGCGCAAAGCTTTTTTAATACTCTCTGCTCTCTGCTCTCTGCTTAGCCCAGATCTACATCTTTTGGACGCAGTTGAAACTCATCAATTGATCCTATTTCTAGCCCCACATCCAAATCAGGCGCATCTGCATGAGCGGTTCCCTTTGAGTGCATGATCAGGCGGTTGGCGGTGCGAGGTTTTAGCTCATTCACGACAAAACGAATCATTTCACTGCGGTCAAGTTTGACTATTTCATCAACCACGATTTCTCGGTTATTGAACTCGTAATCTTTATTGCCAATGGCAACCCATAAACGCTGTCCACGGGCACGTAAGTTACTGTCTGGCGACATGATCTGATTCAATAAACCTTGCTTACTGTTTTGCCATTGCTGTTCGTTAAGTTCTAGCAAGACCATATAAAAAGCATTCAAAAATTCATCTACGGATGCCACGAGATCAATAGGCGCGGCATTGGGAGATTGCACATATAGCGCAAGTCCTGGGTGACGATTAAGCGGCATATTGCCGGTACCGACCATATAACCGAGTTGCTGTTTGGTGCGAATTTCATGAAAGAAGGCCGCTGACATTAAATGGTTCGCTAAGGTATACAGCGCCACATTTTTTGGTGATATCTCAGGTGACTGATAATAAAGCACTAAAGCGGAATCTGCCTGGTCACAATGAACTTCTCGTTGGAATGTGCCACTTACACCCAACATAACTAATGGACGCAACGACTCTTCATATTGCTGGTCTTTCATGCGCAGGGCATTTTTTAAACTCTCAGCCAGTTTAGTGGCGTTGTCACGAGTCCAGTCACCATAGACAAACATTTCGATATGCAATTCAGCCAACATAGTAGACACAAAGCTCGGCAGTTCATCGACTTGAATTGATTCCAGAGCTTCGATTAATACCGGATAAGGCGGATTATTCGGTTGCAAGATACCTGTCATGGCATTGAATAATTGTGAAACTGGGCGATCTTTGGCGGTATTACGCCAATTACGCAGCATTTGACGTTTAATGGAATCAAATCGAGATCGGCTAAATTCACGGGTATCGAACTTGTTGATAATGACATCAAGCAGCTTGGCTTGTTTTTGAGTAAAGCCCGATAACATTAAGGTTACGCCACCTTGATGGGCATATAAGTTATACCCCATGCCCGCAATTTCAGCTTGATAGGTTTCTTTTGCCAGGGCGTCGAGGAACATTTCAACGCATAATCGGGTTTCGACTATGGTTCTGGCTGTTGATACGGCGTGCGGACTATCAATGGCGATAAACGCCAAACCTTTCGGTACGCGAAATTCTTTTTCTTGGAGATGCCATAAGCGAAAGCCGGGTTTGTCTTGGATTAGCTCGGGTAATTGAGCATCATCTTCAATCGGGGATGGATCGAGTTGATAGCAAATATATGGGTTGGGCTCTGGTAGCGCTAATTCACCAGTGATTTCTGGGCGTGTCCAGTTTTGTAATTCGGCATCGCTGATTGAGCGAGTGGAATAGGGGGTATTATACCATTTTGCTTGGCGATCGTATTGTAAGCCTTTGGCGATCAACATGACGCGCATATTGTAGGGGGTAAAGTGCTGCAGCAGTTGACGTAGATGATCTTCGTCGTAGTGCGTCATCATATAATCACCATACACCACATCATCCGGCTGGTAATTTTGTAAGTTGATGACCAAGTGGCTGGCGACATCAATCGGTCTTGATGCTTCTTGAAAACGGAATGCTGATTCTAATACCGCCTGTTTTTCTAGGTAACGCCATTCGGCTAGGCCACCTTGACGAAGTAATTCGATAAATTCAAAAATACGACGAACAATGTAGTCAACTTGCTCTAACCCTTGTTGAGTCAAACTGCAGCTCACTGAAAACTCACGGAAATTACTGCCGCTGATCCCACCACCAGCGGTCAATGATGTGATCAATTCTTCGGTTTTTAGCAATTGTAATAAGCTGCCTTCGCTTTCATCTCCAAGTAGATGCGCAAAATACGACAGTGGCTTTGATTGATAGAACCCATCCATACAAGGAAAGTTAAAGGTAAGCATTAACTTACGGCTGTCTTTTTCTGGTTCAACGCAGATGAATTTTGCTGAATCCTGTTGGCGAACCAAGGGAATGTGAATCGCTTTGCCTGCTAAATGATGATTTTCAATTGGTGCAAAATAGGTCGAGGCTAATTGCTCCAATTCATCTAACAGCTGCGGTCCGACCAAGGTTGCAGTCATCAAGTCTGCAGAATAATGTTGTTGATAAAATTCAATGATTTCATCTCGGATGGATGATGTCGGGTTGCCATTATCATCGAGTAAATCACTGAGGGTTTCCTCGTTGCCGACAGAAAACTTAGCAAAAGGATGCTCAGGATTGACCACTTCTTTATGCACTTGATACAAACGGCGCATATCATCTTTCAGTTTAAGGCGAAATTCTGAATCTACCGCTTGGCGTTCTTTTTCTAACGCTTCTTGATTAAATAATGGTGCAATAAAAAATTGGCTAAAGCGGTCTAATGCTTGAGTAAATTCATTCGGAATAATATCGAAAAAATAGCAGGTGTGTTCTGTGCCGGTCCACGCGTTATTCTTACCCCCATGCTGGCTAATGAACGATTGAAATTCACCGATGACAGGGTATTTCTCAGTACCAAGAAACAACATGTGTTCAAGATAGTGTGCTAAGCCTTCACGATGATGAGGATCGTCAAAATGGCCGACATTGACGGCAAGAGCGGCCGCGGATTTCTGTGCACTGTGGTCATGGACAAGCAAGACTCTTAGTCCATTTTCAAGAGTGATATGTCGATAGTGTTTTTTATCGTTTGGACTAATGTGCACGATAGTCTCCTTGATATAAGTGAGGCCTGGCATGGATGGTCTCATTTAAGATGACAGCAAAATGAAAAGAGTAAGTTTGCTAAGTGTAGAAGATCATGACGAAATTCGTTGAATGCGTAATCATTATCATCTGCAATTAATTATGACGGCTCAAGTTTAAGCTGCAAATGGTTTATTGAGTGAATTGAGCTTAAATCAAACAATTAAGCTCAATCTTGTGGGCAAGTGTACATTTCTGTAATTTTTTTAGTTGATGTGCTGGAATTCCGATAATATTTGTAAGTGACTTGTTATACTAAAGTCGTATAACGGTCGGTAGGTAAGAGCGCTACCGACAGTATGATGTTGTGATTAGGATTGTGTATGCAGATTATTATTATGCGCCATGGCGATGCCGAAACGTTTGCTGCTTCTGATGCAGAACGCCCGTTAAGTGCACGTGGACGCGAAGGTTCTTACGAAATGGCTGAATATTGCAAAGAGAACGGTCACAATGAGTTTGATCTTGTTTTGGTCAGCCCTTACTTACGTGCGCAGCAAACTTGGCAAACTATTGCGCCTTTGATGCAAGCTGCCAAAGTAGAAGATTGTGAGGACATCACACCATACGGGGATTCAGAATCTGTGGTCGAATATGTGTGCGCATTGGCTGAAACGCAGCAATTAGAACGTATTATGTTAGTGTCGCATTTGCCGTTAGTGGGCTATCTTACTGCCGACTTTGTCACCGATATCCCACCACCGATGTTTCCAACTTCAGGTATGGTGTGTATCGACTTTGATATAGAAACAAGAACCGGTAAGGTACTTTGGCAAGCGCAACCATAAGACATGTATTGTATGAAGAAAGGTAAGGGAGGCAGAGGCTTCCCTTCTTTCTTTAAGATACTTTTCTTTAAGATACCTTTCTTTTAGAGGTCTTTGTTTTTAGAGACGCTTATTTTTAGAGTCGTGCCGGTTGAAGACATTTATTGATGTTGAAGACGTTTTTGCGAGCCTTATTTTTCAGGAATATTGATGAGCACTAACAATGCACCATTACCACCAAATTCTAATGGCGCTTGATGATAGGCCATCACATCCGGGTGCTGCGCGAGCCACAAGGGAACCTTCTGTTTTAGAATATGTTTGCCGATACCGTGCATAACACTGGCACAAGCGACGCCTTCTTTTACACAATGTGCGATCATCGCGCCCAATTCTCTTTTCGCTTCCATTTGTGTCATGCCGTGTAAATCGAGATACACATCAGGCACATACACACCTCGGCGGAGACGTTTTAACTCGTATTTCGACACATCATCACGAGCGTATCGAGTCGGGCCTTCATCACTAAGCAAAGGGACAAACTCATCAGAAAAATAGAATTCATTATCTTTCGCTTCACGGAAAGTGCGGCGAATTTCTTTTTGTTGTAAATTCTTTTTCGGTTGTTGGATTATGGTATCCTGTGACAACTTTTTTACGCCCTTCATCTCTTGCTGAAATAGCGCAAAGTCGTCGTCATCGATGATATTTTTTTCGCTCATGACAGATCCTTTACAATAAGGGCGGTATTGTAACCTTAAGCTTAGCTAAGATGCGAGTTTCCTAAACGGTTTGTCGTCAGGATACGTTTTAGCAAGGCCATGCGGAGGCACACTTGGATAAAATTTTTATAGATGAAGCGGTATCAGAGCTGCATACGCTTCAAGATATGATTCGTTGGACAGTCAGCCGATTCAATGCGGCCGGTTTGTTTTACGGACATGGCACAGATAACTCGTGGGATGAAGCGGTGCAATTAATTCTGCCAACGCTTTATTTGCCGATTGATGTACCTCCGCACGTATTGAATTCTCGTTTGATCACCAGTGAGCGCATGCGCATTGTTGAACGTGTGATTCAGCGTATCAACGAACGCACGCCAACCGCTTACCTAACCAATAAAGCTTGGTTCTGTGGTTTAGAATTTTATGTCGATGAGCGTGTACTTGTGCCACGTTCGCCAATTGGTGAGTTGATCCAACAACAATTCCAACCTTGGTTGACGGAAGAGCCAACCCGCATCATGGATTTATGTACTGGAAGTGGCTGTATTGCAATTGCTTGTGCTTATGCGTTTGAAAATGCGGAAGTGGATGCGGTCGATATCTCGGTGGATGCCCTGCAAGTGGCAGAGCGCAATATTGAAGATCACGGCTTAGAGCAACAAGTATTCCCACTGCGTTCGGATCTGTTTAACGATATTCCACAAGATAAATACAATATCATCGTGACTAATCCGCCATATGTGGATCAAGAAGACATGGATAGCCTACCGCAAGAGTTTAAGCATGAGCCTGAGCTTGGCCTAGCTGCGGGGTCTGATGGTTTGAAATTGATGCGTCGTATTTTAGCTGATGCGCCAGATTACTTAACCGATGATGGCATTTTGATCTGCGAAGTTGGCAACTCAATGGTGCATGTGATGGAACAATATCCGCAAATACCATTTACTTGGCTAGAGTTTGAAAACGGTGGTCATGGTGTGTTCTTACTGACTCGTGAGCAGTTAGTTGAACATGCAGCAGAGTTTTCAATTTATAAAAAGTAGCGACATTCGCTAAATTTCAAATTTTTTATGTCATTTCAAATGCCAATCTCATTCGAGGTTGGCATTTTTTGTACTTGATTAGCCGATTATTTTTTAAATTAGGGTTTACAACTTTGCAGCATAAAGCGACTATCTATACCCTTCGTACTTGGAACTGCAGCTTTGTTGACTGCGTTCATTCACCCCAATCATTTAGGCGAGCTAAACTCATGGGGCCTCATTCACTTGTCGCCTCACTGCAATCCCAATTACTTTGGGTATAAAATGTGATTTAATCATAGTTATCAGCACATAGGTGTATGGGTTTTTAGAATAAAAGATAGTTAAGAGGGATTCATGGCAGGGAATAGTATTGGTCAGCATTTTCGAGTGACCACATTTGGTGAGAGCCACGGCAAAGCATTAGGTTGCATTGTTGATGGTTGCCCTCCAGGTTTGGAAATTTCAGAGCAAGATTTACAAAAAGACCTAGACCGTCGCCGTCCTGGCACATCGCGTTATACCACAGCACGCCGCGAACCTGATGAAGTAGAAATTCTATCCGGTGTATTTGAAGGCGTGACAACAGGTACTTCGATTGGTTTGATGATCAAAAACACCGATCAGCGTTCGAAAGATTACTCAGAGATCATGGACAAATTCCGCCCAGGTCATGCTGATTACACTTACCACCAAAAATATGGCGTACGAGATTATCGTGGTGGTGGTCGTTCATCGGCTCGTGAAACCGCGATGCGTGTTGCCGCAGGTGGCATTGCGAAGAAATACCTAAAACAAGAATTCGGTATTGAGGTTCGCGCTTACTTATCACAAATGGGTGATGTTACCATTGATAAAGTCGATTGGGATGAAATTGAAAATAACCCATTCTTCTGCCCAGATGTCGATAAAGTAGAAGCGTTGGATGAACTGATCCGCGATTTGAAAAAACAAGGTGATTCGATTGGTGCCAAACTTTCGGTTGTGGCAACCAATGTTCTGGTTGGCCTAGGTGAACCTATTTTCGACCGTTTAGATGCTGATATCGCTCATGCTTTGATGGGGATTAATGCGGTAAAAGGCGTAGAAATTGGCGATGGTTTTGCCGTTGCAAATCAAAAGGGCAGTCAACATCGTGATGAAATGACTCCACAAGGTTTTAAATCGAACCATGCTGGTGGCATCTTAGGTGGGATTTCTTCGGGCCAAGATATTGTCGCCAGTATTGCTTTGAAGCCGACTTCAAGCATCACCGTTCCAGGTGAAACCATCAACAAACAAGGCGAATCCACCTCATTGATCACTAAAGGTCGCCATGACCCATGTGTCGGTATTCGTGCCGTGCCGATTGCGGAAGCCATGCTGGCGATCGTCTTAATGGATCACTTGTTGCGTCATCGCGGTCAAAACCACGGTGTACAGACAGAAACACCGAAGATTTAATTCTTATCTACCTTTTATTGAATGCCCCAATGTCTCAAGATGTTGGGGCATTTTTTATATACATTTTTTAGGTGAAATTGAACAGCACTAATGCACCGAACCTTCCATATTCAATGTAAACGTCGGCAATCGCCACTTAAATCTCACCGATGCCATGCGCAGTAAATAACCGATAATCAAGGTGCTGACGGTGGCGATGACATCACTTACTCCAAAATGGAGTAAGCCTAAATATAAGCCTGCAACAACAAGAGAAACCGATGCATAAAGCTCTTGGTGCAGAACCAATGGAGCTTGACGGCAAATCAGATCGCGCAGTAAACCACCGAATACGCCAGTAATGATGGCTGCGACAATACAAATGCCTGGATGCAATCCCATGCTTATGCCTTTTTGACAGCCAATGATGCTGAAAGCGGCAAGGCCAAGCGCATCTAAACGGATAAATACGCCTTTAAATTTCACGACCCACTTAGCTACCCAAGTTGTGAAAATACCCGCCACGCAGGTAATCAATAAAAACTCAGGATGCTGAACCCAAGTAAGCGGGTAATTACCCAAAATAATGTCACGTACACTACCACCACCTATTGCGGTTGCGCTGGCGACTAACATAACACCAAACCAATCCATATTTTTGCGTCCAGCGCTTAATGCACCGGTCATCGCTTCGGCAGTAATTCCAATAACATAAATAATACTTAATAGCATGGTTGTATCTTTGAGCATAGTGAAAGAAATAGGCAAGAATTGTAGAGAGAAGCAAGTTTTATGACGAATGAATTTATTCGTGATTTTTGCTTTAATATGATTAGAAAAACTAATGTGAAACTCTGTTTTGTCTTTGTGTTTTTTGTGACAAGTACTCTTGTGTTTGCGTCATGCTTTACCTTGTTGGCAAAAGCAAGGACAATACGCCGCAGTTAATTTTATTGTTACTCTTGTTTGTGAACAAAATGTCATCAAGTAAACATACACCTGAAGCCATCATAGCGGTTTTTAATCACACCTTTTCTTCGTCATATAACACTCAATTAGTGCGTGGTGATGATGAGCCCATTTATTTACCTGCAGATGACAACGTGGATTATCACAGAATTATTTTTGCTCACGGGTATTTTGCCTCTGCGATGCATGAAATTGCGCATTGGTGTGTGGCTGGACCTGAGCGTCGATTGCTAGAAGATTTTGGTTATTGGTATGAGCCCGACGGCCGTACTGAACAAGTGCAAGCAGAGTTTGAAAAAGTGGAAATCCGACCGCAAGCCTATGAGTGGATTTTGTCGATGAGCGCGGGTTTTCCGTTTTCGGTCAGTTGTGACAACTTGAATGGTGACTTTGAGCCAGATCGATTAGGTTTTATGGCTAAGGTTCATCAAGAAGTCATGCAGATTTTACAACAAGGTTTACCGACCCGTGTGGCTATGTTGTCTGAAGCCTTACGCGATTATTATCAAACCCCACCGCTAAAAGCAGAGCAGTTTATCGTGATGTAACGGTTTATCATGAATGGATTGGGGTTGATTTCGAGATAGAAAATGAAATGGAAGAAAACACAAATATGATTATTGAATTAGAAGAAAAACTATTAGAAGCGATTGACCAAGCGGTTGAAACGGCTTCCGATGACGAATTGTTTGCTGGTGGTTATCTACGTGGACACATTTCTCTTTCTGCCGCTGATTGTGAGCTAGAAGGTGTGCAAGATATTGAGATATTTAAACAGCGCATTCAAGCGAGTTTAGATACTGCACGCAGTGAATTGACACCTGCAGATCAAGTTATTGTGGCAGACATGTGGAATACACTATTGAAACAGTGCTAGTGTTGCAAGCGCGTGAGATTTAAATATCGTTCTGAATTTTTGAACAAGTTGGTGAATGGAATCGGCTGTTAGGCTACAAGCAAAGTAGTAAAGTAACCACATCGCCAGTTTTAACTTTGATAGACATTGGAGTCATTATGAAAATTATCGCATTTGGTGCTAGTACCAGTTTTAATTCAATTAACCGTCAATTAGCGGCTTACACAGCAAACCTAGTTGAAGGTGCTGATGTTGAAGTTTTAGATTTAAACGAATTCCAAGTTCCACTATTCAGTGAAGACACAGAAAAAGAAGTGGGTCGCCCTGAAGGTGCAAAAGCGTACTTTGCAAAGTTAGAAAGCGCCGATGCGTTCGTGATTTCGTTAGCGGAGCATAATGGTACTTATTCTGCTGCGTACAAAAACCTGTTTGACTGGGCATCACGCATCAACCAACAAATGTTTGCTCATAAGCCAGTGGTTTACCTTGCAACAAGCCCAGGCCCTGGTGGTGCGCAAAGCGTTCTTGCTCAAGCGGTAGGTTCAGCGCCATTCTTCCATGCAGACGTAAAAGCGTCGGTTTCTGTACCAAGTTTCTACGATGTGTTTGATGTGGAAAAAGGCGAAGTGAAAGATGCGGACGTAGCCGCTAAACTTGCTGAAGCAGCAGCAACACTGAAAGCTTAATATCTCGTATATCGAATAAAGAAACGGGCTGTCCAATTGGGTAGCCCGTTTTTTATTGACTGAGGAGCTACTCTTCGGTGATCGGGCGACCTTTGAGCATTTTACGCACCCACATACGAGCAGGGTGAATTTTCTCTAATACTTCAACCGGTAACGGCATAGGATCACCAGCGATTTGTGAGGCTAACACTTCTGACAATAATGGTGCAGAACATAAGCCACGCGCACCTAGTCCTACCATGCAAAACAAGTTGGGATAATGCGGAATGTCGGGCATTAATTTAGAGCGTTTACGTAAAATCTGTGGGTCGAGTTTAGCGTAGCTTTCGACTACGGGCTCAAACTGGAATACATTACCGACAAATGGCAAATGATCGCGAGTCACGCTGCGAATACCTTGGCGAGATAAATCCCCCGAAGTATCCACCTCATTTGGCCAGCTTTGATTCGGCACGCAGGCTTTTAAACGCTCGCCATTGCTGATTTGTGCATCGTTATCAAATTCATGATCAATATTATTTCTGTCGTAGCTAGCGCCGATACAATGATGCCCATTATTGGGATTATGTGGCGTCATATAACCGTCGTAACACAATACGGTTTTAAGCTTGCTGAGTGTGTCGGTGGTTGGAATATGGCTGACTTGGCCTTTCACCGCGGTTGCCGCAATGGCTTTCAGTTGTTCAAAACGAGAGAATTGATGCCCATTCGCAACCACGACGGCTTGGTGACGAAATTCGTTTTTATCACTGATCAAAGTCCAATTTTTCTTCTCAACGTCAAACTTTAACGCATCGATGCAAGCGTTGAAGTGAGCGTTAACATTCGGCTGCTGTGCTAATTCATAAATCAAGGCTTGCGTGAGCTGTTGAGGGCATAACCAACCGCCGAGCGGGTAATGAATACTTTCTAAATCGACATCAAGCCCAATAGCTTGTGTGGTTTGATTTTGATCCAATGCTTTTAATAGCTCATCTGGGTAGCGGTTTAATAACATTTTATCGAGTTTGCCTTTCGCTTTGTCGCTCCACGCAAGCTGAGTGACACCACAGAAATCATAATCAAAGTGAAGTTGTTGTGAGACTTGTTTTACCAATTGCCTTGCATATAAGAAAGCAGGAGCGAAGAAGCGGTTAAGTGGTGATTCCGGCTCGGCAATGAGTGGGTAAAGTGCACCTTGGCGATTACCAGATGCGCCGAGGGCAGGTTCATCATCCTCACAATACAACTCAATAGCATAACCACGGCGATGTAAGGCTAAAGCTAATGTCGCGCTCGCAATCCCACCACCGATGATGGCAATAGGGTAGGTTTTATCGGTGTCATTATTGTCGGCCATTTCAACGCCAAAGCGTGGTAGCCAGCGAGCGTATGTAGACAGCGCTTTGGGTTTAGTGAGTTGGCCCGCAATCATTTCACGTTTAGTGCCAAAGCCTTTAACCTTTTTCATGTCAAAGCCGGCTTCGATTAAACCACGGCGCACGAATCCTGCTGCGGTAAAGGTCGCACAAGTGCCGTCTTTTTTGGTTAAACGTGCCATGTGGTTGAACAAAGCCTCATTCCACATGTCTTTGTTTTTACTTGGCGCGAATCCATCTAAAAACCAAGCGTCCACTAATCCTTTTTCGGATTGTGCCAGTTTTGGTAAAGAATCATGAATATCACCAAACCAGAGGTCGAGCGTAATCATGCCGTCAGCCAATACTAAACGGTGACATTCAGGTATCGCTAATGGGTAATGTTGTTGCAATTGCACCGCGTATTCGGCTAATTCTGGCCACGCTTCATGAGCTTTAATAAGGTCATCAATGTGAACCGGAAACTTTTCGAAACTAATAAAATGCAGTTGAGTGAGTGATGATTGAGGATTCTCAGCACGAAATGCGGCAAACTCTTGCCATACTGCGAGGAAATTTAGCCCTGTGCCAAACCCAGTTTCGGCGATAACATAACGTGATTTCTCTGAGCTTTGCCAGCGCTGTGGCAGATGATTTTGCTGAATAAATACGTAGCGACTTTCTTCAAGGCCATTGGCGTTAGAGAAATAAACATCATCAAATTGGTTGGAAACTGGGGTGCCAGAATCATTCCAATCCAGCTGGGCATTTTTAATCACGCGGAGATTACCTGTCATTTTGTATCAATTGGGGGCTATTATATACCCAAGTAACTTCAAGATGTGAGTTTCAGCAAGAATAAAACAAGCTTTAGGCAAGGCAAATTGGACATGATCATAGTTACTCTATCTCTGTTCAATCTAACGCAGCATAAAGCTTGTTTTAACTTGCCCTTCGGGAGCTTCATCCAATCCTTTATGCTGTGTCAGATTGACTTGAAAGGTGCTTACATTCCTTCGCCAATCTTCCTTGCCTAAAGGATTGGATGATAGCTCTGAATTCTGCATCTTGAAGTCACTTGGGTATATACTTTAACTTCGCTTTTAACATGAGCGTCTTTTAGGTAGCATGGCGATCAAGATCAACGCGCCGAATGGATCTACCCGTTAGGCTAATGAAAATAAATTTTCTAGGCGATGAATTTTTGTTCGTCTGGATGAACTATTAAAGGAAAGCTGACCACTTTAATGGATAAGTCAGTTATCATTAAGCGATTTTTGAATTATAGGAACGTCACATGAAACGAGCCGTCATCACTGGTCTAGGCATTGTATCTAGTATTGGTAATAACGTAGAAGAAGTACTTGAGTCTCTAAAAACAGGTAAATCAGGCATCACTGGTTCTGAGCAATTTAAAGAAGCAGGTCTACGCTCTCAAGTTTGGGGTGAGTTAAAAATCAACCCAAGCGAGCATATCGATCGTAAACAAATGCGCTTTATGGGTGATACTGCCTCTTTTGCATACCTTGCCATGCAACAAGCGATTGAAGATTCTAAGTTATCTGAAGATCAAGTTTCTAACGAGCGTACCGGCCTTGTAGCTGGCTCTGGCGGTGTGTCGTCTCAAAACCAAGTGCTTTCAGTTGATACTCTACGTGAGAAAGGCGTGAAGCGTATTGGTCCTTACATGGTACCTCGTACTATGGCGTCTTCTGTTTCGGCTTGTCTTGCTACACCATTTAAAATCCGTGGTGTGAACTACAGCATCAGTTCAGCCTGTGCGACTTCTGCTCACTGTATTGGTCACGCATTAGAGCTAATTCAACTTGGCAAACAAGATGTTGTATTTGCAGGTGGTGGTGAAGAACTTCACTGGTCATCAGCAATGATGTTTGATGCAATGGGTGCATTGTCGACTAAATACAACGAAACACCTGAGCGCGCATCACGTACTTACGATGCAGACCGCGATGGTTTCGTCATCTCTGGTGGCGGCGGTATGGTCGTTATCGAAGAACTTGAGCATGCTCTAGCACGCGGCGCAAAAATTTACGGTGAAATCGTTGGTTACGGTGCCACTTCAGATGGCTACGACATGGTAGCACCATCAGGTGAAGGCGCAGTGCGTTGTATGAAGATGGCAATGCAAAATGTCGATGTAATTGATTACGTGAACACGCACGGCACATCGACTCCAGTTGGTGATGTAAAAGAGCTAGGCGCGATTCAAGAAGTGTTTGGTAAAGGCAGCGCTGGTAAATGCCCTGCGATTTCTGCGACTAAAGCCATGACAGGTCACGCACTTGGTGCAGCTGGCGTACATGAAGCCATCTACTCAACATTGATGCTAGAGCACGGCTTTATTGCCCCAAGCATTAACGTTGAAACGCTTGACCCTGAAGCGGAAGGTTTAGACATTGTCACTGAACCTCGTCAACAAGCGCTTAAGACAGTTATGTCAAACAGCTTTGGTTTCGGTGGAACTAACGCGACGCTTGTGATTAAAAAATACGAAGCTTAATACCTTTCGTACTTGAAGCTACAGCTTTGTTGACGGCGTTCATTCGCCCCAATCACTTAGTAAACTAAGCTCATGGGGACTCATTCACTTGTCGCCTCGCTGTAGCTCCAATTACTTTAGGTATAAATATTCAGTTTAATTAAAAAATCCTCGGTTTATGCCGGGGATTTTTTTATTATGGCCATCTTGTTCACTACCGAGATCTCCGAATGAAAATCGTCATTGATGAAAATATGCCATACGCCGAGGGTTTATTTAGCCAGTTAGGTGAAGTAGAAATGAAGCCAGGGCGAACCTTGTGTGCGGATGATCTGGTGGATGTGGATGCATTAATGATTCGCTCTGTGACTAAAGTCAATGCCGAGTTACTGAGTAAGGCCAATAAGCTGAAATTTGTTGGAACGGCAACCGCAGGTATGGATCATGTTGATCAGGCGTTATTAGCGGCAAAAGGCATTGCTTTTACTTCAGCGCCGGGTTGTAACAAAGTCGGTGTAGCCGAGTATGTGATTAGCTCATTATTGGTGATCGCTCAGCAACAAGGCTTTTCACTGTTTGATAAAACCGTGGGTATTATTGGCGCAGGGCAAGTTGGCAGTTATTTAGCGCAGTGTTTGCAGGCGATTGGAGTGAAAACTCTGATTAATGATCCCCCTAAACAAGCCGAAGGCGATGCACGCTCCTTTACCGAATTGAACATGCTGCTGCAACAAGCGGACGTGATTTCACTGCATACCCCAATCACCAAAGAGGGGACATGGCCAACGCATCACTTAATTGGTCAAGCAGAACTGAGTTCATTGCGGGCTGATCAAATTTTGATTAATGCCGCTCGTGGGCCGGTGGTGGATAATCAAGCCTTAAAGCAGCGCCTAGCAAAGCAAGATGGATTTACCGCCGTGCTCGATGTGTTCGAGTTTGAGCCTTGTGTGGATTTAGAGCTCCTGCCATTGCTGACTTTTGCCACCCCGCATATCGCTGGCTATGGTTTAGAAGGCAAAGCACGTGGCACGACCATGATCTTTAATCGTTTTTGTCAGCATCTTGGGTTGGAATTGCGTGCGTATCCTGAGCAATTGTTGCCGGTTGCACCTGTCTCAAGCGTGAACCTCTCGCAAGGTTGGAGCAAGAAGGATGGTAATAAAAACCAAGCATTACTGCACAATTTAACTCAGTTGATTTATGATGTGCGCCAAGACGATGCATTATTTCGCCGAGTGATCGATGAAACCGACGCGAAAAAACAAGCAAAAGCCTTTGATGTAATACGAAAAGACTACTGGGATCGACGTGAATATTCGGCGATATCGGTATCTGGCTATCCATCAGCAGAGGTTGAACTGACACCTTTTTATCAATTGGGATTTAAGCAGGCATAATTGGCTGCTTAAACTATGTTTATTCCCATACGCTCCATATCTAAATTGAGGTTTTAATGAGTCAAGAATTTAACGTTGCTATCTTTGGCGCAACCGGCGCAGTTGGTGAAACCATGCTGGAAGTATTGCAAGAGCGCAAATTCCCAGTTGGCGAACTTTTCCTATTGGCCAGTGAACGTAGCGAAGGCAAAACATACCGTTTCAATGGTAAAACCATCAAAGTGCAAAACGTTGAAGAATTTGATTGGTCACAAGTGCATATTGCGCTGTTTTCTGCCGGTGGCGAATTGTCTGAAAAATGGGCACCGATCGCAGCGGATGAAGGTGTGGTTGTGATCGACAATACCTCGCAATTCCGTTATGAGTTTGATGTACCGCTTGTGGTGCCAGAAGTGAATCCAGAAGCGATTGCAGAGTTCCGTAACCGCAATATCATTGCGAACCCGAACTGTTCAACTATTCAAATGTTGGTGGCTTTAAAGCCGATTCATGATGCGGTAGGCATTGAGCGTATTAACGTATCCACTTATCAATCCGTGTCTGGTGCGGGCAAAAAAGGTATCGATGAATTAGCAGGCCAAACTGCGAAATTGCTCAACGGTTTACCCGCAGAGAATGATGCTTTCCCTCAGCAAATTGCATTCAACTGTATTCCTCAAATTGATGTGATGATGGAAAACGGCTACACCAAAGAAGAAATGAAAATGGTGTGGGAAACACAAAAAATCTTTAACGACCCATCGATTCAAGTGAATCCGACCTGTGTTCGTGTGCCAGTGTTTTATGGTCATGCCGAATCGCTTCATATCGAAACACAGGCTCCGATTGATGCGGAACAAGTTATGGATATGCTTGAGCAAATGGAAGGCGTAGAAGTGTTCCGTGGTATTGACTACCCAACGCAAGTGCGTGATGCAGGTGGAAAAGATACCGTTATGATTGGCCGTGTACGTAATGATATCAGCCATCACAGCGGTATTAATATGTGGGTTGTGGCGGATAACGTACGCAAAGGTGCAGCCACCAACGCGGTACAAATTGCTGAAGTGCTGATTAGAGATTACTTCTAATCGCCGAAAACATTGTGATACTCAGAGCCTCACCCATCGGTGGGGCTTTTTATTGGCGTTGTGCTTGCCGAGAGAAGCTTGTCAGATAAGAGCGAAAATACTGCTCATGGCGCAAAAATTCCCTGAAAAATGAATGTTTTTTGTCATCTTTACTACCCGAATAGGGGTATTATCCTATATATTTAAATTTATTGATGAAACCTTTGGATTAGCCGATTTTTTATGCGCCGTACATTTAAGCACCTTATTACACCGGTTGTACTTTTATTCGCTGCTCAAATGCCGACTGCTTGTGCAGATGAAGTGAAAACAGCAGAAGTGCCAATAAGCCATGTGTCGAGCCAACCTGAATCAGTGACACAATCTGAAGATTCATCGAATGCTCTCAATGCTGATATCGCATCAATTTATGGTCCGACCCAAGAAGATGAAACCTTGTGGTCTATTGCTAAGCAATATCGGCCCTCTAAAACAGTGTCTGTCGCGCAAACGGTATTGGCAACCTATAAACTCAATGCCAAAGCGTTTGAAGACAATAATATCCACGGTTTAATTCCTGGCAGCATGTTGCGCTTGCCAACCTTAGCCGCGATAAAACGTGAAACAACGGATAATGCTGTGGCGGTTATTCAAGCGGATAAACAGCGCCCTGTGCCATCTCAGGTTGATCCAAGTATCACGCCACCACCACCGGCAACATTAGAAGATTATGTGACTTCTTCGGCGAATGAGGAAACAGCGACGGCTGATAATGCACCCAAACCGGATGTTACCGCGGAATCACAACAAAATGTCGTCTCTGACAATGAATCTGATGAGCCGGCTTTGTCTGTTGATCAAGTGGTAAGAGTCGAATCAGAACATTCTCCGCAAAGTGCTGCCCAATCCACATTACCCCAAAGCTCTACTTCGAGTGATGTAACCAGTTCCGAAAAAATTGATATCGAAAAAGTGGAAGAGATGAACTCTCGCTTGACCACAGAGCTGACTAAAATTCAGCAGCAATTAAATGAGTTAAAAGATACATTGGCGATGGATGAACACAACCGAGCCAACGTAGTGCAAGCTGAAGAGGCGCCATCGACGTCGATTGATTCACCGCAAGCATTTGTTCGTATTGCTAATCAACACCCTTGGTTGTGGGGCATTATCTTACTGCCGATTGTGTTGATTTTATTGATTATTCGTTTGTTGTTCACGCGTCAATCCAAACATGTTGAGCCACTCCAAGCGCTTTCCCCATTGGCGGTTGAACATAAAGCTGACTCAGAAAAAAGCGATACCAAGGCTGAAGTTTTGCTTGCGGATGTTTCTGCTGTAGATAACCATTATCAAGAAACAGAAACAGAAACAGAAACAGAAACAGAAACAGAAACAGAAACAGAAACAGAAACAGAAACAGAAACAGAAACAGAAACAGAAACAGAAACAGAACTCTCTGATCTTTCTGAGTTAATTTACGATGAAGAGCAAGCTCGTCTTGACGCAGAAAATGAACCTGATGATTTCGATGTCGAGCAGCCTGAAGCCACGGATAATGAGCCCCATGAGTTTGATGAATCCTTGATCACCCAAGCGCCGTTATCAGAGGCGGTTGATCAACAAAACCTCGAACATACTCAGCAGGAAGGGGTGGAAAGTGATGTCGATATTGATCTGAATGTCTCACCACAAACCTTTCCAGATGTTTTATCTATCGATGATATTCAAGAAGATTCTCAAACTGAGACAATGGCGCAACCGGAGAAACATACCGCCTATGCGGATTATCAAGATAGCGATGAAGATCCTGACCTAGATGTTGGCCTCGATGATTTCCCTGATGTATTGGGTGATGTGAATGCGTTTGATGTGGATGTTGATGCTGAAATGAATAGCAACCTTGATCTTGCAAAAGTTTTCATTGAAATGGATGACAAACGCACAGCCGAAAAATTGCTCAAAGTCGTGCTGGCGAAAGGCGATGATACTTTAAAAGCGGAAGCAACCAAACTGTTGGCTTCGCTTTGATGGTGTTCATTTAGAGTCACATCGCACCTCGATTGGACTTGATCTCAGTTGAGTATATACTTTGCAGCCCATTTTTGATGTAGAAAAAAGAGTAACCACACATGCGCATTGCTTTAGGTATTGAATATGATGGTAGCAAGCTATTTGGCTGGCAACGACAAAAGGATGTTCCGAGTGTTCAAGAACATTTAGAGAAAGCGTTGTCGATTGTCGCGAATCATCCTGTCGAAGTGCAATGTGCTGGTCGAACGGATGCTGGCGTTCATGGTACCGGACAAGTCGTGCATTTTGATACAACCTCTAAGCGTAAATTGGTAGCTTGGACAATGGGTGTTAATGCCAATTTACCAAGTAACATCGCGGTTCGTTGGTCACATGAAGTGTCAGATGAGTTCCATGCTCGCTTTACCGCGACCGCTCGTCGTTATCGCTATATCATTTTCAATAATACGTTTCGTCCTGGCATTTTGAGCTCAGGTGTTAGCCATTACCATAATCCACTTGATGAAGATAAAATGCACCTTGCTGGGCAATATCTGCTTGGCGAAAATGATTTTACTTCTTTCCGAGCAGTTCATTGTCAATCACGTACCCCTTGGCGAAATGTGATGCATTTGAATGTTTCACGCCAAGGTCAGTATGTGATTGTGGATATCAAAGCCAATGCTTTTGTGCATCACATGGTGAGAAATATCGTCGGCAGTTTAATTAAAGTTGGCACAGGTGAAGAAAAGCCGGAGTGGATTCAGTGGTTGCTCGAACAAAAGGATAGAACTTTAGCGGGCGCCACGGCTAAAGCAGAAGGGTTGTATTTGGTCGATGTTGATTATCCGGAAACGTTCAATTTACCGCGTGTCGATATCGGTCCACTGTTTTTACCCGCGAACTAATGAATGACAACTATGTATTTCTTAGGGTCTGTTGACCTTTCGTGATTGTTTTTGCAGCGAATTGTTGGGTATTTGAACAAGGCAGAGGCTCCGTGGTGTAGCTAGCCTACACGAGGAGCCGATAACGCAGTACAAATGACCAACAAACGCTGCCCGAAGGGTTCGGCTAAAAGCATTTTATACCTTAGTTTATAATAAGACAGGTTAAGTCTCATTTACTTAGAGTAACTAGGCTACAATCGACTTGCCTCGCCTAAAATGCTTTTATCTCGAACAAAATTTAACCACGAAAGGTCAACAGACCCTAGGAGCGGCGGCTTATATAGGCTTTTGATGACTCAATGCGGCTAATAGCCTTATCAATAGATTAGTTGGATTTTTTTTACATTCTGATTACACTAGCGTGATAGCGTCACTTTACAGTGTGAGCTGAAGAGATAAGCTGGTTAAAAACTGTCCTGCTTAGAAGGGCGAAATGGTTTTTTTGCTGTTTTTTGAAGCGCGTAAATATAGGTACAACCAGTTTTTTATCTACAGTGTGGGCATTATGTGTTTTAATTTGCCCCGTTATTTCATTCTCAAATTCTCATCTCTTGCATTGAGCGAGAGATCTAGCTAAAAGGTCTTCCCATGAGTTGGCTTGAAAAAATTTTTACAACTACCAACATTGTTAACACTCGTAAAGCCTCTATCCCTGAAGGCATTTGGACCAAATGTACTTCTTGTGAGCAAGTGTTATATCAAGCAGAATTAGAGCGCAATCTTGAAGTGTGTCCAAAATGTGATCATCACATGCGCATGAAAGCCCGCCGTCGCTTAGAAACGTTTTTGGATGCGGGCACTCAAGTTGAAATCGGCCAAGAGTTAGAGCCCAAAGATAAACTGAAATTTAAAGACTCAAAACGCTATAAAGACCGTTTGTCTACTGCTCAAAAAGAAAGTGGCGAAACGGAAGCATTAATTGCAATGAAAGGTGAACTACAAGGTATGCCACTAGTGGCATGTGCATTTGAGTTTTCTTTCATGGGCGGTTCAATGGGTTCAGTGGTTGGCGCACGATTTGTTCGTGCAGTTGACGCGGCCATTGAAAATAATTGCGGCCTTGTGTGTTTCTCTGCTAGTGGCGGTGCGCGTATGCAAGAGGCATTGATGTCTTTGATGCAAATGGCGAAAACCAGTGCGGCACTTGAGCGTCTATCACAAAAAGGTCTACCGTTTATCTCTGTGATGACTGACCCAACTTACGGTGGTGTTTCTGCAAGTTTGGCGATGTTAGGTGACATTAATATCGGTGAACCTAAAGCTATCATTGGTTTTGCTGGTCGTCGTGTTATTGAGCAAACGGTACGTGAAAACTTACCAGAAGGTTTCCAACGCAGTGAGTTCTTATTAGAGCATGGCGCAATCGATATGATTGTTGACCGTCGTCAAATGCGCTCACGTATTGCTGGTTTAGTAGCAAAAATGACCAACTACACATTTGAAGATGATGCGAAAGAATCTGATTATGAAGTTCCATTTGCTGCTGAGAAATAAATCTCATTAAAGTTTGATAATCGCGGCGTTATTATGACGATAATGCCGCAGATACATGCTATCTTATCGCTCACTGATGTAAAGATATAATGAGTTTAGCCTTTCATGAGCAAACAACATTCTCCTGAAGCCACATCACCTTTGTCGATGTGGCTTCATTATTTAGAAAACATTCATACCAGCGCCATCGATCTTGGCCTGGATCGAGTGAGCCAAGTCGCTCAATCTGCCCAACTAACAAAACCCGCACCCAAAGTGATTACCGTCGCCGGGACAAATGGTAAAGGTTCAACTTGCGCCTTAATGGAAGCCATTCTCCTCGATGCTGGCTTTACGGTAGGGGTTTATAGCTCTCCTCATCTTATCGAATATAACGAACGCGTTAGAATCAATGGCGTTAATGTATCTGATCAACAATTATGCGAATCTTTTGATTTTGTTGAAAAAGTGCGTAAAGACATTAGCCTCAGCTTTTTTGAATTCGGTACCTTATCAGCGTTGCGCATTTTCCAAGTAGAACAAGTTGATGTGGTTTTGTTGGAAGTAGGCTTGGGTGGCCGTTTAGATGCGACCAATGTAGTGGATCACGATGTTTCAGTTATTACCAGTTTGGCTATAGACCATGTTGACTGGCTTGGTAGTGATATTAATGTCATTGGGTTTGAGAAAGCGGGTATCTTCCGTTCTGGAAAACCGGCGATTTGTGGCCAACCTAAAGCGCCACATACTGTTGCAGCACATGCCGATGATATCGGCGCAGAATTTTTTCAAGTTGGACAACAATTTCAATATCAAGTGACGGATGAAACTCATCAACAGTGGCGTTGGCAGTCTGGCGGTTTTGATCTTGTTGATCTGCCTATCCCATCTTTACCGCTTGCTAATGCAGCGACCGCATTGATGGCGTTAAGCACCTCTGGTTTAGCGTTAAGTGACATTAATATTGTTAATGGCTTACGCAACGTTAAACTTGCTGGCCGTATGCAAGTGCTTGTTGAACAGCCCTTGGTTTTACTGGATGTCGCGCATAATCCTCATTCAGCAGAGTATCTCGCTCATCAATTGCAGACAAAATTTGCAGGAAAAACGATTCGCACGGTGGTTGCTATGTTGCATGATAAAGACATCGCTTCTACCTTAGCGGTGTTATCACCTGTTGTTACACATTGGTATCCTGCTTCTTTGCATGGTCCACGAGCGGCAAAGGTCGAGGAACTCTTGGTTCATATTGGTGAGGCTGAAGGACAATTCGACCAACCGGTGGAGGCATTTCAAGCAGCATACGATCAAGCTCAAAAAGACGATGTTGTGCTTGTGGTAGGTTCTTTCCACACTGTAGGTGAAGTTTTAGATTATTGGCAAAAAATGAATAAAGGGAGTCAAAATGGCGAGTAAATTTCAAAGCCGTTTGATTGGTACGGTCATTCTGGTCGCAATAGGTGTGATCGTATTACCGGATGTATTTGATGGTCAGAAAGAACATTACAAAGAAGAGTTTGCTGCGATTCCCATTAAGCCGACCGATGAGGTTGAGCAGAGTGGTTCAGTGGCCGAAGTGAAACAGCCGGTTGAGTTGGATGTGGCTTTGCCTGATGAGCCTGTGAGTGCAACGGTAGAATCAGAGCCAGCGGTTTCGCAGACAACGAATATTTCGCAGACAGCACCACAGCCCGCTGTTAAGCCAGAAGCGAAGCCAGAGCCTAAACCTCAGGCAGTCGCTGAGAAGCCAGCCCCGAAAAGGGAAACGAACCAATATGCAGACAGCGCATGGATTATTCAACTGGCAGCTCTTAGTAATAAAGAAAATGCTCAAAAGTTGGTGGCCGATTTACAAAAACGTGGATTTCAAGCACACCTAAAACAAGATGGTAGATTATCTCGAGTGATTGTTGGTCCTGATGTTTCGAAAGAAAAAATGGAACAACAAATTGATAAGCTACAAGAAATTACCGGTCTAAAAGGTCAATTGCAGACTTTTAAGCCACTTAATTAAGAAGAAAACGTTTGCGTCGCGTATTTTTCTGTTAAAATGCGCGCCAACTTAAGATGTAAATTTTATGATTTGGATAGATTTTGTCATTTTAGGGGTGATCGGCTTTTCCGCTTTGATCAGCTTAGTTCGCGGTTTTGTAAAAGAAGCATTGTCATTAGTGATTTGGTGTGGGGCGTTTTATATTTCGACCCAATATTACCTAAAGCTAGCCGCTTACTTTACCAATATTGAAAATGACATGGCTCGTAATGGGGCAGCCTTAGGGGCTTTGTTTGTTGCGACTTTGATTGTCGGTGCTTTACTGAACTATGTGATAAGCCAATTGGTTGTCAAAACCGGTTTATCGGGAACGGATAGAGTACTTGGCATTGTATTTGGTACGTTACGAGGCGTACTGATTATTGCTGTCATGTTATTTTTTATGGATGCGTTTACCGCGTTTCCAAGCTCAGATTGGTGGAAAGCATCGCAATTGATACCGCATTTCAAGGTCATCATTGCACCATTTTTCGATCATATAAAACAAACTTCTAGCTTTTTATCTGGCGCGCCTCTCTAACTGGGTCGGAGGCGCCAGTTCTCTATCAACCGAGGGTTTAAGACATGTGTGGTATTGTTGGAATCGTAGGGGTAACGCCTGTCAATCAATCGATTTATGATGCTTTAACGGTATTACAGCATCGCGGCCAAGATGCTGCCGGTATTATTACCATAGATAGCAATCGTTTTCGTCTACGTAAAGCCAATGGTTTAGTGAAAGATGTGTTTGAAATTAAACATATGCAACGTCTTCAAGGGACAGTCGGAGTTGGTCACGTTCGTTATCCAACCGCTGGCAGTTCTAGCGCTTCTGAAGCTCAGCCGTTTTATGTGAACTCGCCATATGGGATTACATTGGCTCACAACGGTAACCTGACAAACGCCAATGACATTCGTGACTGGCTATTTGAACAAGGTCGCCGCCACATTAATACCACCTCCGATTCAGAAGTACTGCTTAACATCCTCGCACAAGAAATTGACCAATCAGAAAATTACCCACTCACCCAAGCCGATGTATTCGGTGCGATTCGTAAAGTGCACAAAATTGTAAAAGGGGCCTACGCGGTTGCTGCGATGATCATTGGTCATGGTATGGTGGCCTTCCGTGACCCGAATGGTATTCGTCCATTATGTCTAGGCAAACGTGAAGTTGAAGGCCGTACCGAATACATGGTGGCTTCTGAATCGGTTGCGCTTGATGCTGTTGGTTTTGATTTTGTGCGTGATGTTGCGCCTGGTGAAGCGGTTTATGCGACCTTTGATGGACAGTTATTCAGTGAGCAATGTGCTGAAGAACCAAAATTAAATCCATGTATTTTTGAATTCGTGTACTTCGCTCGCCCAGATTCTTTCATTGATAAAATTTCTGTGTACAGCGCACGCGTTGAGATGGGCAAAAAGTTGGGTGAAAAAATTAAACGTGAATGGGATGATTTAGACATCGATGTCGTTATCCCTATTCCTGAAACCTCATGTGATATCGCGTTAGAGATTGCTCAAATTATTGAGAAGCCATATCGCCAAGGTTTTGTGAAGAACCGCTATGTTGGCCGTACTTTCATCATGCCGGGGCAGCAGCAACGTAAGAAATCAGTACGTCGTAAATTGAATGCGATCCGTTCTGAGTTTAAAGGTAAAAATGTCTTGTTGGTTGATGATTCCATTGTACGTGGGACGACATCTGAGCAGATCATTGAAATGGCTCGTGACTCAGGCGCTAAAAATGTGTATATGGTATCTGCGGCGCCTGAAGTGCGCTTCCCTAACGTGTACGGCATTGATATGCCAAGTGCGAATGAATTGATTGCGCATGGTCGTGATATTGATGAAATCGGTAAGATGATTGGTGCCGATGCGTTGATGTTCCAAGACTTAGGCGATCTTGTTGATGCGGTCGGTGTAGGTAACCCAAGTATTACTCAATTTGAAACTTCAGTATTCAGCGGTCAATATGTCACGGGTGATATCGACCAGGCTTATCTTGATCATATCGATGCATTGCGTAATGACGATGCGAAGTTAGACCGAGATATGCAAGATGTTGCAAACCTTGAGATGCATAACGAAGGCGCTTAAGAGAGCTTATTGTTAATAGGTATGGAAAAGCCTGAGTATTGAATGAAGTGACCCCCAATAGTTGGACACCAATTATTGGGGGTCTTTTTATGTCCAAGTACAGTCGAGCATTGAAATGCTCTATTGCTAAACAATATCTACAAGGCGAGAGTTCATCTGAAGAGCTTTCTCGTCTTCATTCCATACCATCACGTCAAATACGTTACTGGGCACAAGTGTTTGATATTCATGGTTATCAGGCATTTAAACCTCATGGATTTGCGAAGACCGCACAAACCAAACTGCAAGCTTTAAAACACACGTGGACGAATGGTTGGTCTGTCAGTCACACTAGTGCGATATTGAATTTTTCGTCTCCTGGCACTCTCTCTGTTTGGCTCAAACAATATCAAAGAGATGGTATTCAGGGACTTGAGCGCAACAAAGGACGACCAACAATGAGTAAACACCCTTTTATTCAAGATAAGCACGATGATGAGAAAACACTTGAAGAGCTCAAAGAGGAGTTAGCGTACTTGCGAGCAGAGAACGCTGTCCTAAAAAAGTTAGAGGAGCTGGAACAGGAGAAACGTCGTCGAACAAAGAAAAAACGAAAGTAGTTCTAGCTCTTAGAAATCAATATTTACAACAACATCTCTTATATACCCTTAAGTTAGCGAGAAGTAGCTTCTACTATCATACGCAATCAAGCAACGCCGCAGATAGTTATCAAGATGAGAAGCAGTTGATCGAGAAAATATACCATGACCATAAAGGGAGGTATGGCTATCGTCGCATTCACCTAGAGTTAAGGAAGCAGGACGTGATGTTAAACCATAAGACAGTTCAACGTCTGATGAGGTTACTTGGCTTGAAATCAACGGTTAGGCCCAAGCGGTACAGCTCATATAAGGGAGGAGCAGGAACAACCGCGCCGAATGTACTAGATCGTGACTTCAATGCAACGAAGCCAGATGAGAAATGGGTAACAGATGTCACTGAGTTTAAAGTTAAACAGCAGAAGGTGTACTTATCACCAATCGTCGATCTATTTACACAGGAAGTCGTCGCTTATAAGGTTGCTAAAAACGCGTGCTTACCTCTCGTCACTGACATGCTAACAGAGGCAGTTTCGACCTTAGATAAGAACGCAAAGCCAATCGTTCATAGCGATCAAGGGTGGCAATATAGGCATAGGAAATATCAGAAAGCTCTCGCTGACCGAGGGTTAACTCAAAGTATGTCGCGAAAAGGAAACTGTTTAGATAATGCAGTAGCAGAGAACTTCTTTGCCTTGCTGAAAACAGAAATGTACCATAACCAGCACTTTGAAAATGCGGATGACTTAATCACACAGATTGAAGAATATATCGAGTACTACAATACGAAACGCATCAAGGTGAAATTAAAAGGCCTGACTCCGATAGAATATCGAAATCAGGCCTTACAAGCCGCTTAACAGAACTGTCCAACTTTATGGGGTCACTTCAGAACTCTGGCTTTTTTGTTTGCACGAGGCGCATTTCTGAATTTGAATCGATAATTAAATCACTTCATGTTGGGCAATGAAGTCGATTAGTAAGCGTACTTTTTCAGGTTGATGATTTTTGTGATTGTACAACATGTAAATATCACGAGAGTTTGCACTCCAGTCATCTAAAACGCGAACGAGACGGCCTTCACGAAGATAGGCTTCAATCATGACATCAGGCAATAAGCTGATCCCTAAACCATAGCTACAGGCTTTTCGTACGACGTTTAATTCACTGGCTTCTAAACGGCCTTTTTCATTAATGGTGACGGTTTCGCCTTGAGAATTCGTCAACTGCCACTTCACCAAGGGTAAGCCTTTCAGTAGAGCATGATGGCGTAAGTCTTCTGCATGATGCAAATCACCACAGTCAGCCAAGTACTTCGGGCTAGCTACGAGAATATCTTTCACTTGGTTGATTTTACGTGCAATCAATGTGGAATCACGTTGAGGGCCGACACGGAAAATCACGTCCCATTCAGTTGGGTCAAGTTGATCAGCATAATTCGTCATGGAGAGTTCAATACGAATTTGTGGGTACTTGGCCATGAATTCGTTCAGCATCGGCATGATCATGCGCTTAGCGGTATTAGATGGCGCAGAGATGCGAAGTTTACCTGATGCACCACGGCATTCATCGGAGATGTTTTCAGTCGTCTCAGCCAAATGTTTCAGCAGTGGAGAACATTCATCGTAGAAACGTTGGCCCGCTTCAGTAAGAGACAGTTTACGGGCATTACGATTGAGTAAACGTAGATTCAAGCCTTCTTCTAGAGCTTGAATGCGTCGAGTAATCGTCGCGACAGGGATATTGGTTTTACGGGATGTCGCTGTATAGCTTCCATTGTCAACGACTAGTCGAAATAGATTCAAATCATCAAGTTTCATGGTGTGCGCACTTATCTGTTACATCAAGTAATGAAGTAGTGTAACCAAACATTAGGCTGGATGGTTGTTTAATATCAAAAATGGTTGTTTATTTTTAAAATTTGTTGAGATAAACCGAAGCATCATCATTACGTCATACCGTTTTAAACTCAAGTCTTATGTGAGCTATTCTACCTAATTGATAAAAGTTCAAATAAGTATGATTTTTTGAGAGCTAGCCATAATAATCTAGAGCGTGAGTTGAATTTAAACCCTTTGGTTACTACCTTTTAAAAGGTTCAATCAATGCACTGGATTGAATACTTTCTATTTTCGGTTGTAATCTCAATAAGCCAAATTGGCAGTCAGCCGTCCTAATTAAAGTTGGTTTTACCTTTCAAATTAAAGGGTTGTAGGGCCTGAATAATCACAAATAAGAGGTTATCCCAATATGCATAAATGTGTTTCTCATATGCAGAGTGTTGATACCGCTCTAAGTCGTGCAATGCAAACCATTATGTTGGTGGATGACGACCCGACATTTCGCACAATGATTGCTGCTTACCTTAAAACACTCAATTATGATGTTATTGAAGCCGGTGATGGCTTGGAGGCGTTGAAAGCATTGCGTCAACATGTGCCGGACTTGATGATCTGTGACTTAAATATGCCGATCATGAGTGGTATCGAGTTAGTTGAAGAAGTCAGCTGGCAGTTTCCCATGCTGCCGATGATTGTGGTATCTGCAACAGAAGACATGGGCGATGTGGCAAAAGTGCTGCGCTTCGGCATCAAAGATTTCTTAACCAAGCCCATCACTGAGCTTGAGCATTTTACTTCCGCGATTAAGACAACCTTAGCGGAATCACACGATAATCCTAGCGTTGTTCGTGACTTTTCGAGTCAATGGTTTCAGCTTGATCACGCAGGCCAAATTGACCAAGAGAAAGAGCTGTATTGGCACCTTAATCACCTCAAAGATAATGTCGTGACATCACGTGATTTACTGCATGCACTGCAACCAGAACGCGACACGCAACAGGGCAGGTGGAAATGCAGTTATTTGGTGTTGCAACCATCAGAAATGATGCCATTGGTGTTTGATTATGCGTGGTTAATGGATGGACGTTTTGCGTTTTATTTAGTGGACTCTTCTGACGGTGGTGAAAACGGTGTCGGTACAGCTTTGCTAATTCGTGCCTTGTTTAATGACTTTCTCCGTACTCGAAAACGTTGTCAATCCGATCTAAAAGATTTAGCTGATGCCGTTGAAAAGGGGATCAGTTGTACTCAATGTTCCTCACCTATCAATGCTCTGTTCGGCATTGCCGATATGGTTGAAGGTACCATTTCAATTCTTCCTGCTGGTTTAAAAAGTAATTGGTTTCATGACGGACGTAATCAAGCGATAGAAACAGGCATTAAACTAGGCGAGGGATGCACGAAAAATTTCATCACAAGTGATTTACCTATGAAGCAGGGCGGTGAGCTCGTGTTGAGTGAATTGGGCGTGCGTAGTTTTAAGCTGGTGATTAAAAATATGAGTTATTAGCTGTTGAGTTAACATTTCTACGGAGAAGTGGCTATTTTTGTGATTACAGTTGCAGCTTGATAATAACCACTGTTTTTGTCTGTTTTTGTCGCAGGGTAAATCTCCTATATTGCGCTATTCGAACTTGTCACAGACTACCCGCGCAAAAGGAATGAACGATGGCTGATGAAAACTTCAACGAACCATTCAATATTTTTTACTTTTTAGGTGTTATCCTCGCTTTACTTTTACCTACGCTTCCTGCAACACTTACATGGATTAAACTTCTTACTCAATAGTGTTGTTATAAGCGGTAGCGGTAAGAAGTCATACCGTGTCACTGTTTGATTAGGAAGTACCACCATCATACGTAAAATATTATTGAATGCCGTAGGTGGCTTAGCGCTTATTTTAGGCGTTTTGGGGATTTTCCTGCCCTTACTCCCAACCACTCCCTTCTTATTACTTGCTAGCGCTTGTTTCATTCGTAGTAATGAGCGCTTTCATTATTGGATTCATCATCATCCGCACTTAGGGCCGATTATCGATAATTGGAATCAACATAAGGCGGTCAGCTCAACCATGAAAAAACGGGGCTATGTTTTATTGGCGGCCAGTTTTCTTTTTTCATTAGTGATGTTGCCACATTGGTGGATGAAACTGGGTTTGGTGATGGGGTATAGCGTGTTGTTTTTCTTCTTTCACCGTTTACCGATTCATGATCCCCATGGTGATGTTGCTGAAAATGGCGAAAATCACTAACATATACCCAAGTGACCTCAAGATGCAGAATTCAGAGCTATCATCCAAGTTCTTAGGCAAGGAAGATTTATGCGGAATGTAAACACCTTTCAATTAAATCTGACGAAGGCTAAGGACTTGGATGAAGCTCCCGAAGGGCAAGTTAAAACAAGCTTTATGCTGCGTTAAATTGAATAAAGATAGAATGACTATGATCATATTCAATTCGCCTTGCCTAAAACTTGTTTTATTCTTGCTGAAACTTGCACCTTGAGGTTTTTTGGGTATACATCCATTCAACATCGCCCTAGGGTATAAATCATTACCCCTAACCTTTAGGAGTGTTATGATTACTTCTAAAGTTACTAAAGAAAGAATTCAATTATGACAACAGAAACTCAGGCTTTTATTCAAGCGAGCATTAAAACCATTCCAGATTACCCAAAAGCAGGGATTTTATTCCGTGATGTAACGAGCTTGATGGAAGATGCAAAAGCCTATCAAGCGACCATTCAATTGCTGGTCGAGAAATATAAAGATCAAGGCTTTACTAAAGTGGTCGGTACCGAAGCCCGTGGTTTTCTATTTGGTGCGCCGTTAGCACTTGAACTTGGTTTAGGTTTTGTACCTGTACGTAAGCCGGGTAAATTGCCGCGCGAAACCGTGTCACAATCTTATGAATTAGAGTACGGCACCGATGTTTTAGAAATTCACACGGATGCCATTCAAGCCGGTGACAAAGTGTTGGTAGTGGATGATTTACTGGCGACTGGCGGTACTATCGAAGCGACGGTAAAACTGATTCGTCAACTGGGTGGCGAAGTGACGGATGCGGCCTTTGTGATTAACTTGCCAGAGATTGGCGGTGAAGAAAAACTGAAAAGCCTTGGCCTGAATGTGTATAGCATTTGTGAGTTTGCTGGCCATTAATTACTCGCGTATTGGCCCTATATCCAAGTTATTTGATATCACTTGGAATACTCTTTTCACTTATCGGAACAACTAAGCCGGAATCATTAATGAGTTATTTAGCGTTAGCCCGAAAATGGCGACCAACTAAGTTTGAAAATGTCGTTGGCCAGAGCCATGTCATTACCGCTTTAGAAAATGCATTGAAGCAGAATCGCTTGCACCATGCTTACTTATTTAGTGGAACGCGTGGGGTAGGTAAAACGTCCATCGGTCGATTATTTGCTAAAGGGCTTAACTGTGAAACCGGCATAACCGATAACCCATGTGGTGTTTGTGATAGCTGTGTTGAGATCGACCAAGGTCGTTATGTCGATCTACTCGAAATTGATGCGGCTTCACGTACCAAAGTCGAAGATACGCGCGAGTTGCTTGATAATGTGCAATACAAACCTGCGCGTGGACGCTTCAAAGTTTATCTTATTGATGAAGTTCACATGTTATCGCGTCATAGCTTCAATGCGCTGTTAAAAACGCTTGAAGAGCCGCCGGAATATGTGAAGTTTTTACTTGCCACTACGGATCCGCAAAAATTGCCGGTGACGATTTTGTCACGCTGTTTGCAGTTCCATCTTAAGCCTATCAATGCTGAACAAATTCATGAGCAGTTAAGCTATGTGTTAGGTGAAGAAAATATAACTTCTGAGCCAAGAGCGTTAAGTCTGATTTCACACGCAGCGGATGGCAGTATGCGTGATGCGTTAAGTTTATCTGATCAGGCTATCGCACTCGGTAATGGTCATATTGATAGTGCGACTGTGTCGAATATGCTTGGCACATTGGATACTGAGCAAGCGATTTACTTACTGGAAGCGATCAGCAGTAAGCAGCCGCAAACCGCGATGGATTGTTTAGATCAACTGGCGGCAAATGGCATCGATTGGGATGGTTTATTTAAAGAACTGAGCACTCAATTGCATCGTATCGCCATGTACCAAGCCTTGCCTGCCAGTTTAAACAAAGAACAACCGGATGCCGAGCGTGTTGAATTACTCAGCCAATCTCTCACGCCGCAAGATGTGCAGCTGTACTACCAAATGACGCTCAAAGGTCGCCAAGATTTACCGCTTGCACCTAATGAAAAAATGGCAGCAGAGATGCTGGTATTAAGAATGTTGGCATTTAGACCTGCAGCGGCGATTTCGGGTAACCCGATCGTGGAGCCAAGTAAGCAAGCGCATGTCATTCCTGTTATTGAGCAAAAAGCGATGACACAGGCTCCAGCGCCTCATCGTCCGATGAATGCTCCTGTTCAGTCTAATCATGTTCGACCACATCAAGGCAATACTTCGGTTCCAACGGCGAATCAGATGGGTAACAGCGATTATACTGCTGCGAGCTTACCCTCGGTGGAACATCCTACGCAGTCTGTTCAGCCTCCTCAATCTCAGGCGCCTCAGGCTAAACCTCAACAGTCACCAGCACCACAGTCGGAAGCTCAGCCAGCGGCTCCTGCCTCACCACTGACAGGATTAAGGCATCAGTTGCGCAGTAAGCGAGAACATTTAAAGTCTGCGCCTCAGAGTAATCAAGGGAACGATGGCGTAAAAAAGTCTGACGCGACGTCTGCTAAACCAACAAAAACTTCCGTGCTAGATCGTATTGCGAGTAAGCATACGGCGGCTGCGGTAGAAGCTGTGCAGGGGTCGCCAATATCATCTAATGGCACACCGATTTCTGGGGCCGGTGCGCCGGATAATCCAGACGAACCATATCAGTGGAAACCGTCACAACCTCAACAACAGGTTGAAAATACGGAGCTGACTCCCACACAAATTAAAAAAGCGCTTGAGCACATTAAAACGCCAGAAATGGTGGAAAAGTTATTTCAAGAAAGTATTGAGCAAGATGAGTGGGCAGCGATTATTGCCAAACTCAATACCGCAAAGTTGGTTGAGCAATTAGCACTCAATTCTACTTACCAAAAACAAGACGGTAAAATTACCCTTGGTTTGAGAGTAGAACAATCACACTTAAATACCGACAAAGCGCAACAAGAATTAACAGAAGCTTTATCTCAGCACTTTCAACAAAGTTGCGAGCTCATTATTGAGATCAGCGAAGAGGGGATTACCCCACTTGAGCTGCGAGAAAAGCTTTATCAAGAGAAGTTAAAACAAGCATTTGAGCATCTGGATTCAGATCCTAATGTTCAATTCTTCATGAAACGATTTGCAGCGGAGTTGGACCCTGATAGCGTTCGCCCGGTGTAAGTTACTTGGGTATAACAACTGGCTGATGGATAATTGTGCATTTAGTTTGCTTAGCATTGAAATCGACACTAAGTAACCCCATAAACACAGTAACCTTTTTTTATTCTATTTAGACAACAAGCGAGAAATGAGCATGTTTGGTAAAGGCGGAATGGGCAACATGATGAAGCAAGCCCAGCAAATGCAAGAGCGTATGCAAAAGCTTCAAGAAGAAATTGCGAACATGGAAATTGTTGGCGAATCTGGTGCGGGCTTAGTGAAAGTGACCGTAACTGGTAGCCATAGCGTTCGTCGTGTCGAGATTGATGAAAGCCTAATGGAAGATGACAAAGAAATGCTTGAAGATTTGATTGCTGCTGCATTCAATGATGCTTCTCGTCGTATCGAAGAAACACAAAAAGAAAAAATGGCTTCAATCACTGGCGGTATGCAACTACCACCAGGTATGAAAATGCCGTTCTAATTGAGCCAGTAGAGAGCAATACATGCGCACAAGCGGTATGCTGGAACAATTGATGGAGGCCTTACGTTGCTTACCTGGGGTTGGCCCCAAATCGGCACAACGTATGGCCTTTCATTTATTGCAGCGAAACAGAAAAGGCGGTCTACAACTGGCCGAAGCGTTATCGCAAGCGATGACGGAAATTGGCCACTGCGATCAATGCCGTACTTTTACTGAAAATGACACCTGTCATATATGTACTAACCCTAAGCGTCAAGCCAATGGGCAAATTTGTGTGGTGGAAACACCGGCAGATATTGCCGCTATTGAAGCGACAGGCCAGTATTCAGGGCGTTATTTTGTTCTGATGGGACATTTATCGCCGTTAGATGGCATTGGCCCAAGTGATATTGGTTTGGATTTACTCGATCGCCGTTTAAGTCAGGGCGATATCGAAGAAGTGATTTTAGCCACCAACCCGACCGTGGAAGGTGAAGCGACGGCACACTACATTGCTCAATTGTGTAAAGCGCACGAAGTGAATGCTAGCCGTATCGCACATGGTGTACCCATGGGTGGGGAGCTGGAGCTCGTAGATGGCACTACGCTGTCTCACTCTTTGCTTGGGCGCTTGAAGTTGTAGATAAAATTCGAAGCTTGATTTCAATGTTGATGTTTTTAACATGCTTTCGAGTTTCGAGTTTCGAGTTTCGAGTTTCGAGTTTCGAGTTTCGAGTTTTCTAAGTGATCTTTTCTAGATCAGAAATAATAAATAAAGCCTCCTGATCGGTTTTGCCACAAATCGATTCTTCTGCTTTAAAAGCGTGACATACCGCTGGCCTTTCTGGCTGACCAAAAAGTTTACATAGATTCTGCTCATTAAGTTGAATACAACGAACACCAGCCGGTTTACCATTTGGCATGCCTGGGATCGGTGATGAAATGCTTGGTGCAATACAACAGGCTCCGCAGCCGAGACGACATTCCATAAAACGAACCTTTTTTGAACACTTATTTAGGGCGGCAGAGTGTACCAAAGTGACTAGCTAGAAAATAGTCAAACTTGAATTCTAGTGTCAATGAGCGTATAAAACGCAGCCTATACTTATCTTAGTATGCATTTTTTGAGTAATACCTTTTCAGTACAAGAGCAGGCATCGTTATGACAACCCCTTTTTGGCAAGCAAAAACATTACAGCAGATGAGTGAGCAGGAATGGGAGTCCTTGTGTGATGGCTGTGGTAAGTGTTGTCTACATAAGTTAATGGATGAAGACAGCGATGAAGTTTATTACACCAACGTGGCGTGTAGTTGGCTAAATAGTAAGACTTGTAGCTGTAAAGATTATCCAAATCGCTTTCAGTCGGGCGAAGAGTGTCTCAAATTGACTCGTGATAAAATCGATGAATTTAATTGGCTACCAGAAACTTGCTCTTATCGTTTGCTCGCTGAAGGCAAACCGTTACCAGAATGGCATCCATTGATCACTGGATCAAAATCAGCCATGCATGCCGCAGGTGAAAGTGTACGTAATAAAGTGGTGTATGAGATCGATGTTATCGACTGGGAAGACCACATCATTAATCATCCGCATAGATAACTTTGCACAGGTAACCTATAGATAAAGCCGATAACTCGTTTTTCGCGATTAATCCGCATGTATCATCGTGAAAGGTTAACGCTACTAAAACCGCCTTATCCATTGTTTGGGTAAGGCGGTTTTATTTATGTCACTATCCACCGTTGAGGTACGTTAATTACATTCCAACGGTTTGGATTGGGCAAACATGCTCTTGAATGCGGCCTGCTGGTTTTCTTCTTTTATGTAACGAACCGGTGGTGTCAGTACTTTCAATTGGTAATCACTACTTTGCTCGCTAACTTGCTCAACAGGCGTGACCATCATGACTTTAAGGTTAGGGTTGAGCTTGTGGATTTGCGCGGCAGTTCCCAGTCCATTTTCGGTATGAAATTTACCCGCAGTGTGAAGAACGGTTGTGCCTGGATGTTGGCTTAGGTAGCGGACAATGCTTTCAGCCATGGTTGCATCCCACGTCAATTGTGAAGCGTACATATTGATGTGTTGGCTAGGCTGGCCGTGGTGCATCGATGCCATGAACTTCGCTTTATAAGGAGAATCCTCAAGGTCAATTTTTTTAGCAATAGTCGCGCGTTGGTCTGAATCGAGCTTATCCAAATAACTTAACCCTTGCTTAGCGATACAGCGAACAATGGGTTTAGGGGCATTCGTGGCAATGACATCAATTTGGGCTGTTTTCGCAAGTTCTATTAAAGGCCGGTAATCACTTTCATAATTTGGCCATGCGTTACCTTGCGCGATTAAGGTTTGCTCGCCAATCTCACCTTTCAAGTATTCATCCACGACTGCTTGCGTATCACGACTAAATTGTTCCATCGAAAGGGCAACAGGCTTCTTACTTTGCTTTATCAGCTGTTGTAAAGCTTCGGTCTGAAAGCGATGGATACCCGCATGTGTGTGCCACTCACCGACAAGAATAACATCAGCTTCCTTAGCCGTGTGTGCCCATTGTTCTAGCGTCAGCGGCTGCTGCTGAGGGCTATACAGCTGGTAGTCGTAAAATGAGCTAACAGTCGGTGAGTCGGAAACAGTATTGCTACTGCTACAAGCATTGAGTAATAAGGCTGTGGATAGTGCGGAAACAAGGCGAGTTAAATGAGTGAGTTTTGGCATGATGATCTCCGTATGTGCGAACATCTTAAATGGCATGAGAAAATCAATCAATACAATTGAGAATTATTTTTATTTGGGTTTGTTTGGTGGTTTATTGAGCAGGTTATAAATAATAAGTATGAAAAAAGTATTAAATAAACCGTAAAATAGAGGCTTCACAAAAGGAAGTCTAAAATGAAAAAATGGCCAGTTGTAGCGCGTGCTGTGCTCCCGTTAGTATTACTCCCATTCACATTGTTATCTGGAGTCGCGTCGGCAAATCAAAATACGCAAATCGATTCATTTTCTAAAGCAAAACGTTTGTTAATGGAAAATGTCTATAACTCACCACAAATGCGTAAAACCGTTTATTGTGACGCCGCATTTGATGCCAAAAAGAACGTCACCTTGCCTGCGGGCTTTGATGATAATTTGTATACCTCTCGCTCTAAACGAATCGAGTTTGAACATATTGTCCCTGCGGAAAACTTTGGCCGTGCGTTTGTTGAGTGGCGTGAAGGTGATGCGCAATGCGTCAGTAGTAAGGGAAAGCCTTATAAAGGTCGTAAATGTGCCGATAGGGTGAATAAAGAATATCGCTTCATGCAAGCCGATGGGTACAACTTATTCGCCGCTATTGGCAGCGTGAACGCTTACCGCTCAAATTACAATTTCCAGATGATGTCGGGGACAAAATCTGACTTTGGTAGTTGTGATTTTCATGTTGAAGACCGCAAAGCTCAACCGCCAGAAAATGCACGAGGTTTGATTGCTCGGACTTACTTATATTTTGAGGCAACGTATCCGAAGTTTCGCTTGAGTAAGCAGCAAAAACAGCTCTTTACCGCTTGGGATAAACAATACCCAGTGAGTGTGTTTGAATGTAAAAAAGCCGAAATTGTTGAAAGTTATCAGCACAACGTGAACCCTATTTTAGCTCAGCGTTGCGCAGCTCGTTAAGCTAACTTCTTATACACACGTTTTTTATACACACGTAGTATGAAATCGGCTTCGCATTCAAATTGCTCGGTCGATTTCAACTCGCCACGCATCGCCTCTGATGCTTTCCATGCAAATGGCGTCATTTGCAATAAATCATCCGCTTGCTCGCCATTCATTGTCATGGTGTAGTGCAACTTGGTTTCGACTGTCAGTTCAAAGCCATTAATGACTTCAGGTGTTTCATCATGCAAATGAACATCCTGGTACACCATTTCGCGTAATTGATATAAGTGGCGTGCTGCTGGAGTGACTGTGATTACCAATCCGCTATCTGTGGTTACCCTAGCTAATTCTGCGGGTTGGCACGGTGCGTAAATACGTAACACGGCATCTAAACTGTTATCGGCAAAAGGTAGTCGGTGACTCGATGCGACACAGAACGGTAAGTCATCACGGCTATAACGCTTGGCCGCATAACGAATAGCGACTTTTGAAATATCTAACCCATAGCAGGTAGCTTGAGAATGTTGCTGCTGTAATTGTGTGGCAATAAAATCGGTGTAATAGCCTTCTCCACAGCCTATATCGAGCAGTTGATGTGACGTATTAGTTAAGTGCTCGACACAGAGCTTAGCCACGGCTTCACGCATGGGATGATACTGGTTCGAATCTAAGAAGCGACGGCGTGCTTGCATCATTTCTGCATTGTCCCCAGGCTGTTTCGAGCGTTTATGCTGTACAGGCATTAAGTTGACATAGCCTTCTTTTGCTCGATCAAATTGATGATTACGTTCACACTTGAATCCACTAGGCATGGCGGTCAGTGTTTGATGGCAAAGAGGGCATTGATAAGTCATAGTCTTTTCTTACGCAGGGAATGAAGCGGGATGATAGCAGAAAATGAATGCTCGTTGTCTAAAAGCGATTAGGCTTTTTGAGCAACGAGCAACGAGCAACGAGCAACAATTACTGCAGTTTTATCTTAGTACTGAGTAAATAGCTTTCGCCAGGCTCAAGTGAGTGGCCATCTTCTAGCGTTTCAGCGAAAAGAGTGGATTCTACACACACCATATTGATGTAGGCTTCATCTTTCATGTCCACCATGCCTTGAGCAATTTCCCACGGGTTCCAAATCACCGCTGCCGTGTCGCCTTCATTCTCCACACTGATCGTACGTTGATTGTTTGGATCAGAGATTAAGATTTGTTTTGATGGATGGGTGTAAACACGGTCAACACCCGCTGTGATGTTCAGTGTATCACCGCCTAGACACACTTTACCGGCTTGCAATTTGTCGATGTAATGATCACCCATGCCAGTAATTTGAGTATCCAGAATATTGGCAATGTTGAAGTAAGTATGTAACGCACCAGAGAACTTCCAAGCGTGGTCATCCGTATTTTTAATGCGTAGGCTCGTGGTTAATTGTTCTGAGACTTCAATATCAAGAAACACTTCAAATTGATGTGGCCAAATCGAGAGTGTTGCTTCAGAAGGCTTTAATTCAATACGAACCATCACGCCATCTTCATTTTCACGATGCTCAACTAAATGCCATTCTGTTGTGCGTGCAAAACCATGGCTAGGTTCAGCAGCTTTAGCAAACCATGGCCAGCAGACAGGAATACCACCACGTAATGGCGTTTCACCATCATAAATAGCATCTTCACTGGTAAAGATAAGATCTTGTTCGCCCTGTGGTTTAAAGGAAATAACATGACCGCCAAATAAAGAAATGGCCGCTTCGGCTTTAGGGTGCTGAACTCGGATAATTTTAACTTGGTCTTTTTGAACAACCGTAATGCAATCAGATAGGGTACTGATAATCGGTAGATGAGTAAGGTTCATAGAGCGTCGTTCCTCGTTGCTAGGGTTTTCGTTTCTCGAATCGTCTGTTTTTTATTTATTAAGTTCGCTCGAGATACGAGCGACGAGATTCCGAGTATCGTAAATCAAAAAAGGCGACACAATGGCCGCCTTTTATTCGCTTATCTTCTATAGAAGAAGACCTTTCAAAGAAAGTTTACGCTAATGCTTACTTAGAGATGTGAGCGATTAGGTCAAGAACTTTGTTTGAGTAGCCGATTTCGTTGTCGTACCAAGATACAACTTTAACGAATTTGTCGTTTAGAGCGATACCAGCAGCTGCATCGAATACAGAAGTGTTAGTTTCGCCGATGAAGTCTTGAGAAACAACTGCATCTTCAGTGTAACCTAGAACGCCAGCTAGTTCGTTTTCAGAAGCGCGTTTCATTTCTGCACAGATGTCAGCGTAAGAAGCAGCGTTAGTTAGGTTAACTGTTAGGTCAACAACTGAAACGTTAGCAGTTGGTACGCGGAAAGCCATACCAGTTAGTTTGCCTTGTACAGCTGGTAGTACAACGCCTACAGCTTTAGCAGCACCAGTTGAAGATGGGATGATGTTTTGAGAAGCACCACGACCACCACGCCAGTCTTTCGCAGAAGGACCGTCTACAGTTTTTTGAGTAGCTGTAGTAGCGTGAACAGTAGTCATAAGACCAGACTCGATGCCCCACTTGTCGTTAAGAACTTTAGCGATTGGCGCTAGGCAGTTAGTAGTACAAGAAGCGTTAGAAACGATGTCTTGACCAGCGTAAGTTTCGTGGTTTACGCCCATAACGAACATTGGAGTTGCGTCTTTAGAAGGACCAGTAAGAACAACTTTCTTAGCACCTGCAGTGATGTGTTTACGTGCAGTTTCGTCAGTTAGGAAGATACCAGTTGCTTCAGCAACTACATCAACACCGATTTCGTTCCACTTAAGATCTTCTGGGTTACGCTCAGCAGTTACACGTACAGTTTTACCGTTAACGATTAGGTTACCGTCTTTAACTTCAACAGTACCGTTGAAACGACCGTGAGTTGAATCGTACTTAAGCATGTATGCCATGTACTCAACGTCGATAAGGTCGTTGATACCAACAACTTCGATGTTGTCACGCTCAACAGAAGCACGGAAAACGAAACGTCCAATACGGCCAAAACCGTTAATACCTACTTTGATAGTCATTGTAGTTGCTCCACAACTTAATTTTCAGATTAAAGATAACTGGTAGTAAAATTACAAAACCCAGTCAGTGACTGCAAGGCATAATCGGCTTTTACTTGTTTAAAGTCAAAAAAAAGAGTTACTTTCTTTCTGAATTCATCAAAATCGGTCAATTACTGCCCATACGTTCACGTTTCAAATTTTGCTGTTACTACAAGTTTGTACATATCCTATGTGTACAGACAAGAACCATACTCTAACGTGATTCAAGTCACTATTTCAAATCGTTGGAAAGTATGTGCCACATTGTAGCCAATACGCAAGTTTTTGTTGAAAAACATTCAGTGTTAAATTCAAAGGTTCGTAAAATAGAGACTTATTTATCAGATTGATCGGCTGGTTGTTGACTTAGTTGCCAGCAATGTTGAACATCAGCACCATCATGAGTATTGATCTTATGTTGTTAATGATAGTACCAATCCAAATGGAGTCATCCGGTGAAGAAAACAGATAAAGAATGGAAACAAAGTTTAACCGAAGAGCAGTATCGTGTATGTCGCTTGGGAGGAACGGAAGCTCCATACTCAGGAACATTGCTGCATAATAAAGACACCGGAACTTATCAATGTACTTGCTGCCATGCGGATTTGTTTTCATCGGACGATAAATATGATTCAGGCTGTGGTTGGCCTAGTTTCGATAAACCGATTTCTAAAAGCGCCATCCGTTATTTGGAAGATCATAGCCACGGTATGATTCGTACTGAAATTCGCTGTGCTCAGTGCGACAGCCACCTAGGTCATGTCTTTTTAGATGGGCCTCAAGATACGACAGGACAGCGTTTTTGCGTGAACTCGGTATCTTTAATTTTTAACCAGTAACGCAGGGTGTAAATCAACGCGCTTAAGCTGTATTAAGGAAAGCACATGAATGTAGAACAACTTCTTAACGCCATGACACCGGAAGTGTATGAGCGATTGAACTATGCCATTGAAACTGGTCGTTGGTTAGATGGTACGCCGATTACAAAAGAACAACGCGATTCTTGCATGCAGGCGGTGATGCTGTATCAATCGAAACATAACCACGATGCACAACACATGACGGTTGCCGCGGGTGGAGAAGTTTCGTTTAAATCAAAAGCAGAATTGAAAAAGCAGTTTGTGCAAAATGAAGCGGATATTGTGAGAGTGAAAGTAGATAATGAGTTTTGACAAAGCCGCCTCTCATTTCTCGGGCGCTTTGCTGCTCGTTGCTCGAATTATCTTTTCCGAGCAACGAGTAACGAGAACCCGAGTAATGTTTAAATACTCATCTCCCCACGCAGTACTTGTTGCATCTGCGCTTTGATTTCTTCGTAGCTTAACTCTTTACTTAATAAATAATGTAGCTTGGCAAGGGCGGCTTCGTGCGTCATATCAAATCCACTGATCACACCAGCTTCTGCTAATGAAACCCCAGTAGCATAACCATCCATATTTACTTTCCCAGTTAAGCATTGGGTTAGGTTCACCACAATCACGCCACGTTCTGAGGCTTCTTTTAAGTGCGCAAGCATCTCTTTATTTTGTGGTGCGTTACCGACACCAAAAGTGAGCAAAATCATCGCATTTACTGGTTGGCGTAATGTATTGCGAATAACCTCATGAGAAATGCCCGGATACATAGTAATCACACCGATCGGTTGTGGCGTGATGTTGTGTACTTTGAATTCACCTTGTGGCTTCTTGTTGATCAGTTCAGGGTTACTCACTTGAATGCTGATCCCTGCTTCTAACAAATGTGGCAAGTTAGGTGAAGTAAAGGCATTAAAACCATCAGCGCGAGACTTGGTGCTGCGGTTACCTCGCATGAGTTGGTTATTAAAAAACAACGTCACTTCATTGATCGGGTAGTTTGCCGCAATATGTAAGGCATTCAGTAAGTTTGCTTGACCATCAGAACGCAGCTCAGCTAATGGGATTTGTGAGCCCGTCACGATCACCGGTTTACCCAAGTTTTCAAACATGAATGACAACGCAGAGGCGGTGTACGCCATGGTATCGGTGCCGTGTAAAATCACGAAACCGTCGTATTTGTCGTAATTAGCTTTGATGTCATCAGCGATATGCTGCCAATCGTTAGGCGTCATATCGGATGAATCCATTAGAGGTGAATACTCGTGCACGGTAAACAATGGCATTTCTTCACGATGGAATTCTGGCATTGCAGCAAGTTGTTGGGTCATGAAACCATCAGCAGGTACGTAACCGTGTGAGGAACGTTTCATGCCAATGGTGCCACCAGTGTAAGCGATGTAGATGTGTTTTCTTGTCATAATGAATATCAAATTGAGTAGGGGGAACAGTTGGGCGCAATTATAGCGGCATTTATCCCAATAAGAAAATGGCAAACACGCAAAGAAAAAAGCCAGCATTGTGAGTTACTGGCTTTGATTATTGTTTTATTTTTCAGTTAATTAGTTTGGCAATTTAAACAAAAAGCATAATAGCCTTTCGGATCATTAAAGCTGTTGAGTAAATCGGCACTTTGGCTAATTTGTGCGGCGGCTGGTTTTAGCGCATCCGGCAAATATTTTTCTAGTGGGTTACCTAGTGATGCATCGACAGTGCTGAATAAATCTTGCAGCATTTGTTGAGTTGGCGTGAGTGGCTTATCAACCCAAGTTAACTGGTAATCTGTCACTTTAGCTAACTTAGCCGCTTCAGTAATCGCATCATCAAAGTCACCCATTTGATCCACAAGACCACGTTTCATGGCATCTTGACCGGTCCAAACTCGACCTTGGGCGACTTTATCAACCTCTTCAGTTTTCATGTCTCGGTTCTCACCCACCAGTGAGATAAAACGATGATAACCATGCTCAATGCCCATTTGCATTGCTTCTGACGCACCTTTTGATAGACCATTGGTTAAGCCAACACCAGAGAATGGGCTGGTGCCAATTCCATCCGTATGCACGCCTAGTTGATTTAAGCCTTTTTCAAATGTGGTGATGACACCAAAGATACCGATTGAACCCGTGAGCGTGGTTGGCTGAGCGATGATTTTATCGGCACTCATTGAAATCCAGTAACCACCCGATGCTGCAAGGCTAGACATTGAAACAACCACAGGTTTCCCCGCTTGCTTTAATGCTTCCACTTCATTACGAATGACTTCAGATGCGAAAGCGCTGCCGCCTGGGCTGTCGACACGCAATACCACAGCTTTAATGTCTTTATCTAGGCGAGCTTGGCGTAATAGACGAGCCGTTGAATCACCACCAACACTGCCTTTAGGTTGATCGCCATCTAAAATCGTACCACTGGCAACCACGACTGCAATTTTATCTGGGCTGGTTGTGATTGGTTGTGTCACGGTATTTTTATATTGATAGTAGCTTATGCCGTTGTAGCCATTCTTATCCGTGCCGCCAAATTTATCACGTAAGAATTGGGTCGCTTGTTGGCGAGTCATAAGCTCATCAACCAAACCGACTTGTTTCGACAATTGTGCTAAATCACCATCAACGACTTTCATTTGTGCAAGGAAATCCTCCATGCTTGGCGTTAGCGTTTTACCATCTACGTTACGGTTATGAGCAACATCATCAATGTACGCCCCCCACAATTGAGTTAACCATGCGCTGGCAGACTCTTTTGCAGCGGGTGACATATCATTACGAATAAAAGGCTCTACCGCCGATTTATATGTGCCTACACGGAAAATATGAGTAGAGACATTGAGTTTTTCCAGAAAGTCTTTGAAGTACAAATTGTAAGCGCTGTAGCCTTTTAATAGCACTGCTCCATCTGGTGAGAGCATGATTTTATTGGCGTAACTGGCTAGGTAATATTGGCTTTGATTATAAAAATCACCATACGCGTAGACTGGCTTGCCACTGGCTTTGAACTCACTGATGGCTTTAGCTACATAGCGTAATTTGGTTAGGTTGGTTTCTGGCATCTGCTTTAAATTCAGTACGAGCCCAGTAATGGATTCGTCTTTTGCTGCTGCACGAATCGTCGTCACAATATCGTAGAGCACATTTTCTTTTGGCAGATCTTTTTCCATCAATGTTCCCGATAAGGAGTCGAACGGATTGATATAAGAACGTTGCTCAACAATCGGCCCTTCCAAATTGAGGATTAAGGCTTCTTTTTTTGACGAGATATCATCCGGTGCTGCTGATTTTTGCGGGAAAAAGGTGAAGTAGGCGAAAACTAAAATAGCGAGAAAGGCAAGATTCAACATTGCGACACGTAGAAAACCGATAAATTTCCAAATGCCTTTGATGATCTTTGCGATAAAGCAAAACAGTTTTTTCATATTTCTGTCCGGTTAAACATGATGTAAATCTGAGGTCGCTTAAGCATAAGCGTAAGACTATTTGCAACAATGTAACATAAGCAATGACATTAATGTTACGGTAATTTGGGTTACTTGGGGATAACCCCTCAAGCAGTAAGAAAATTTGTGCCTTTGAATCAACTTTACGATGAAAATTGAGCTAGGTTACAAAAATGTAAACGGATGTTTGAATAGTTGAAGTGCAAGCGATACTCTGGTCAGACCATATAATAATTATTAGCTTGAAAGGTGAGATATGTACCCACATCTACTAGCACCACTGGACCTCGGATTTACACAATTACGTAATCGCGTCTTGATGGGTTCAATGCACACCGGTTTAGAAGAAGAGCGCGGTGAACTGAAAAAGCTAGCAGCATTTTATGAAGAACGTGCAAAAGGTGGCGTTGGTTTAATTGTGACTGGCGGCTTTTCTCCTAACTTACGTGGCCGTTTAACCCCGTTTAGCGCACAATTAAGTCGTCAATCTCATGTGAAAAAGCACCGTGTTGTGACTGAAGCGGTTCATAAACATGGCGGTAAAATTGCACTGCAAATTCTGCATGCCGGTCGTTATGCCATGCATCCTTTTTCTCAAAGTGCCAGCGCAACTCGTGCACCGATTTCAAAATTCACTCCCTGTAAAATGAGCGCACGACAAATTCGTAGCACCATCGATGATTTTGCCAATACCGCGAATCTAGCCAAAAGTGCTGGATATGATGGGGTAGAAGTGATGGGCTCAGAAGGGTATTTGATTAACCAATTTATTTGTCAGCGTACTAATCAACGGGGCGATGAATGGGGGGGCAGCTATCAAAATCGAATTCGTCTGCCTCTTGAAATCGTTAAAGCTATTCGTGCCAAAGTGGGTAATGAGTACATTATTATTTTCCGCTTATCTATGCTGGACCTCGTTGAGCAAGGCAGTACTTTTGATGAAGTGGTGGAGCTGGCAAAAGCGTTAGAACAGGCAGGCGTGACGCTGATTAATACTGGTATTGGGTGGCATGAAGCACGGATACCAACGATAGCAACTCAAGTACCCCGCGCCGCCTTTAGCTGGGTGACGGAAAAAGTGAAACCACATTTGTCGATCCCGGTGATCACTTGTAATCGTATTAATACACCGGAAGTGGCAGAGGACATTTTATCGCAAGGCCATGCGGATATGGTGTCAATGGCACGTCCTTTCTTGGCTGACCCTGATTTTGTCAATAAAGCGGCAGCACAAAAATCAAAATTAATTAACACCTGCATCGGCTGTAATCAGGCTTGTTTGGATAATATTTTCAAAGGCAAGCAAGCCAGTTGTTTGGTGAATCCGCGTGCGTGTAATGAACTTGACATGCCGGTTAGAGCGGCAACCACGAAGAAAAAAGTGGCAGTGATTGGTGCTGGTCCCGCGGGTTTAGCATGTGCAACAATTGCGGCTGAGCGTGGTCACCATGTTGACTTATATGAGAAAAACGACCGTATTGGGGGGCAGTTCCGTCTTGCGATGCAAATTCCTGGTAAAGAAGAATTCCGCGAGACGATTCGATACTTTGCAAACCGCATTGAAGAAACGGGTGTGAACCTTAAGCTTGAAACCGAAGCAACCTTTGAAATGCTGACACAATACGATGAAGTGGTGATGGCATCGGGCGTTAAGCCTCGAGTGCTGAATATTGAAGGTATGGAAGGCAGCGACAAAGTTATTGATTATCAAACCTTGATTCGTGAAAAGAGTGCATTAGGTAAGAAAGTGGCCATTATTGGCGCTGGTGGTATCGGCGTTGATGTAGCAAGTATGATCACAGAGCCTAACCAGCATGGTATTGGTGATTGGCTGGATGATTGGGGGATTGACCAAAATCTACAGCATGCGGGGGGGTTAGTGCCCATGTCGGAAATGTTGAGTGATAAACACGTGTGGTTGATGCAGCGCCGTCAAGGGCCAGTCGGCAAAGGGCCAGGTAAAACAACCGGTTGGATTCATCGTGCTACTTTGAAAAAACGCGGTGTTAATTTGATGGGGGGAGTGAGTTACCAGAAAGTGAGTGAGCAAGGCCTACATATTACGCTCAATCAAAAAGAAACAGTGTTGGATGCCGACAATATTATTGTGTGTGCCGGGCAAGAGTCTGTGCGTCCCTTTGAAGAAAAATGGGCGTCTCTTAATGGCAAGTTACATGTGATTGGTGGCGCAGATGTTGCCGGTGAATTGGACGCGGTACGTGCCATTCGTCAAGGCACTAAGATTGCGATATCTATTTAACGGTAGCGGAGGTTATTTAGATTCTAGCTTTACGTTAAATCGATTAAATAGATGAAATGCAATGAGAGTCATGGTCAAAGAAGTGATATTTGATTATGATTCTCATTTGTCGTTTTAAAGCCAAGGAATGATTATGCAAGCGTTAGATTTATTGTTGGAGCGCCGTTCTGTAGCCAATCTGATTGAACCCGCACCGGAAGGCAAAGTGTTGGAAAACATCATTAAAGCGGGATTCCGAGCGCCTGATCACGGCAGCTTAACACCTTGGCGCTTTGTTATCGCGCAAGGTGAAGGGTTACGCAAATTGGCGGATATTCTTGTGCACGCTGCAAAGGCAAACAATAGCGATGAAGCAGTGATTGAGAAGTTGAAAAAAGCACCATTTCGAGCCCCTATGGTGATCACCGTGATCGCTAAGGTCACGCCTCATGAAAAAGTGCCAGCGTTCGAACAACACCTTTCTGCTGGTTGTGCAGCACAGGCAATGCAAATGGCGGCGATCGCACAAGGTTTTCAAGGCTTTTGGCGCTCGGGTGAATGGATGTTTCATCAAGAAGTACACCAAGCCTTTGGACTTGAAGGAGAAGATCAAATCGTGGGCTTCTTATATTTAGGCACACCGGGAACCACACCAATGAAAGTACCTGAACGTAAAATTGGTGATTTTGTCTCTTTCCTTTAATTGAAAATCACTGTATAAAATCACAGTTAAATTGACTCTAAAAAGGTGACCTTGAGTGTTGCCTTTTCTTTTATATTTTCGCTATTTGAGATTGCTGTGCGTTTATTTATTGCTGAAAAACCAAGCTTAGGTCGCGCCATTGCGGCTGCTTTGCCTACACCTCATAAAAATGAACAAGGTTTTATTCGTTGTGCCAACGGCGATGTGGTGACTTGGTGTATCGGGCATTTGCTGGAACAAGTGGAGCCAGATGCTTATGATGAGCGTTATAAAAAATGGAATATGGCGGATTTACCCATCATTCCACAGCAATGGCAATTACGCCCACGCGCCGCCGCTAAAAAACAACTCTCAGTGATAAAACAGCTTTTTAAGCAAAAACCAGAACTTATCAATGCGGGAGACCCTGATCGTGAAGGGCAGCTGCTGGTGGATGAAGTCATTGATTATCTCAAAGCGACCAAAGCACAAAAGCAATCCACTCAGCGTTTATTGATCAGCGATTTAAACCTACCTGCGGTAAAACGCGCGTTAACACAAATGCGTTCCAACCAAGAATTTGTTCCTCTTTCTGTTTCGGCTTTAGCGCGCTCTCGCGCCGATTGGTTGTATGGAATGAATATGTCGCGTGCGTATACCTTGCTCGGGCAAAAAGCTGGTTATCAAGGCGTTCTGTCGGTAGGGCGGGTACAAACCCCTGTACTGGGTTTGGTGGTGAGACGTGATGAAGAAATCGAAAATTTTGTACCACGAGATTACTTTTCCTTACATGCGTTGATCCCGTATCAAAATGGGAATGAAGAATTTGATATTCGCGCTAAATGGAAACCAAGTGAAGCAATCAAACCGTGGCAAGACGAAGAAGGGAGAGTGCTAAACCGTAAGTTGGTAGAAAATGTGGCGAGTCGTATTCAAGGTCAGCCCGCGATGGTAAAAGACTCTGAACAAAAGCAAACTAAACAAGCGCCACCACTACCTTATTCCCTTTCTGCTTTGCAAATTGAAGCGGCAAGACGTTTTCAAATGAGTGCGCAAGATGTGTTGAATGTGTGTCAGTCGTTATATGAGAAACATAAGCTGATTACTTACCCTCGTTCAGACAGTCGTTATTTGCCTAAAGAACATTTCAAACAAGCGGGAAGCGTGGTTGAGGCGATAAATAATAACGATGCTCAATTACAACAAGCGGTTGCTGGCGTAGATCTGTCTTTAAAATCAAAAGCGTGGAATGACAGCAAAGTGGATGCTCACCACGCCATCATTCCAACCCCAAAGAAAATGGCGAGTCATGTTCTGTCTGGTCACGAAGCAAAAATTTATCAAATGATTGCACGTCAGTATTTGATGCAGTTTTATCCTGCTGCGGTCTATGCCGAGTCGAAGTTAGAGTTTGATATTGCCGGTGGCGTGTTTATTGCCAAAGGTCGAGTGCTGATTGTCTCAGGTTGGAAAATACTTCAATCTTCAAAAACACAAGAGGCCGATGAGGAGGGGATTGATCAAGTCCCTGCGCTAGCTATCGGGGAAAAACTATTGTGTCGAGAAGGTGAAATCAAAGATCATAAAACTGAGCCACCACGTCACTTTACTGAATCTACATTATTGCAAGCCATGACGGGTATTGCGCGATTTGTCGCCGACAAAGAATTAAAGAAAATTCTCCGTGACACAGATGGACTTGGAACGGAAGCCACGCGAGCTGGGATACTCGATACTTTATTCAAGCGTCAGTTACTAGTTCGTGAAGGTCGGTTTATCAAAGCCAGTCAAGCGGGAAGAGGCTTAATTCATGCGCTACCCGCAGAATCGACTTATCCTGATATGACCGCCCATTGGGAACATCAATTACAAGCCATGGCTGAAAAGCAACAAGCCTACACACCATTTATGCAACACTTGCAGCAACAAATTGAACAGTTGATCCACAATGTAAAAACCGCGCCTGTACCAGACTCGTTACGCTCGTTACCGCCAGTGAAAAAGCCCGCATATAAGAAAAAGGGAACCGCCCGTAAAATCTATAAAGCTAGGAAAAGCTAATTTGTAAGGCTAAGAAATGCTAACTTGCACTATTTCTCATCCATTTTGGATCAAACTTGTGCATGATTTTTTATGCCAGTAATCTAAGTGTCTGTTACAACGAATATTTAAAATTGGCTTGGTTATTGCTTAATTGATTACTGCTTAGATTGTAATGTGCTTTGCGCTTGATATTTCAGGTGTAGGCACATGTATGCAGCAGCATAGGTAGAAGTATTGCAGCATAGGTACATGCATTGCAGATGGAAAGCAATGCCGTCCATATTCTTAAGGAGAAGCATTATGGCAAGTCAATACCCAACCAAAAATCAATCGACTTTGATGAATAAGTGCAGTGAATTCTTTCATTCATTATCGGAACAAATGCATCAGGCATCACTGGATCACTTAGACGAATTACAGCATCAAAAATTGTTATCAGGCTCACCGTATTCAAATATTTGGGAGCAAGAATATTTGCGCCAGCAAACTTAAAAGTAGTCTGAGATTCTTTATGTGAAAGCCTACCATTGTGCAGGCTTTTCTTATTTTTATCATCCTCACTTTAGAAATCAGGTTTTTTTTGCGTTAGCACATGCGTTTCTATTCACCATATAGAGAGCCTTTCAGGTAAAGTAAGGAGGTTGAAGCAAGGAGAGTAACGTACCTTATGAGTATTATTTTAGAGTGCATTCGTACCGTCGGACGTGGCGAGCGAGGACGAAAACCATTATCTGAGCAACAAGCGTTCGATGTCATGGACGCCTATTTAAGTGCGAAAGAAAGCGGAAGCAATGCAATTGGTGATGATCAAATAGCGATGCTACTCATGCTTATTCGGGTTCAAAATGAAACGAACGATGAAATTGCAGGGTTTGTGAAAGCATTTCAATCGCGAGTACCGAGTATTGGTGCTGACATAGATTGGCCTTGTTATGCTGGTAAGCGCGCTGGTGATGAGTCTTTTCCCTGGCATGGTCTTGCTGCAAAAATATTATCTTTAAATGGCTATAAAGTGCTTTTGCATGGCTATAACGAACCGAACAACGGCCGAGTACACGTTGAAGATCACTTGATGGACCTTGCTATTCCTTTGGCTCAAGATGCTGAGCATGCAAGACAATTACTCGCGGAACATCACATCGCTTATTTGCCATTACAGGCATTTGCTCCCATTGCCCAAACTATGATTGGATGGAAAGCACGATACGGATTACGAACGCCTATTAATACTGTGGTACGAGCATTAAACCCAGGGGCTGCAAAATTAGGTGTTCGTGGTAGCTTTCACCCAGGTTTCCAGCAACTTCATGCTGAAATTGATCAAGTTATAGACAGAAAGAGCTTGTCTGTCATTTCATATAAAGGTCAAAATGGCGAAGCGGAATATAATCCTAAGGTCAGCCAAACCGTATGGTTGAGTAGTGCTCAAGGGGTTGAATCTTTTTATTGGCAAGAAAGCCTAGAAGAAGGGCTTCCATTACCGTCAACACAACCACCAGGCTTGATGAGTCCAATGTCAGAACAGGCGATAAATGTGGTTATTTCAAGCATGGCGGCGGTATTGTTTGCTGAATGTAAAGACTATGAAATGGCCAATTTACAGGCAAAACAGTATTGGATGGATTATTGTTTAAAGTAGAAGTGATGTGACTTAGATACCAATTAGTACAAGTGGTATTAGATGTCGATGGAATAAAAGTTAGGATAAAGGGAGTTTTATCAATATGCCGCTAGGGAGAAGTTCGCATTCATTTTTCTATCTCTTTGCCACTTGTATAGCGTGCTGGATTGCCTATACCTGTGTGTCTATTTTTAATTATCTTGAAGGTGTGAGCTCTGCGGTTAAAAATGATTTATCCCAATATTTTTCCGTGAATGAACGTATTACCAATAATATTGAAACTCTATTACCTGAGATAAGCGTTCAAGCTAATCATAATGCTGGTTTTGCATTAGAAAAGAATGAGCAAATTGGCATTGAAGGTGTAAATATTATGCCAGACCATTATTCCTTTTATTCAGGTAGTTTTATCGCGTAAGGCAATGTGCAATCGGTGAATTTTGATTTATCGAAACGACTACATAAACTCGATGAATTTTGGATGGAAGAAGACCGAAATGCTTCACCTCAAGCCTTCTTTGTATATTACGGACAAGGTCAAGAATTTGCTTACATTAAATCTCGCATTAATTTAACGGCCACCCCTCCAGAGTTTTCTCCGTTGAGATATCGGCAAAATGGAATCAGTTTAGAACACTCTATCTCATTTTTAACTTCACTTGAGCAGGCTTACCCAAGGGGAAGAAGTGTTGTTATTTTAGTCACGCCAGTGTTTTCTCAAGGAAAATTATTAGGTGATCTAGGCATGACGTTTGATTTGCAGCAATTGATGCAAGATTCATTGGGGCCCTGGTTAAGTCAATACATGGGGCTTGATATTGATTTCAGAGATCAAAGCTATTCAATTGGTGAAAGTCGCTTCTTACCGTTCCTCTTTAATAAACACATTCATTTTAACGACATAACGATCAAGGCCTACATACAAAATGCTTATATCACGCAATATGTACTGCCTTGGTTTATGGCTATGTTGCTGATTATGACGATGGTGTACTACGTGCTAGAAAAAATAAACAGGCCGCTGTGCGATTTTCATTTTTATCCAGAACAGATGAATTAACCGGTTAGAGGGGGCGCTAGACTTGTGATGCCTCGATAACTTGAACACCTGCGTCTTCCAACTCTTGATATAAGGTATTAAGATTATCTTGAGTTGGTATTACTGCTGCAGTTAAATCTTTGATAAAGAAAGTTTTGTATCCAAGCATTGCACCATCAATAGCCGTTGCCTTGACACAAAAGTCAGCCGCTAATCCAACGACATATATATCAGTCACAGCATGGGATTTAAGTACATCATCTAAATCCGTTTTAGCTTGATTATTGTTATCTTTAAAGCCGCTGTAACTATCGACCTTGGGATCGGTCCCTTTGTATGTGATATGAGCAATGTTATCTATGTCTAAGCCATCAACAAACTCCGCACCAATCGAATGTTGCACGCAGTGATCAGGCCAAAGAATTTGCTCAACGCCATTTAACGTTGTCATATCAAAAACGTTTTTCTCTGGGTATTGACTAGCAAAGCTACCATGATCGGCAGGGTGCCAATCTTTGGTGGCAATGACTAAATCAAACTTTTGCTGAAATTGATTAATTCCTTCAACTAATTCACGTCCGCCTTGAACCGCTAAACTATGCACGGTTAGGTCATCACCTTCAACAAAGCTATTTTGCATATCAACAATAATCAGGGCTGATTTATTAATGGATTGCATAGACATATCCTTAGTTAAATTTATTGGGATAGTGATTATACGCACACAGAATATGGGATGGGAATAAATTCCTGATACTCAGATACGACAAAGCCCGCTAAAACTAGCGGGCTTTTGAATAGTGGTGGAGGGATAGGGATTTGAACCCTAGAGCCGCTATTAACGACTGCCGGTTTTCAAGACCGGTGCTTTCGACCACTCAGCCATCCCTCCAAACGCGGTAAATAATATATAGCGATTAAGTTTTTGTAAACCCTTAATTTTAATGGTTTGAAGTATTTTTGAGCGGTTAAACATGAAAATATCAGAAGACTAGAATTTTGGTAGTTACATCTAGGGACTTAAGTATTTCGGTGCTACCAAGATATTCTCAATAACGATCAGATACAAAAAAGGCGCTGTATCTACAACGCCTTTGAATAATGGCCGGTATGAGAGGATTTGAACCACTAGCTGTGATATCCCCATGTTTTGTGGGTAACGACGCTACCAAGCTACGCTAAAGGTACTCTCAATAACCAGTAGATGTAAAAAAGGCGCTGTATGCACAACGCCTTTGAATAATGGTCGGTATGAGAGGATTTGAACCACTAGCTGTGGCATCCCCATGTTTTGTGGGTAACGACGCTACCAAGCTGCGCTAAAGATATTCTCAATAACCATTAGATAGAAAAAAGGCGCTGTATGCACAACGCCTTTGAATAATGGTCGGTATGAGAGGATTTGAACCTCCGACCCCTGACACCCCATGACAGTGCGCTACCAAGCTGCGCTACATACCGATGTCGATAATGTAAGTGATGAAACAGAAACTCGTCAATATGCTTTGTATATCAATGAGAACCGTTCGACTAAAATTTAATCGCTTTGACGATAAAAACGTTTCAGCTCAGATAATCCTTGTAAAACAATCGAAAGTTTCGGTTTTACATCATCATTGCGCTGGTAGTTTTTGTCATAAACTTTGTAATTACCAAATTCATCAACTACGGTGGTTGTATCGTCGGTAATCAGCGCAATATTGTCACTATCACCCGCGAGTATCCAAGGGCGGTTGGTGACATTGAATAGGTTCTTACCACTGCCAAAATCGTATGGATTCGATGAAGACTGGAAAAGGTCTTGCATTAGCGTGGCTGACAAATCCAGATGGCTAGTTTTGTGTTGATATAGTTCGGGGGCTTTGCCAGGCCAATGGATCACCATAGGTACCTGCAACTGGTAACGGCTAAAGTTGCTGTCTGAGCCCCAGCTGTTGCTCTTAGTTTCGTTAAATTCGATACCATGATTTGATGTAATCACCACAACCGTATTATTCAGCATATCTTTGCTATCAAGTTCTGTCAGGATTTGATTGACTTGCTGATCAGTTTCAAAAGCGGCTGATTTATACTGAGCAAGCAGTTTTTCTTTTGCTGATTTAGAGTCAGTCTTGAATCGCTCTAGTACTGTGGGTTTATCTTCGTATTTTTCAACATCAGATAATTCAACATAGCTAAACCAAGGCTGTGTGCTATTCGTGTTGAGCCAATGCTTCCATTCAGAAACGGTATCGGCATCACCATTTATTTTACGGTTGCTTAGCTTTGCAATATCAATGGGTGCAAAAATTTCGTCATAAAATTGTGCGTTATCAAACTCATCACCACTAAACGCAGACATGGCATAATCGCGATTACTCATGGTGGTTATGAATAAAGGCGACGTATCTTGTGATTTGATACTGGCAGCATAACTGCTAGGAAGACCATAAAATAAGCCAAACACGCCATACGTATTGTTACTTGCACTGTAATGATTGATAAAATTTTGATTGTTTTTAGCAAAATCAAATGTCATCGGCATCACGTCTTGTGCCAGCATATCGCTGCGTAAGTTGTCTACCATCACGATCAAAACATTGTATTTTTTACCGCGACCTTCGAATTTTATTGGTTCAAGCGGGTAGTTCACTACTTCACTTGGTTTACCATTTTTTTCTAAACGCTCTAGATATTCGTCTTTATCAAGTAAGCCGTGCTTTTCCATGAACGACTTCGCTGTCATAGGGTAAGACAGTGGGAAGTTCGCTTTTTGATTGGTTATCGGGCTATAGAAAAACGCATCCGCCCAAATATAAATCAGGTGGCTGCTAATAAAGCATAAAAAGAAAATAATGGTGGCAGGTTTGCCGACTTGCTTGCGAGACAGTTTACGCTGCTTTTTCCAAATCCATTCTGAAATGGCGATTTGTAATAGGAAAATAACAGGGACAGCAGCAAACAAGTATTGCCACTCAGCATTGAAAGAAGTTTTCTCTTTACTCAGCAATAGCTCCCAAACTACGGGGTTTAGGTGCAAATGGAGACGTTCGTAAGCTTGAGTATCAAGTATGAGTAGAGTCAAACAAATGGTAGCAAAACACACGCTGATTAAGCGTAAGAGTTTTCTTGATGGAATGATAAAGGTGAGCGGAAACAACACCAAAATATATAAGCCAAAAACAAGGAAACTGAAGTGACCTACCCATGAAATGAGTAAATACAACTGTCCTAGGAAAGTATCAGGCCATGGTGACTGAGCAACAAAGCTCGTACCAATAAGCATGGCTATGATGATGTTAAAGAAGGCGAACCAATGTCCCCAACTGACCAGTCGAGAGACACGCTCTCCGTATGAATTTCCGCTATCTACCATGTAAGATTTCGTTCTAACTCAATTAGTTTTAAGAATACATTTTAGTCATCAAGAGATGATAAAAGAGCTTGAGAAAATTTATCTGCAATGAGTTTACGTTGAGATTTTGGCACATTTGAGTTCAAGATGTTAGTGGCTATATTACCAGCAATCATTAAGCTCAAATCTGGATTTGCATCATGCTTTTTTAATACGGCAGCGATTTCTGCCAGAATTTGTTCGATTTTTTGGTCGCTGTATTTAGAGTTAATAGGCATAACGTTCTTAAATTGTTTCCTAGATTTCAGTTAATGATAGAACCCGATGATATTTTTGCTATTCGATTTAATATCTTGTTGCAGAACATCTTGTTGTAGAGAAGTTTATCTCACTTGGGTATGCAAAGCGGCTTATGATAACCTAGTCTTCCTCACAACTGAAACATCAACTGAAACTAATTTACCATGAGCCTAGATATTTCCAACGTCATACTGCATAAATTGACAAAAAATGACCAAGATGAGCTAGTTGTTAGCTTGCGTGATTCTGCCTTACCAAATGATGGTGTGACTGAACAACTCGTGGCTGAGCTGCACCGAACCTTCAACGCTAAAGCGGGTAAAGGATTTGGCGTCTATAAAGAAGAAAGTGAATTTCAGTCTTGGATGAAGCAATTGCGCCAAGGTGAATTGAAATTTTATGACTTTTCGCAGCAGTCGGCAGAGCGTTTAAAATCTGAATTAGCCAAATATCCCTTTGCAGAAGAAGGTGTATTGGTACTTGCTGAATACCAATCTTTGGCGACAGATTATCTTTTCATTGCCTTGTTACCTTCGAATCAAAGCCTGAAAGTGAACGATGAACTGGATATTAGCGGCACTGATTATCTTGATATCAACAAGATGGATATCGCAGTACGAATTGATTTATCTCGGTATGAAACCGATCCCGATTCAAATCGATACTTATCTTACATTAAAGGTCGTGTGGGCCGTAAAGTGGCGGATTTTTTCTTGGACTTTTTGCAAGCTGAAGTCGGCTTAGACACGAAAAAGCAAAACCAAGTATTAATGCAAGCGGTAGATGATTACTGCGCAGATGCTCAATTGAATAAAGAAGAAACCGTCGCTTGTCGTAAACAAGTGCATGATTTTTGTAATGAGCAGCTGAAAGCCGGCGATGAAGTGACGATTAAAGAGTTATCAGGTGAGTTAAGTGGTGCGGGACATCACGATAATTTCGCTGAATTTACACAAAAACAAGGTTACGAGCTGGAAGACAGTTTCCCTGTTGATCGTTCTACCATTCGTAAACTTGCGAAATATGTTGGCGCGGGGGGCGGATTGTCAATTAACTTCGATAGTATGTTGCTAGGTGAACGCGTTTTTTATGATCCAGAAACCGATACTTTAACCATTAAAGGCATTCCGCCTAATTTGAAAGATCAGCTGACACGTCATTCTTAATATGCCCAACTAAAGCGTAAAAAAGAGTGAATATTACCGATATTGTTCAAAATGGGATTTGAAGATTATCGGCAGCAATGAGATAGTAAAGACAGAATAATGATTGGCGGGCTGAATTGGCCCCTTTTTATAATTTTAATTCATGGAGAGGATGAAAATGAGAGTAGGTTTAGTCGGCTGGCGTGGCATGGTAGGTTCGGTACTGATGCAACGTATGGTAGAAGAAAAGGATTTTGACCTAATTGAACCTGTATTTTATAGCACGTCGCAAGTCGGTATTCCGGCACCCAACCTTGGTAAAGATGCGGGCATGCTACAAGATGCGTTTGATATCGAAAGCCTAAAACAACTTGATGCCATTATTACTTGTCAGGGCGGTTCTTATACCGAGAAAGTGTATCCAGCACTTCGTCAAGCGGGTTGGAAAGGCTATTGGATTGATGCCGCTTCTACACTACGTATGAAAGATGATGCGATCATTACACTCGATCCAGTGAACCTAACCCAAATTCAAGATGGCCTACATTCTGGCACCAATACCTTTGTTGGCGGTAACTGTACCGTGAGTTTGATGCTAATGGGTTTAGGTGGTCTTTATGAAAAAGGCATGGTGGAGTGGATGAGCGCAATGACGTACCAAGCAGCTTCTGGCGCTGGTGCGAAAAACATGCGTGAGCTTATCGCACAAATGGGCGTGATTAACCAGTCGGTTAGCGCTGAAATGGCTGATCCAGCGAGCTCTATTTTGGATATTGACCGTAAAGTTGCCGAGACGATTCGTTCTAGTGAATTCCCAACCAGTGAGTTTGGTGCGCCGCTTGCTGGTTCATTAATTCCTTGGATTGATGTGAAGCGTGAAAACGGTCAGTCAAAAGAAGAGTGGAAAGGTTCAGTTGAAACGAACAAGATCTTGGGCTTGCAAGGTGAGTCAATTGTTCCGATTGATGGTACTTGCGTGCGTATTGGTGCAATGCGTTGTCACTCACAAGCTTTAACTATTAAGCTAAAACAAAATGTGCCAATGGATGAGATCGAAGACATCATTGCCTCACATAACGATTGGGTTAAGGTGATTCCAAACGAGCGTGATATTACCGCACAAGAACTATCACCAGCGAAAGTGACAGGTACACTGTCTGTGCCAGTTGGTCGTTTACGCAAAATGGCAATGGGCGATACTTTCCTAAATGCGTTCACCGTTGGTGACCAACTTCTGTGGGGTGCCGCTGAACCACTTCGCCGTACTTTACGTATTATTTTGCAGAACCGCTAATTTTGCGAAACAGTGGCTAATATTGAAGAGCGCTAAAGGTCATTTTGTAATTTAGCGTATTTCAGAGTCATTAATGAATGAAAAAGTCCGCATGATCATCATGCGGACTTTTTATTTTTAGCTCGGAGATTATGCAGCTGGAGTCATTTAGGAGGCAATCGACTTGAAGCCTTTCTTTATGGCTTTTTGACCGGAACGACTCGTTTATCTGGGTCAGCCAATTCACTGCCACAATGTTTACAAAAAAGCGCATCGGTTTCATGGCCTGGTTTTGCACAGTTAGGGCATAGCACCAAAGTACGGTGTGCTTTCATTTCTTGATTTAATTCAGCGGTAATAATGCCAGTGGGCACAGCAAGGATTGAATAACCCAGTAGCATAGTTAATGCCGCCACGCCTTGTCCTAGAGGAGTTTGAGGCACGACATCACCATAACCTACGGTAGTAATTGTAATGATTGCCCAATAAATACCGCGCGGGATACTGGTAAATCCATTTTCTGGCCCTTCGATCACATACATTAATGCCCCGAAAATGGTCACCAAAATGGCGACCGCGCTAAAGAAAATAAGGATCTTACGTTGTGACATTGCCAGCGTTCGAACTAGCAGATTGGAATCTTGTAGAAAACGCACTAACTTTAAGATGCGGAAGATTCGCATCACGCGTAATAGTCGAATGATGCCGATGAAACTGGCCGTTGGGAAAAAGAAAGCAAGATACGTGGGCAGTATGGCTAGTAAATCGATGATGCCATAGAAACTTTTAGCGTAAGCGCTGGGTTTAGGTGAGCAATATAATCGAAGTAAATACTCCAAGGTAAACAGAGCAGTAAAAAAGTATTCAAGAATGTCGAACTCAAGTTGCCAGCGTTCAGCAAAGTAGGGCACTGAGTCTAACATCAACACCGATAATGACGTGAAAATGGCGATGATTAATAGAATATCGAAGCGACGGCCTGCAGGTGTATGAGTACCGAAAATGATGACATAAAGTTGGTGTTTGAGTTTGTCGTGGTTCATTAGGATCCTTCCTAAACGTTCGTCCTTAGATGTTACTTTGTGCTGAATTTATTGCGAGGCTCATTTTTACATTAGGCCAGGGAATAAGTTACGAACACCATTTGCAATAAATTCGACACCGAGTGCCGCTAGAATTAAACCCATGATACGGGTGATGACATTGATTCCAGTTTGTCCTAAGAATCGAACAATCAGTGGTGCTGAGCGAAATAGTAACCATGAGCAGAAACAGAACACCATAATTGTGGCGACAATACCTAAGGTTTCTAGCATGGTTGGATAGCGAGAGCCATAAACAATCGTAGAACTGATCGCACCCGGGCCAGCCATTAAAGGCATAGCGAGAGGGACGACACCAATTTGTTCACGACTAATGTATTCGGTACGTTCTTGTTTGTTTTGTTTATCTTCACCAAGTTTACCGCTCATCATCGAAAAGGCGATACTCATTAATAGAAAACCGCCGGCAATACGGAATGAATCCAATGAAATCGTAAACATGTCGAGTAAGAACTGGCCGCAAATCAGAGACACAATCAAAATTACGCCAACGGCAATGTGCGCGGTTTGAGCCGTTTTACTCTTTTCTTCAGGAGACATATGCCCAGTCAAGGAGACAAACACCGGCATAATACCAATTGGGTTTACGGCGGCCACGAGGCCAAGGAAAAATTGTAAGTAGATGGCAAATTCAATAGAAGCCATAAGGAAAATCTCAACTTTAAGCGAAATAAGTGAAAGGCGTTGATATTACAACAAGTAAATCAGTAGTTAATGTAAGGTATTTTACCTAAATTCACGAGAAAGTATTGTTATTTGTTGTGAGAAACCGTCTAGCTTACTGCCTGAGTGATGTCTTATATGTGATGGTTTTATCGTCAAGAGTGGAGGTTGGTCGAAAAAATTTCGAATGGAGTAAAAATTACCACTTAAGTATTATATTAGCTTAAAGTTTGCGTATACTCGTTGTAGCACAGGGTTTGCGCCAGAAAACGGTATGTTAATTACTGAAATAAACATACGAAAAGTGTGCTTAATTGGTGTGTTTTGTAAAGACTGGTTAAATATTTTTTACTTTATGAATTAAATTAAATTATAAATAAAATCATAGTGTTATGTTTTTTTCTTGTTTTGTGTTACCGCTTTAGGGGTATTTAGATTGCAGGAACTGATCTACATCAATATTTTTAATATGTGAAAGCATATACTCAGTTTCGAAAGCGATTTACTAAGGCGTTTTACAGTTGGTCAAGCATTTGAACAAGCGAAGCCGTAACAGTCTTACTAAATAGTTTTTAATTTTTAAATCTTAGGAGATTCATTATGCCTGTAACTAACTTAGCTGAACTAGATGCCTTAGTCGCACGCGTTCAAGCGGCACAAAAAGAATTTGCCACTTTCTCACAAGAGCAAGTAGATAAAATCTTCCGTGCAGCTTCTCTAGCAGCTAACCAAGCTCGTATTCCTCTAGCGCAACAAGCGGTAGCTGAATCTGGCATGGGTATTATTGAAGACAAAGTAATCAAAAACCACTTTGCATCTGAGTTCATTTACAATAAATATCGCGATGAAAAAACGTGTGGCATCCTTGAAGAAGGTACTGACACCATTACTATCGCTGAACCAGTAGGCATCATCTGTGGTATCGTTCCAACCACTAACCCAACGTCAACTGCGATTTTCAAATCTCTTATCTCTTTGAAAACTCGTAACGGTATCATTTTCTCGCCACACCCACGTGCGAAAAACTCAACTAACGATGCGGCAAAATTGGTTCTTGAAGCAGCGGTTGCAGCGGGCGCACCAAAAGACATCATTGGCTGGATTGATCAACCATCTGTTGAGCTTTCTAACGCACTAATGAAGCACGATGGCATCAACCTTATCCTTGCAACTGGTGGTCCAGGCATGGTTAAAGCGGCTTACTCTTCAGGTAAACCAGCTATCGGTGTAGGTGCAGGTAACGTGCCTGTTGTTATCGATGAAACTGCTGACATCAAACGTGCAGTTGCTTCTGTTCTTATGTCTAAAACATTCGACAACGGTGTAGTTTGTGCTTCTGAGCAAGCTGTTATCGTAATGGACGAAGTATACGAAGAAGTGAAAGAGCGTTTTGCTTCTCACAAAGGTTACGTTCTATCTAAAGCTGAAGCTGATAAAGTACGTAAAGTACTTCTAATCAACGGCAACCTAAACGCTGATATCGTAGGTCAACCTGCAGTTAAAATCGCTGAGCTAGCGGGCGTTAAAGTTCCTGCTGACACTAAAGTGCTTATCGGTGAAGGCGGTGTAGTAAGCCACGATGACGAGTTTGCTCACGAAAAACTATCTCCAACGCTAGGTATGTTCCGTGCGTCTTCTTTCGAGAACGCGGTAGACCAAGCAGTGACTATGGTTGAAATCGGTGGTATCGGCCATACTTCTGGTCTTTACACTAACCAAGACACTAACGCTGACCGTATCAAATACTTCGGCGACAAACTAAAAACAGCTCGTATTCTTGTGAATATCCCAACCACTCACGGTGGTATCGGTGACTTGTACAATTTCAACGTTGCACCATCACTAACGCTAGGTTGTGGTTCATGGGGGGGGAACTCTATCTCTGAAAACGTAGGTCCTAAACACCTAATCAACAAGAAAACTGTTGCTAAGCGAGCTGAGAATATGTTGTGGCATAAACTTCCAAAATCAATCTACTTCCGTCGTGGCAGCCTACCAGTTGCACTGACTGATCTAGAAGGTAAAAAACGTGCATTCCTAGTAACTGACCGTTTCCTATTCAACAACGGTTACGCTGACGAAATCGTAAGCCTACTTAAAGCACAAGGTATGGAAGTTCAAACTTTCTTCGATGTAGAAGCGGATCCAACGCTATCTGTTGTTGAAAAAGGTGCAGCTCAAATGCAAAGCTACCAACCAGACGTAATCATTGCTCTAGGCGGTGGTTCACCAATGGATGCAGCGAAAATCATGTGGGTAATGTACGAGCACCCAGAAACGCACTTTGAAGAATTATCAATGCGCTTCATGGATATCCGTAAACGTATCTACAAGTTCCCTAAAATGGGTGCAAAAGCTGAACTAGTATGTGTAACTACGACTTCTGGTACAGGTTCTGAAGTAACACCATTCGCAGTGGTAACTGACGACCGCACTGGTGCGAAATACCCACTAGCTGACTACGAGCTAACGCCTAACATGGCTATCGTTGATGCGAACCTTGTTATGAACATGCCTAAGTCTTTAACAGCGTTCGGTGGTTACGATGCAATCACTCACGCACTAGAAGCTTACGTATCAGTTCTTGCTAACGAATACTCAGATGGTCACGCTCTTCAAGCACTTAAGATGCTTAAAGAGTACCTACCATCTAGCTACAAAAATGGTTCTGCTGACCCAATCGCTCGTGAGAAAGTACACAACGCTGCAACTATCGCAGGTATGTCTTTTGCGAACGCATTCCTAGGTGTATGTCACTCAATTGCACACAAAATTGGTGCTGAGTTCCACATCCCACACGGTCTTGCTAACGCATTGATGATTTCTAACGTTATCCGTTTCAACGCGAACGATAACCCAACTAAACAAACTGCGTTCTCTCAATACGACCGCCCACAAGCACGTCGTCGCTATGCAGAAGTTGCTGACCACCTAGGCCTAAGCCAAGAAGGTGACCGCACTGCACAGAAAATTGAGCGTCTATTAGCTTGGTTGGATGAAGTGAAGAAAGACTTGGATATCCCAATGTCAATTCAAGCGGCTGGCGTTAACGAAGCTGACTTCCTAGCGAAACTTGATAACCTAGCGGTTGATGCGTTTGATGACCAATGTACAGGTGCTAACCCTCGTTACCCTCTAATTTCAGAGCTTAAAGAGGTTCTACTAGCGTCTTTCTACGGTAAAGCGTACATCGAAGGTGAAACTTTCGAAGGCACAACTGTTATCAAAAAAACAGAAGAGCCAGCAAAAAAAGCAGCTAAGAAGAAATAATCTTAGTCTAGCGAAATAAAACAAAGCCCTGCTTATTGAATGTAAGCAGGGCTTTTTGGCTTTATAGTAATTATATAGTTAGGAAGAATCTTTGAGTTCCTTGTTTGGGGAATGGCCATTTAATAAGAATCTAACACCCGGCCACTGAAATAGTCATTTTCAACAATGTATTCAGCATTTCGAATTAGCTCATCATAACTGCGAGCCCAGCCAGTATGCTGAGAGTGTTTAGTTGAACGACTAGGTAAAATCCCTCCTACACGTATGTTGAACGGCATCAGCTCTTTTGCCCAATTCTGGGTAAACTCTGAGATCAAAGACGAAGATTGTGCCAGCGTGCCTTGTTCTTGGCTCGAAAGATTGACGATCACACCACGCTTTTGATTATGAAGCATTTGCTTAGCAGCCAGTTTGCTAAAGCAGAGCATCGTGGCGGCGAGTTTAGAAAATTGGTAGCTGTAAGTATCAATAGTTTCATCATTGATTAATGAAGGAGAGGGGAGGCTTGGATATAGGTTAATTAGCACATCAATACCTTTGTCAAAATGCTGATTGATAGAAGAAAACAAAGGTTGAACACTTTCGAAGCTGTCATCATCGAGTAGATATTGGAATACTTGTGAAGAATAAGCCTGACAATGATGCATGGCTTGAGTTAGCGCCTGTTCATTGTTGTCGACTAAGATGACGTTAGCATTCAGAGAAAGAAAGTGTTGCGCTAAATTTTGACCTAAATGAGAGCCTGCGGATGTAATTACAACGACGGAGTTTTGTATATTCATGCTGCACCTCATTGGTATCAAAAGAAAAATACCTAATGCGCTCAATAAATCAGACAACAGGACCGTGCCACAACGGAGAGCATTAGATATTAATAATGGTAGTAAAACGTGTAAAAATCCTGTGAATAACCTCAAAGAAGCAAAATGAAACAATGAAACTCATTCAATAGAAAGGAAAATATTTTATGAAGATTGTTAGCGGCTGCTGTGTATAAAAAAGACCAGCCTAAGCCAGTCTTTTGTGTGTATTGCTCAAGAGAGACTCTTGTTAATCAAAATCATTATTTGATTAGGTTTTCTTCAACGAATGACCAATTAACTAGAGACCAGAAACCATTCATGTAGTCTGGACGTACGTTACGGTAATCGATGTAGTATGCGTGCTCCCAAAGGTCTACTGTTAGTAGTGGCGTTACGCCTTCTTCAGTTAGCGGAGTCGCCGCGTTTGAAGTGTTAACGATTTCTAGAGCGCCGTCAGCTTTCTTGATCAACCAAGTCCAAGAAGAACCGAAGTTGTTGATTGCAGCGTCAGTAAATTTCGCTTTGAAGTCTTCGAAAGAACCAAATTGTTGTTTGATTGCTTCACCAACTGCGCCTGTTGGTTCACCACCACCGTTTGGTGATAGGCAGTGCCAATAGAACGTGTGGTTCCAGATTTGCGCTGCATTGTTAAAGATGCCACCTGTTGAAGTCTTGATGATTTCTTCAAGTGATTTACCTTCAAACTCAGTACCAGGAATTAGGCCGTTTAGTTTTACAACGTATGTGTTGTGGTGTTTACCGTGGTGGTAATCTAATGTCTCTGCTGAGATGTGTGGTTCTAGTGCATCTTTTGCGTAAGGCAGCGCTGGTAATTCAAATGCCATTGCTCAAATCTCCATGTGTTAGAAAGGGACTTTCTTGTGCTTTGCTGAATTTTGTTTTTACAAAATAAGCGTAGCAGCTTCCGATTGTTATCATACTAACTGATGATGCCATTTTAATGACGGTGAAACCTTAACGCAGGTTCAAATAAATGAAATCGCAACTGCAAGGATAACTACATCAGTTTGAGCCATTTAACGACTCCGCTTAGTTTAGCAAGTTTTTACTTTATTAAAAGGGGTTGTAAATAAAAAGTTCTTATAGGTCACCATGTTGTAATTTTTATAACACTTCAGGTGTGCAGAAATGAAACAAATTGAATAACCTTATAAAGAATGCCTTTTTATTCTGGTAAAGATACAAGTAGAATGGAGCATAACAAGAAAAGTGATACCGATATCCGAGAGAGGAAGTAATGGAAACTATCGACAAAATTAAACAACAGATTTCTGAGAACACCATCCTGCTATACATGAAAGGCTCACCTAAATTACCTAGCTGTGGCTTTTCTTCACAGGCTGCTCAGGCTCTCATGTCTTGCGGTGAAAAATTTGCTTATGTAGACATTCTACAAAACCCAGACATTCGCGCAGAATTACCAAAGTACGCTCAATGGCCGACTTTCCCACAGCTTTGGGTTGAAGGTGAGTTGATCGGCGGATGCGACATCATCATCGAAATGTTCCAAAAGGGTGAACTACAGACGCTGATCAAAGAAGCAGCCTCTCGTGCACCAGCAAGTGAAGAGTAATTCTTCGTCAATTTGAAAGAAAAAGGGCCTATTGGGGCTCTTTTTTTATATCTATACCTCAGCTGAGGTTATTTAATAAGATTGTCGAGTGAGGTAAGCATGGACGCGACTTTATATTATATTCACGACCCGATGTGCAGTTGGTGTTGGGGTTATACGCCGACATGGGAAAAACTAAAAGCGGCCTTACCGCAAGAGATCAAAGTTGAATACTTACTCGGCGGATTGGCTCCTGATAATGATGCACCTATGCCGCTGGAAATGCGTCAAATGTTACAGCAAACCTGGCAGCGTATAGAGTCTCAGCTAGGCACGCAGTTTAATTATGATTATTGGCAGCTAGCTAAACCCGTTAGAACCACTTACCCAGCCTGCAGAGCAGTGATTGCCGCTCAATTGCAAGGAAAGGGTGAAGCGATGAATACCGCCATTCAAGAGGCGTATTATTTGCGCGCCATGACACCGCATATTGAGCAGACTCATATTCATCTTGCGCAAGAAATTGGCCTGGATGTTGATAGGTTTATTACCGATAGAAACAGTGACATAGTGGAACAAGTGTTTAGGCAGCAAAGGTCATTCTGCCAGCAGCTAGGCATTGCTTCATTTCCGAATTTGGTCTTAAAGGCGGGTGAGGTATATCATTTAATCGAATTAGATTATCGCTCTGAAGATACAACATTACGAGATATACAAGCTAAGTTAAGCTCTGCTTTAGGCTAATTTGATAGATACAATAAAAAAGCGCAGGTTACGTTATGGTAGCCTGCGCTTTGTATTTTCTATAGTGACTAGAGTCAATAAAACCTAGGGTTTACAGAACCATCGCGGCAATCCAGCCGAAGATCACAAGTGGTACGTTGTAGTGCAAGAAGGTTGGGATAACCGAGTCTTTAATGTGGTCGTGTTGACCATCCGCATTTAGGCCTGATGTTGGACCTAAGGTTGAATCCGATGCTGGTGAACCTGCATCACCTAACGCTGCCGCTGTACCCACAAGTGCAATGGTTGCTGCCGGTGAGAAACCAAATGAAATCGCTAATGGAACATAAATAGTGGCAATAATTGGAATGGTTGAGAATGACGAACCGATACCCATAGTGATCAGTAGACCAACGATCAGCATCATCAGAGCTGCAATCGCTTTATGACCACTCATGCTTTCTTGCAAGAAGGCAACCAATGTTTCAACCCCACCAGTCGCTTTCATCACACTCGCAAAACCGTTGGCTGAAATCATGATAAAGCCGATCATCGCCATCATTTGTACGCCGCGAGTAAAGTTGTCTTGACTCGTTTGGAATGGTTTACCGAATGATAGGATGATGAAACCCACTAGGGCACCAACAATCATAGAACCAGAGTAAAGCTGGGCAGATATCGTTGCGATGATGCTGATCACAGCAACAATCACCGCTTTTTTATCAATGCCTTGCTGTTGAGCTTGTTGTTCAGTTGCTTCTTCTGACTTATAAACGCGTGGTTTACGATATGTAAACAATACGCTCACCAACAGACCAAAAATCATACCGCAAGCAGGAATAAACATCGCGGCTGGAATTTGTGAAGCTGTCGTCGAGGTTAGGCCGTTACTTTGAAGAGCTGGTAATAAAATGTCGTTTAAGAAGATGCCGCCGAAACCAATTGGAAGCGTCATGTACGGGGTAACTAAACCGAAAGTAATGATACAAGCCACCATACGACGGTCGACATTCATTTTATTGAATGCAGATAGAAGCGGCGGAACAATGATTGGGATGAACGCAATATGCACAGGAATTACGTTTTGCGAGAAAATCGCCATGATGAATAGCGCGCCAAAAATAGCGTATTTAAGTGTATTGGATGCTTTTTGATTTTCTTTACCGTGTACACGTTTAATGACGGCATTCGACAGTAAATCAGTAATACCCGTTTGAGATAGAGCAACGGCAAATGCACCGAGTAGGGCGTAGCTTAATGCAATCTCTGCACCATCACCTAAACCAGATTGGAAAGCGGCAATAGTATCATTAAGTGACATGTGAGCCAGCAAACCACCAGCGATAGCACTCAGTGTTAATGCAATAACAACGTTTACTCGAAAGACTGACAGTGCCAGCATTAAGCAAACGGAAATAACGACAGGATTCATTGTGATTCTCTTATTAAAATGTTGTGTATAGTTATTTTATTTTTCTTCAGTTGAAGCCAGTGGCCATCCACCCAGCGCTTTCCACTTATTGACGATATTGCAAAATAGCTTAGCGGTTATTTGCGTATCATACAGGGCAGAATGAGCAGCTTGGTTATCAAACTCAAAACCTGCTGCGCGGCAGGCTTTAGCCAGAACGGTTTGTCCATAAGCAAGGCCACTCAGGGCGGCAGTGTCAAAAGTCGCAAAAGGGTGGAAAGGAATGCGTTTCAATTTACTGCGCTCGGCGGCGGCCATAACAAAACTGAGATCGAAATTGGCATTGTGAGCCACCATAATGGCACGGCTGCAATCCGCTGCTTTTTGTTCTTTGCGCACTAATTTAAAGATTTCTTTCAGCGCTTCGGCTTCTGTCACCGCCCCTCGTAGTGGGCTATATGGATCACGGATACCGGTAAATTCAAGCGCTTCCTTTTCAAGATTCGCACCTTCAAAGGGCTCGACATTAAATTGCAGTGTGGTTGCTGGATACAAATCACCGTTGTCATCCATGGCTAACGTTACCGCACAGATTTCGAGTAATGCATCAGTCTGAGCGTTAAACCCCGCGGTTTCCACGTCAATAACAACGGGAAAATAGCCACGAAAGCGGTGTTTTAGTGTCAAAGCTTCATTTATGTCGGTCATGCGTTTTCATATCCGTGAATTTGGTGCGTATTATTACAGATAAGAAATGGAACTTCACTCACAAATGTGACTTGTCGCGATGAAAATATGAGGTTTTATTTAAAATAAATGATTTTTTATTGCTACTGCAAAAGAGTCAGAGAGATTTGATTATTGTGGTGGATAACTGTGTCCGAAATGAAGTGCCATTTTGGGTGGCTGCGAAAGTGAAAACAAAAAGAACCCAGTGTAGGGTTCTTTTGGGGGAGCTATCCTCAGCTGAGGGCATTTAGACAAGAGGCAGGTACTTAGCCTTCTAATCCAGCAGACATTTGGCTGCGCTGAATAAGCTCAATCATGTAGCCATCAGGGTCTTTCACGAAGGCAATATGAGTTGAGCCGCCTTTAACTGGGCCGGGTTCACGAGTGACTGTACCGCCCGCTGCTTTAATTGCATCGCATGCTGTGTAGATATCATCGAAACCAATCGCAATGTGACCATAGCCTGTACCAAGATCGTATTCCGACGTATCCCAGTTGTAGGTTAACTCGATTACAGCACCTTCAGATTCATCACCGTAACCGACAAATGCTAGAGTGTATTTGTATTCAGTGTTTTCATTTTTACGTAGCAATTGCATGCCAAGTACTTTGGTATAAAACTCGATTGAACGATCAAGATCGCCAACGCGTACCATAGTATGCAAAATTCTTCCGTTCGACATTGTGTGCTCCTTGTAATGATTATGGGCAATCAAAGTAATGATTACTCTTCAGGATAAACTTTTTCTTTAAACTCACATAAATCTTCAATGATACAACTACCGCAGCGTGGCTTACGCGCAATACAGGTATAGCGACCATGCAAAATGAGCCAGTGATGCACATCGAGTTTGAATTCTTTTGGTACTACTTTTAAGAGCTTAGCTTCCACATCGTCGACCGTTTTACCCATCGCAAATTTCGTGCGATTAGAAACTCGATAAATGTGAGTATCGACGGCAATCGTTGGCCAACCGAAAGCGGTATTGAGTACGACATTGGCCGTTTTTCGACCAACACCCGGCAAGGCTTCTAAAGCGGCTCGATCTTCCGGAACTTGGCTATTGTGCTTTTCAATCAAGATTTTGCAGGTCTTGATGGTATTTTCAGCTTTTGAATTAAATAAGCCAATGGTTTTGATGTATTCTTTTAGCCCATCGACACCAAGAGCCAAAATAGCTTCCGGCGTATTGGCGACAGGATATAACTTATCTGTCGCTTTATTGACACTCACATCTGTGGCTTGCGCTGAAAGTAAAACGGCAATCAATAACTCAAAAGGGGTTGACCAATTCAGCTCTGTTTGCGGATTTGGATTGTGTTCTCGTAATCGTTCAAGGATCAGACGACGCTTTTCATTATTCATTTTTGATTCTTTTCATTAATGGTTTTTTGTTATTTGTCGTTCAAGTTAAGCATTAGTGACACGAGCACGTTCTATTTTTGCTTTTTCTGCTTTTGGTTGGCGCTTCTCAATTTGTTTATCAATGACTTGTTTGAGTGCAATTAAGAAACCGACACCAATGAAAGCGCCCGGTGGTAATAAGGCCAGTAAAAAACTGCTATCAATATGAAACACTTCGATACGCAAGGATTCAGCCCAAGCCCCCAGTAATAAGTCTGCTCCATCAAATAGTGTGCCTTGACCGATCAGTTCACGTAAGGCACCCAGTAGAGTCAGAACTGCTAACATGCCAAGCCCCATCCAAAAGCCATCTAATGCCGCTTTCTTCGGGGCATTTTTAGAGGCATAAGCTTCGGCGCGACCAATAATCACACAGTTAGTCACGATCAACGGAATGAAGATACCGAGTGATAGATACAAGCCGTATGCGTAAGCGCTCATTAGCAATTGAACGCAAGTCACGACGGAAGCAATGATCATGACAAAAATCGGAATACGTACTTCGTTAGGAACATGATGACGAATCAGCGACACAATGGTATTGGTGGCGATTAATACCATCATGGTGGCCAAACCTAAGCCAAGCGCGTTGGTTACGGTCGATGACACTGCCAGAAGAGGGCATAAACCCAAGAGTTGAACTAAGGCAGGGTTGTTATCCCATAAACCATTTTTCATGAGTTGTTTATTTTCAGGATCAACCACTTTAACTTCGGATTCTAAAGGGGTATCAAGTGTTGCACTATCGTCAGACATATTATCCCTCACAGTTTAATGGTTGATTAAGGATGGTTTGCTTATTTTGTTTAAAGTAAACCACGGTGTTTTTGACTGCTTTGACGACAGCGCGAGGCGTAATTGTCGCACCGGTAAATTGGTCAAATTGACCACCATCTTTACGTACCGCCCAATCAGAGTCGTTATCCGTTGTGACCGTTTTTTTATCAAAACTGAATATCCAACTGGTTTTTCTGGTTTCGATTTTATCTCCAAGCCCGGGAGTTTCATTATGCTCTAACACGCGAGTGCTGGTAACGACACCTTGCATATCCAGGCCAACAATGATTTTGATTGCACCATTGTAACCATCCGGCGCGTAGGTTTCGATAGCGATAGCGGTTGGCTCTCCATCTTTGGTCGCCAAATAAGCAGGCATCGGATCGGTCGTCACTGTGGTTTGAGATGGCAACAACATACAAGAAGCAAACAATTGATTGTCGTGCATGCTTTGTGGGATCACTTGGTTCAGAGTTTGTTGTAAATCGCGTTGCTGTTGTTCAACGATAGTATCGTGTGTGATCCAGTTTGTAATGGCAACCAGTGACGTTGAAGCCACAGCAAAAATTGCCAAGATCCCACCATTTTTCTTCATAGCTTTAAGCATAGTGTGATTACCTTACATGGCCATAAGTGCGTGGTTTGGTGTAGTAGTCAATCAGAGGTACCGCCATATTGGCCAGTAATACCGCGAAGGCAACACCATCAGGAAAACCACCCCAGCTACGAATTAAGAATATGACTAAGCCGATAAAGGCACCATAAATGATGCGTCCTTTCGTGGTGGTGGATGCGGTTACCGGATCGGTGGCAATGAAAAAGGCACCGAGCATGGTTGCGCCAGACAATAAGTGCATGATTGGTGAAGCCGTAGTGCCTGGGGCGATCAGCGAACAAAGGGTGCTCACAATTAACAAACTTGCCAACATGGCAATCGGGATCTGCCACTGCACTATACGTAAGCGTACTAGCAGTAAGCCGCCTAATAAAAACGCAATATTGACCCATTGCCAACCCACACCAGCTAAACCGGCGAAGACAGGCTGCTGCATGATTTCACTAGACAAATGACCGGCTTTGATTGACGTTTTGAAAGTATCCAGTGGTGTGGCCATGGTGACACCATCAATGCCTGCACGTACTTGCTGCAAAGATAAGCCATCAGCATTGAAACCAGTGAAGAAGAGTTTCAAACAATCGGCAAAATGCATGTGAACGTGGGTAATGGACTCCGGTGTGACCCAACTGGTCATTTGTACGGGGAACGAGATCAATAACACCACGTAAGCCACCATCGCAGGATTAAATAAGTTTTGACCCAAGCCACCATACAAATGTTTGCCAATTACGATGGCAAAAAACAGACCAATAGCCAGCAACCACCAAGGAGAAAGTGGTGGAATTGCAACCGCAATCAACATGCCCGTCACTAAGGCACTGTTATCTTGTAAGCTACGTAAAATGGGGCGTTTACGTACTAACATCACTGAGGCTTCAAATAACCAAGCCAGCATAATGGCGAAGACCACTTGAATGAGAACGCCATAACCAAAGAAATAGGTTTGAACAGCAATGCCTGGGAGCAGACATAAAGCAACCCACATCATGATATTGGCGGTATTACGCTTTACTCTCACATGAGGAGAACTCGTGATGAAGAAAGGCATTATTTTTTCTCCTGAGAGGATTTATCGATGAACACTGGTATATCTAACAAATCGAGTGTCACTTCTGAATCTTGCTTATCTTGTGAGTCTTTATCATCAGATGATGCTGATTTTTCTACTCGAACTTGTTCATCTGGTTTTGATTCAGCTGCATGTTGTTGGATTTCATTTTGCTCTGCTGGGTTTTGCTCGGTTTTATTTTGCTCAGTTTTATGTTGTTGCTGGGCTTTACGAGCTTTAGCGCGGGCAATAGCAGCCGCTACAGCAGCTTTTTTCGGATCGCTTTCGGTCGCTGTTGTGGCTTCAGGTACTTGAGTTTGCTCACTTACTTCAGCTTTAGGTTCTACATCGGTTTCTGGCTCAGATTCATGTTGTTGCTGCTGTGCCTTGCGAGCTTTAGCGCGGGCAATCGCAGCGGCTACCGCAGCTTTTTTCGGATCGTTTTCGGTTGCTGTTGTAGCTTCAGGATCTTGCTCTTTTGAGCTTGCCTCAGCTTTAGGTTCTGCAGCGGTTTCTGGCTCAGATTCATGTTGCTGCTGTGCTTTGCGAGCTTTAGCGCGGGCAATTGCAGCGGCAACCGCAGCTTTTTTCGGATCGTTTTCGGTCGCTGTTGTGGCTTCAGGAGCTTGCTCTTTTGAGCTTACCTTCGCTTTAGGTTCAGCATCGGTTTCTGGCTTAGATTCATTTTGTTGCTGTTGGGCTTTACGAGCTTTAGCACGCGCAATCGCAGCCGCGACAGCCGCACTTTTACTTGGTGCTTGTGACTCGGATTCATCACTTTGCACTGCTGTTTCTGCTTGTTGAGCTTGCTCAGCTTTACGCGCACGAGCCTGCTGTTTACGTTCTTCACGTAATTTCATCATTTCAGAATTATCAGGCTCAGCTTGTCCGGCTTTGGCTGCTTCGGCTTGCTTGGCTTTCGCTCTTGCAATCGCTGCTGCAACCGCGGGTTTCACTTCGTTACTTACAGGCGCGGCTTGTTTCGCTTTCACTCTGGCAATAGCGGCCGCTACGGCATCGTCACCACCGGATTGTGTCATTTCGCCGCGACGCTTTTCTGCTGCTTGCTTGAAGCGCTGTTCACGTTCAATTTTGTCTCGCTCTAAGCGTTTTTGACGTTCTTCAAAGCGTTGTTTAGCTCGTTCAGATTCTTTCGCTTCTTGTTTGCGAGTCCAAATTTCAGATTTTGCTTGGCGGTAATACTGCACCAATGGAATCTCACTTGGGCATACGTAAGCACAAGCGCCGCACTCAATACAATCGGACAGGTGGTATTCTTCACACTTGTCGTAATCTTGTGCTTTGGCATACCACTGCAACTGTTGTGGCAGTAGCGAAGCAGGGCAGGCTTCGGCGCAAGCGGTACAACGAATGCAGGCAACTTCTTGAGTTGGGGGCGCTAATTCTTTGCGTTTTGGCGCTAAAATACAGTTTGTGATTTTGGTAATCGGCACGTCTGCATGAGGCAAAGTGAAGCCCATTAACGAACCACCCATAATCAATCGTGGGTTTTTACGTTCGGCTTTATAACCAAATTGGCGCAGTAAGGATGAAATTGGTGTACCAAGACGCGCTAACACATTGCCTTTTTGCGCAAAGGAATCGCCGGTTAATGTAACGACACGTTCGATTAATGGTTCACCATCAATGATGGCACGTTTGATTGCAAATGCCGTTCCTACGTTTTGCATCAATACGCCAATGGCTGCCGAGTGTTCCTTACTTGGTACTTCACGGCCAGTTAAGATTTTGATTAACTGTTTTGAACCGCCTGAAGGGTATTTAGTGGGTACAACACGAATGATCAGATCAACGTCTTTGGCTGCGACTTCTAATGCAGCAATGGCTTCTTTTTTATTATCTTCAATACCGATAATGGTGATTTCAGGTTGCAGAATATGCTGAATAACTTGCACACCTTGAATCACTTCATCGGCATAATCCTGCATTAAGCGATCATCGGCGGTGATATAAGGCTCACATTCCGCCGCATTGATGATTAAGATCTTGGTTTTGGCTAAACCGGTATGCAGCTTTCGAGCGGTTGGGAAACCCGCACCGCCCATACCAGAGATGCCTGATTGACGAATTTTTTCGATCAGTTCTTCCGCGTTACGTTCCGTGTAGTTGTCTATTGCTTCTTTTTCACACCACTTATCTTCACCATCCGGTTTGATCACAATACAGAGATCGGACAAACCAGAAGGGTGAGCAATCGTGCGTTTTTCTATGGCGGTGACGACACCTGAGCTTGGCGCATGCACTGGAACCATGAAGGCTAAGTTAGCCTGAGTCAGTTGTTGACCTTTCAGTACGGGATCACCAACTTTGACGCAAATGTCACCCGGGCGGCCGATATGCTGCTTTAAAGGTAAAACGAATTCTTCTGGTAACTCAGGTTGTACGATAGGTGTGCCAGACGACTGCACTTTATTTTCAGGTGGATGGATGCCTCCGGGAAAATCCCACATCATACCCTGACGAATTTGTTCAATTAACGACAACATAGAGCGATTTTCCTTAATTCACGGTGGATTTTTCAGAGTCAGCTTCAGCTGAGGTTGGCTCAAGATCCGTCACAACAGGAATCAGTTCAAGTTGCCATTTCCACGTATCTGGCGTGGTTTCGATAGGAATCATTTCAATACAATCGGTTGGACAAGGCGCAACGCATAAATCACAACCCGTACATTCGCTTTTAATGACGGTGTGAAGTGCTTTGGTGCCACCTACAATGGCATCCACTGGGCACGCTTGAATACATTTAGTGCAGCCAATACACATATCTTCATGAATAAAAGCCACTTTTTTAACCGCTTCTTCGACTTCACCTGCAGCGCTTGGCACATCGACTCCCATCAAATCAGCGAGTTTTTCGATACCTGCTTGGCCACCGGGAGGGCATTTGGTGATGTCATCTCCATTTGCGATAGCTTCGGCGTAAGGGCGACAACCGGGATAGCCACATTGTCCGCATTGAGTTTGCGGTAAAATACTGTCAATTTGATCGACAATTGGATCCGCTTCAACTTTAAAGCGAATCGAAGCAAATCCTAAAATAACACCAAAAATAGCGGCTAAAACAGCAATAGCAGCGATAGCAATAAAAACAGTAGTCACAATTATTTCACCAAGCCGGTAAAGCCCATGAAGGCAAGAGACATAAGACCTGCGGTAATCATAGCAATGGATGCACCTTTAAATGGAGCGGGTACATCAGCCGCCGCAATTCGTTCACGCATCGAAGCGAACAGAATCAAGACAAGTGAGAAACCAACCGCTGCACCAAAACCATAGATGATGGATTCGATAAAGTTGTGGTTTTCGTTAATGTTTAACAACGCCACACCTAATACTGCACAGTTGGTAGTGATCAGCGGGAGAAAAATACCCAGTAAGCGATAGAGCGTTGGGCTGGTTTTGTGTACCACCATTTCGGTAAATTGCACCACAAAGGCAATCACTAAAATAAAGCTCATGGTTTGCAAATATTCGATGCCAAGAGGGCGCAAAATGTAAGTTTGGACGAGATAGGAACAGACCGATGCCAAGGTTAATACGAAAGTTGTCGCAAGCCCCATTCCAATGGCGGTTTCTAGTTTTTTAGACACGCCCATAAACGGACAAATACCAAGGAATTTAACCAGAACAAAGTTGTTGACCAGGACAGTGCCAACAAGCAACAGTAAATAGTCTGTCATATCGTCTCTTAGGGTTACTTATGATCTGAACATTATCGTCATTTGTGCTATCAATAACAACCCTTTGATCTCCTACAAGCTAATAGGTACAAGCTATAAGGAAACAGGTATTTGATGCCATTGGAAGGCGTAGTCGTTAAATGAACAAATTTTAGACGAAAAAAAGCCGCATGTTTGACGATGCGGCTTTTTCAATTTGGCTCCCTGTGCTGGACTTGAACCAGCGACATACGGATTAACAGTCCGCCGTTCTACCGACTGAACTAACAGGGAATAATATGGAGCGAATTCTAGCTAGAGCTTTTTTCTCTGTCAACGTTCTGTAGAGGTAAAAAAGTCAATTTTTTCTTGTTTTTTCTCTTTACTTTTTTGTATCCCGCATCAGATAAGGGTAGTGGATAGTTATCCACTAAATTTGTGGATAAGTGTGTTAATGAAATCTGGGCAAGTTTGGTTTTGAATTTAATGATAGCGATATAAATAGCGACGTCATGGCTAATGCTTTGTATTGAAAGATTTTTTCTTGCTTTTTCCGGTATTGGCTCGTGTGGATAAAAAAAGCGCTTGTTACAAAATGAAGCAGTGATGCCCAGTTTTGGGGAAAACCAGTGGATGAAAATATGAGGTAATTACAGGCGCGTTTTGCGTGGGACGAGAATACTATCAAAGTTGGAATTAGCACGCCAGAGTGAACATGACTTTTTTTAGTCTAATTGTTAGAGAAAAAAACTATCGCTGGAATAGTGCTGGATGAGTATCCAGTGTCATGCCAAAATAGAATCGTGAAAGGTCAATTGAGTCGTTCACTTTTATGTTAATAAACCAGTATGCTTTAGAGATAAATGCGGTTTAGAGGCAAATTTGGTTTAGAGACATATGTGGTTTAAAACACAAGCATGGTTTAAGAGGCAAGTATGAGTAAGTTGTACCAATTGGTATCGGATTATCAACCAGCAGGCGACCAACCTACGGCAATAGCGCAATTGTCGGAAGGGTTAGATGCAGGATTGGCACATCAAACTTTACTTGGTGTGACGGGTTCAGGTAAGACATTTACACTTGCTAATGTCATTGCAAGAGCGCAACGGCCAACGATTTTGCTTGCGCCGAATAAAACCTTAGCCGCGCAGCTTTACGGTGAAATGAAGAGCTTCTTCCCTAACAATGCCGTGGAGTACTTTGTCTCTTATTATGATTATTACCAGCCTGAAGCCTACGTACCCACGACGGATACCTTCATCGAAAAAGATTCATCGGTGAACGCGCATATTGAACAAATGCGTTTATCCGCCACTAAATCTCTTATTGAAAGAAAAGATGCCATCATTGTTGCGTCCGTATCCGCAATTTATGGTTTGGGTGATCCCGATTCGTATTTAAAGATGATGTTGCATATTCGTCGAGGAGACATGCTCGAACAGCGTGACATTATTCGCCGCTTAGCTGAATTGCAATATAGCCGTAATGACATGGTGTTTGAACGCGGTAACTTCCGAGTTCGAGGTGAAGTGATTGACGTGTTCCCAGCCGATTCAGAACATGATGCTATTCGTATTGAAATGTTTGATGAAGAAGTCGAATGCATCAGCATCTTCGATCCTCTGACCGGTGCGATGAAGCAGCGGGATATAGCGCGTGCCACTATTTATCCTAAAACGCACTACGTTACGCCGCGTGAACGAATTTTAGAAGCCATTGAACAAATCAAAGAAGAATTGGTTGATCGTCAAAAAGTGCTGCGTGATAACAACAAATTACTTGAAGATCAGCGCATTACTCAACGCACTCAATTCGACATTGAAATGATGAACGAATTGGGTTTTTGTTCAGGTATCGAAAACTACTCGCGTTATCTCAGTGGTCGCAAAGAGGGCGAGCCGCCTCCAACATTATTCGATTACTTACCGCATGATGGTTTGTTGATTATCGATGAATCTCATGTCACGGTGCCTCAAATTGGCGCAATGTATAAAGGTGACCGTTCGCGTAAAGAAACCTTAGTGGAATTTGGCTTCCGTTTGCCGTCAGCTTTAGATAACCGCCCGCTAAGGTTTGAAGAGTTCGAGGCACTTGCTCCGCAAACGATTTATGTTTCGGCAACGCCAAGTGATTATGAATTAGATAAATCAGCAGGCGACGTGGCTGAGCAGGTTGTGCGCCCGACAGGTTTACTCGATCCTGAAATTGAAGTTCGCCCCGTGGCTACCCAAGTGGATGATTTGCTGTCTGAAATTCGTCAGCGTGTTGCTGTTAATGAACGTGTTCTGGTTACGACATTAACCAAACGCATGGCTGAAGATTTAACTGAATATCTCACCGAGCATGATGTGAAAGTACGTTACTTGCACTCGGATATTGATACGGTCGAGCGAGTTGAAATTATTCGCGACCTACGTTTAGGTGAATTTGATGTGTTAGTGGGCATTAACTTACTTCGAGAAGGATTGGACATGCCTGAAGTGTCGTTAGTGGCGATTTTGGATGCAGATAAAGAAGGTTTCTTGCGTTCAGAGCGCTCCTTAATTCAGACCATTGGCCGCGCCGCGCGTAATGTGCAAGGTAAAGCGATTTTATATGGCGACACGATTACTAAGTCGATGCGAAAAGCGATTGATGAAACGGAAAGACGTCGCGCTAAGCAGCAAGAGTACAACGAAAAAATGGGCATGTCGCCGCAGGCTTTGAAGAAAAGTATTCAAGATATTATGGAGCTTGGTCATGTTGGCACGCGTAAAGGTAAGAAAGACAGCCATGTGATCCCATTGTCTAAAGTGGCAGAGCAAGCGGCGAATTATCAAGCTCTGACACCGCAACAATTAGAAAAACAAATCAGTCAGCTCGAAAATGAAATGTATCAACATGCGCAGAATTTAGAATTTGAACAAGCAGCGCAAAAGCGGGATGAGATAGAAAAGCTAAGAGCGCAGTTTATTGTGAATAGTTAAAACGGAAGATTGTGACTTGAGCGCTTCGCTTCTCGTGTCTCGATGTGTTAGTCGAGTTACGAGAAACGAGTTTCCGAGTACCGTTTTTATTTACTGCAAAATAATCTTCTCGATTTCTTGCTGTAATTTTTTACGGTCGTGTCGCCATTCATGGTTAGGTGAAGCGAGATTGACTTCAACGCATTGGTAGTTTTGTTTTAAGGTTTCGGTAAAGTTTTCTCCAAGCAATACATCAACCGCTCGGCCATCGCAGGCACGTTTACACCATTTCAGTCTTTCTTCTAAATCCATCATTCCGGCAGGGCCAAATTCGTTATCGAGGTTATCGACAAACACCACTTTTGCTTGGGTGTTTTTCGCTATCGCTTTACCAATATCCGGTAGAAGTAGAGGGGGCATAATACTCGTAAGAAAACTGCCTGGGCCTAAAATAATGCAATCCGCCGCGAGGATGGCTTCGACGCCTTCTGCGGTAGCCGGTACTTCCGGTTCAACATACAATCGTTGCAAAGGTTCAGCCATATCATCCACATTGGTTTCACCGCGTACCCATTGGCCAGACTTAGACAAAGCCGTAAGATCGGCAGGGTGTTCTGACATCGGCACAATATTGACTTCAACCTTGAGCATATCGCAAATAAGGTGAATGGCGTCGAGTGGGCGAATAGACAAGTTGTCTAAAGCGGTGAGCATCAAGTTACCTAAATTGTGGCCGTTCAGTTCACCTTGTCCACGGAAACGATACTCAAACATCATTGAGCTGATATTGGGCTCGGTGATTAACTGGTTAATACAGTTGCGAGTGTCACCCCATGCGATCCCTCCTTGGCACTGACGAATACGGCCGGTTGAGCCCCCGTTATCCGTTGTGGCCACAATGCCGGTTGCGTTGGAGCCAAAATCTTTTAATGCGGCCAGCATTCGTCCGAGTCCGTGACCACCGCCAATCGCAACGACTTTTTTGGTTTTATGAATAGGCATGAATGAGCTTCTCTGGTTTTAAACCGCTAATCAACCTTAGGTTAATTAATCATTTATTGATATAGATGCGCTAAATATAACGGTCTTGCTTCTAAATGGGTATGGAAAAAGTATGCTTTCTTGCGTACTATTTACAAACAGTGTTGCTGATCAACTTATGTTCATGTTACTTAGATCTCATGTGACTTTCTTTAACAGCAATAACGTCATAACTCCGAGCGTTAATCACTAAGTTCATTATTCTACCAATGAATAAAGGATATGTTTTTAGGGCCAGTGACAATTTGTCACCAGGGTTTGCTTAGAAATGGGCTGACCTCCCGTATTTGGAAAGGTGTTTCGTGACTCAATTTGTGTCTCATTATACTCCGGAATTTTCTGGCGTATCGGATGTTGGTGCTCCAACGTCAACAACAGAAAGCGCTCAATTTGTCGATCGCTACGAACGAAAATTTTATTATTTACGTTTGTCGATTACTGACGTCTGCAATTTCAAATGTACTTATTGCCTACCTGATGGCTATCATCCGACAGGGCGTAAAAACTCATCTTTTCTTAATCAAGCAGAAATCAAACGTGTGGTGAATGCGTTTGCCGATTGCGGTACCACTAAGGTTCGGATTACTGGTGGTGAGCCAACTCTGCGTAAAGATTTCAATGATATTGTGGCATCGGTTGCTCAAACCCCTGGTATCAAAAAAGTGGCGACCACTACCAATGGTTATCGCATGGCGAAACAAGTGGGTGAGTGGAAGCAAGCTGGTTTAACGCACATCAATGTCAGCGTGGATAGCCTAGACCCACGTCTATTTCACCAAATTACTGGTGAGAACAAGTTTCACGATGTGATGTCGGGAATCGACCGTGCTTTTGCGGTTGGTTACCAGCAAGTCAAAGTGAATGTGGTGCTATTGAAGCAATTCAACGGTAATTCACTACCTAACTTTTTGAACTGGATTAAAGACCGCCCCATTCAGTTGCGTTTTATCGAGTTGATGCAAACCGGTGAAATGGATGAATTGTTTGAACAACAACATCAATCTGGCGTAACGATTCGTAATCATTTGATTGCCAACGGTTGGTTACTCAAAGTGAAAGAAGCCAATGATGGCCCGGCGCAGGTGTTTGTCCATCCGGATTATCAAGGTGAAATTGGCCTTATCATGCCTTATGAGAAAGGCTTCTGTGAAACTTGTAACCGCTTACGTGTTTCCGCTACCGGCAAATTGCATTTGTGTTTGTTTGGTGAACAAGGCGTTGAACTGCGTGATTTACTGCAACAAGATGACCAAGAGCAAGCGCTTATCCAACGAATTCAAGGTGCGTTAGATACCAAGTCGGTTAGCCACTTCTTGCAAGAGGGCAATACGGGCATGACGCCGCATCTGGCTTCTATCGGCGGCTAATTTTCAATTTTCGTCGTATTTGAATTTGTCGCTGTGTTGACTGCGTTCATTCACCCCAATCGAGTAGGCAAATTACACTCATGGGGCTTCGTTCTCTTGTCGCCTTGCAACAATTTCAACTACTTTGAAAATCATTATTGATTAAAATTTTATTAAAGGTTTTCTCATGGCTCGTGTTTTGAAAGAATTTAAACCCGCACGAATTGCAGTAATGACGGTATCCGATTCCCGAACGTTGGCAGATGATACGTCTGGTGATTATTTTGTCGAACAACTGCAAGCAGAAGGGCATCAGTTGGCTGAGCGAGCCATTGTTGCTGACAATAAATACCTTATCCGCGCTCAAGTGTCTCAATGGATCGCAGATGATTCTATTCAAGTGGTGCTGATCAGCGGCGGTACGGGTTTTACCGCGAAAAATTATACCACTGAGGCTCTGATGCCTTTATTTGATAAGCCCGTTGAAGGCTTTGGTGAGATCTTCCGCATGCTGTCGTTTGAAGATATAGGTTCATCCAGCTTGCAATCTCGTGCCATCGCTGGCATGGCCAATCAGACCATTATTTTTGCGATGCCGGGTTCGACAGGCGCTTGCCGTTTAGGTTGGGAGAAACTCATAAAAGAACAGCTTGATGCGCGTCATCGCCCATGCAACTTTATCCCTCATTTATCGATTTAATTTTGGGGTAGATCCCTAGGTTAATGCCTTCAAGGAAACATTGAATGTCTCAATTTACTCATATTAATGCTTCAGGCGAAGCGAACATGGTTGATGTTTCAGCCAAGCAAGAAACGGTACGTGAAGCCCGCGCTGAAGCATGGGTAAGCATGTCAAAAGAAACGTTAGATTTGATTGTGTCTGGTTCGCATCATAAAGGTGATGTGTTTGCCACCGCGCGTATTGCCGGTATTCAAGCCGCAAAGAAAACTTGGGATTTGATCCCGCTTTGTCATCCATTATTGCTCTCTAAAGTGGAAGTGCAGCTAGAGGCTAAGCCTGAAACGAATCAAGTCCGTATTGAGTCGGTGTGTAAGTTGGCCGGTAAAACAGGCGTTGAAATGGAAGCGTTAACCGCTGCATCGGTAGCAGCGCTGACGATTTACGATATGTGTAAAGCGGTACAAAAAGACATGGTCATTGGCCAAGTGCGTCTATTGGAAAAAACCGGTGGCAAATCGGGTCACTTTATTGCCGAGTAATGGCAGACATATTCTCAAGGTTTTATCATGATTAAAGTTTTATTTTTTGCTCAAACCCGTGAACAAATTGGCGTTGATTCAGTGTCAGTTGATGCGGATAACATTTCGGCAGAGGCGTTACGTGACCAGTTGTGTCAAAAGGGCGCACCATGGGCTCAAGCATTACAATCTGGCAAATTGCTGGTGGCAGTGAATCAGGACATGGTGAAAATGGATACCATATTGAAATCGGGCGATGAAGTGGCGTTTTTCCCACCCGTTACTGGAGGTTAATGGATGTCACAAGTGGATATGATCAGTGTTCAGTTTGAAGATTTTGATATCGGTGTTGAATACCAACGTTTAGCGCAAGGCACGCAAGCCGGTGCGGTGGTGACATTCGTGGGTAAAGTGCGAGATATGAATTTGGGTGACTCGGTCACAGGGTTAAGCCTTGAGCATTATCCGGGCATGACGGAACGTTCTCTTACTCAGATTTGTGAACAAGCCAAATCACGTTGGCCGTTATTAAACATTCGCGTGATTCATCGTGTCGGTGATCTCGACTTAGGCGATCAAATTGTGTTTGTTGGCGTCTCTAGTGCACACCGTAATGCGGCATTTGAAGCGTGTGAATTTGTGATGGACTATCTGAAAACGCAAGCGCCGTTCTGGAAAAAAGAGCGCATCACAGATAACGTACGTTGGGTTGAGTCGCGAGATTCAGATGCCAAAGCGGCAGAGCGTTGGAAGTAGGTCTACTTCATAATATTCCTTCGATTGTTAATTGCATTAAAGCTTCTGAACGTACTCACTCAGAAGCTTTTTTATTATTGAGTTGTGGAGCGGCTTAGCTGAGGTTTTCGACCGAGGTTAATTTAGGGTAAGTTTGGAAACGAACGCCCATCATGTGCTCCATGCAATGAACTACTTGGCAACTATAACCAAATTCGTTGTCATACCAAATGTACAATACGCAGCGATTATCTTGTGCGATGGTGGCAGCGCCATCAACCACGCCTGGGTAGCGAGAGCCAACTAAATCCGTCGAAACAATTTCCGTGGATTGGGTATAGTCAATTTGTGGTGATAACTTTGAGCGATACGCCATTTGTTGTAAGTAGTGGTTTAACTCTTCTTTATTGGTGCCTTTTTCAAGATTCAAATTAGCCACTGCCATGGAGACATTTGGTGTTGGCACTCGAATAGCGTTACCGGTGAGTTTGCCTTGTAATTGAGGTAAGGCTTTGGCGACGGCTTTCGCGGCTCCGGTTGAGGTTAGCACCATATTTAATGACGCACTGCGACCACGGCGTTCACCTTTATGGAAGTTATCAATTAAATTCTGGTCATTGGTATAGGAGTGCACGGTTTCGATGTGACCGGATAAAATCCCATAACGGTCATTAACCGCTTTTAAGACCGGCGTGATTGCATTAGTGGTACAACTGGCGGCAGATACAATGCTATCGCACGCTTCAATATCTTGATGGTTGACACCAAAGACAATATTTTTGATTTCACCTTTACCGGGCGCGGTTAATAATACTTTTGAGCTGCCTGGACATTCTAAATGCTGACCAAGCCCTTGCGCATCACGCCATACCCCTGTGTTATCCACGACTAATGCATCTTGAATACCGTATTGAGTGTAATCTACTTCCTGCGGGGAATTGGCATAGATAAACTGGATGTAGTTGCCATTGACAATGAGCGCACTGTTTTCATTGTCAATAATGATGCTGCCATTAAATTGCCCATGTACCGAATCACGGCGTAACAAGCTGGCACGCTTTTCTAAATCTCCCTCTTTACCACCACGCACAACCACAGCACGTAAACGCAGCGGGTAACCCGGACCGCTTTTTTCAATCAAAATTCGAGTCAGTAAACGACCGATTCGACCAAAGCCATACAGAACCACATCCTTAGGCGCGGCAACAGCTTGACCGTTTAACGCTTCGCTCAGCTCTGAAACTAAGAAGTGATCCACGCTACCGGACTCGTGACGTTTATATTGTTGGCCGAGCTTACCGATATCAATATAACAAGGAGAAAGAGTCATATCGCAAAGCTGTTCAATAAGTGGTTCAATTTGTTGTAGGTTAAGTGATTGGTGGCTGTAGCGCTGAGAGAGGTGGGTGAGTTTGATCATGTCGATGGTGCTGGCATTAACGAGTGTCTTACCAAACATGAGGAGTTCTACGCCTTTTTGTCGATAGAGCTGAGCAACTTTGGGCAGCAGGTTCTCAGCAATGGTTTGAGCTTGTTGCCATTCTTGTTGATGGGCTTGAGCATTCATGTCTTTACCTTTTATGAGTATTGGATTAGTTAAATAACCTGAGTTCAGGTTAAATAGATTTTCTGGCCATGGCTTCACTCTTATTGGTGATTATTTTGCGCGTAATCGACGTGCCAGAAAATTCGCCGAAGATTGTATGGCTAGGCAGATGATTATGCTAAGGAAATGTCAGATTGGATTGAGGTTTTGTTAACTGGTTCACGTCAGTATCTGGTTGTGAAAGAGACTTAGGAGATTTGCAAGGCTTGCAATTTAGAGTCTTGATTACTCATTAAAACGAAAGGCTTACTCGTAAAAATGAGTAAGCCTTTGAAGTTTATTTAATCTAGGATTTAGTGGATCCGGATTTTAGTTAATTTGGACTTTGAAAACTTAGTTACAGTTGGCTGCGCCCAAGTTTTTCCAAACACCCCATTCACCCGTTTGCGATGGGTTCTCACCTGTGGTCCACCATTTCGCTTCGTACAGTACGCCATCTAGTGTGACTTGATCACCACCCGTGTAAACGGCTGAGGCATCCCAAGCGTTATCACAAGTTGGATCTGGGTCGACAGTGCCAGATGTTTTCAATACCACAACAGAAGCGCTTGCTTGGCTGGTCAACTCACCATCGCTAACAGTGACAGAGAAAGTCAGCGTGGTGTCTTGCTCATATTCACCCGCAGTAAAGCTGATGCTTGAACCTGAACCAGTTATGCCAGAAGGCAACGTCCAGGTATAAGTCAAGGCATCGCCTTCTGCATCGGTTGAACCTGACGCATCGACAACAACCGTATCACCTGCATTCACTTCAGATGGGGCTGACAGTGCTGCTACTGGTGCTGTGTTTACTGGGTCAACAGAAACAGGATTGACTGTGATCACAACCGTATCGGTATCTGTAGCGCCTTCGTTATCGGTCACGGTCAGTGAGAAAATCAGCGTTTGAGTTTCTGTAACTTCACCAATATCAAATCCAGTTGTTGCAGAGGTTGGATTTTGAATGTTGACAGATTGACCTGAGGTTTGTGTCCATTGGTATGAAGCAATCGTGCCATTACGATCACTCGATGCTGAGCCATCTAGCTCAACAGCAGCCGGGCCAACAACCGTTTTATCCGTGCCCGCATTTGCCGTTGGAGCAACGTTTGTCGTTTCACCCGCTAAACCTTCATGCATGGCATTGAGAATATCGCCGTTATCAGCATCAATTTCCCAAGAGAACAGACCGGCTAAACCAAGGCTACGAGCATATTGGCCTTTAGCAATGACAGAACGTTCATTATCATAAGTCACCAATTTGCCATTAGAACGGTTCCAAGCCCAAGCCGCTTTCGCTTGTTCATCATAGCCAGTTTCAAAGCCATTGATGCCATTGCCGTCAGCGCCAAGCATCGTGCTCTTAATGCCTTTATAGTCGATAACGCCAGCTTCCCAAACGCCTTGCTCTTTAGTGCCAGTAAGTTTGCCATTCCCGGTACCTGTCATAGGATCACCAGCCACTTTTAAGCTATCTGGCATCACGCCATCCCAACCTCGACCGTACATTGCTGCACCAACCACTAGCTTGTTCGCTGGTACACCTTGGTCAAGTAAGATTTTAATTGCGTTATCGGTAGTATAAGCAGGACCTTTGTATGGTTCGCCTTCTTCATCCACACCAGTGCCATCACATTGGCCAGGGCGCATAAAGCTACCACAGTAAAGGGTAGTTTGGTGTCCTGGAACATTATTCCAACCGCCGTAGAAGTCATACGTCATAGCAAAGATGTAGTCCATGTATTGCGCAGCATCGGCGTAATTTACATCTTCTAATTTATCGTAACCCACACCAATCGCTGAAGTTAGCTCGTATTCTTTACCATTTTCCACTTCTAGCTCATCGAGCATGGCGCGAAGTTCACTCATTAATGCCACATAAGCCGGGCCATCTTTAACTGGATCACCTAGGTTAGCATTTTCACCGCCACCGCCAGGGAATTCCCAGTCGATATCCACACCATCAAAGAATTTCCAAGTGGTTAGAAACTCTTTCACTGACGCCACAAAGATGTCGCGTTTGGATTTATCAGTGAATGAGAAGAAGGGATCAGAAAGCGTCCAGCCACCGACAGAGGGGATAATTTTCAAATCTGGGTTACGTTGCTTAAGCGCCATCATCATCGCAAAGTTGCCTTTGATTGGCGTATCGTACTCGTGACCCGCTTGTTTAAAGCTCTTTTGATAAGCAGCCCAAGGGTCATGAATCACGACATTATAATCTGGCACGCCACGACAAGCGGTTTGTAGCGCGTTAAAACTATTACCACCGACCGATTTCAACGACTCATTTGGCCCACAGATTGGGATAAATCCATAAAGGATGTGGGTGAGGTTGTCGGCTGGAATGTTATCGACCGTATAGCCGCGATCATAAATACCCCATTCAACAAAGTAAGTCCCTACGACCGTATTGGGATCGGTATTGTAGGTTTTATTGTTTGGATCAACATTCATGGTTAATGGTTTTAAATGAGAACCATCGGTGTCAGCAATAGACAGTTCATAAGCCGGTGTTTTAGTACAGCTATTGGCATCACAGGCTTCGATTTCCATTTGGTATATGCCGCCTTTAGCATAGGTAAATGAAGCGGTGGTTTTGCTGCCCGTAATTGACCCTGTTGCGACTTTATTACCATCAAAGTAGATGTTGTAAGTGTCACCCGTTTCGCCACTGTATTGGTTAAAAATAATATCGATTTGTGCTTCGTCATGGTACTTCACCATGTCGTTGTAGCCTGATGTCGTTTCCATGGCTAAATCGATTTTGGAGAATTTTAAATTTTTTGAACCGTACATATCTAGGCTCGGTGCGCCTGGAGCTGCTATTACCGATGCAGATCCTAACGCTAAAGCAATACTCACGGCTGTGAGATTGAAACGTTTCATATCACTTCTCTCTATATTCCTTTTAATTTGCTCACCTTAAATCTCCGGTGAAATCTGCGCGTTTAAACGAGCATCTTGAGCAGTGTTGATGACATTGTGGCGTGCTACAAAGTGGAAAAAATGGTTTTTGAATCGAAATTCAATTAATCGATTTGGTAGTGAAAAGGCTTTCAGAGAAAAGTGCTATAGAGTCGATATTTGATAAAACTTGTCAAAACGCTGGTTGCAAGTGTTCAGAAATTGAACTAGCGAAGTTTTGGTGTGTTTTAACTGGATGAATTGACTTGTTAAAAAATTTGGCTAGTGAGTTCTACTTTGTAATCGATTGCATTTGGATTAATTCGCTGAGAAAACGAAAAAGTGTAATCTATGTAATATTTTTATGACTTTGTTGTGGTAGCTCCCAAAAAATATTGCTAGGTTAAGCCGATCTTTATATCGCCAGTAGGGCATGAATTAGAGCAAAAATTCTACAAATCATTAAGTTCTAGTGAAGCCTGCTGCATAGGCCGGACTTACTTGGCGATAAACGATATGAAGATGTCACGGATGCATTACTATAAAATTGGAGTTAATTCATATGCGTAAAAACACAATCACTAAAGCGATCTTGCTTGGTGCCGGTCTTGCTATTGGCGCTGCTTCTCTCCCTTCTTTTGCCGCTCAAGTTCCTGAGGGTACCAAACTTGCTGAAAAACAAGAGTTAGTTAAAGGTAATGGTGCAGAAGTTGCCTCTATCGATCCGCAAAAGACCGAGGGTGTGCCTGAATCTAACGTTTTACGTGATTTGTTTGAGGGACTGGTTAACCAAGATGCTGATGGTAATGTTGTACCAGGTGTCGCAGAAAGCTGGGAAACCAAAGACAACAAAACTTTCATTTTCCACTTACGTAAAGATGCAAAATGGTCAAACGGTGATCCAGTAACCGCTGATGACTTCGTTTTCACTTTCCAGCGTGCTGTTGATCCTGCGACTGCATCACCATATTCATGGTATTTAGAAATGACTACTATGAAAAATGCCGCAGCCATTATTCAAGGCAAAGCCGATAAATCAACACTAGGTGTTAAGGCATTAGATGCCAATACATTAGAAGTGAACTTAGAATCAGCAGTTCCTTACTTTGTTAAAATGATGGGCCATACAACGGTGAAGCCTGTTAATAAAAAAGTGGTTGAGAAATTTGGTGACCAGTGGACCAAGCCTGAAAACTTCGTCAGTAATGGTGCTTACGTACTCGATAAGTGGGTATTGAACGAGCGTATGGTTTTGGTTCGTAATACCCATTATTGGGACAATGAACACACAGTGATTGATAAAGTGACTTATCTACCAATTGAAAGTCAAAACGCTGAAATGAATCGATTCTTATCTGGTGAATTGGATATGACCGATGAATTACCAAATGAGCAATTTAAGCGTTTACAGAAAGAGCACCCTGAAGATGTAAAAGTGGTAGGTAACCTATGTTCTTATTACTATGGCTTCAATAACTCTAAACCACCGTTTGATGATGTCCGTGTTCGTAAAGCTCTGTCTTATACCATTGACCGTGATGTAATGACGCGTATTTTGCTTGGTCAAGGTCAAAAGCCAGCTTATTTCTTAACCCCTGAAATTACAGCCGATTTCAATCCAACCATGCCAGAATATGGTACGTGGACACAAAAAGAGCGTAATGAAAAGGCAAAACAATTACTTGAAGAAGCTGGGTACAATAAATCTAACCCGCTAAAATTCAAGCTTTTGTATAACACAGATGACAACCATAAGAAAAATGCGGTTGCAATTGCTTCAATGTGGAAGAAGTCACTAGGTGCTGTTGATGTGACACTAGAAAACCAAGAGTGGAAAACCTACTTAGATACACGTCGTCAAGGTAACTTCGAGGTAACACGTGCAGGTTGGTGTGGTGATTACAATGAAGCTTCAGCATTCTTATCTCTAATGCAATCTAATAACAGTTCAAATGACCCACGCTATCATAGCGAAGAATATGATGCTGTTATGGAAAAAGCGCTCAATTCAACTAGCGATGAAGAGCGTGCAGCACTTTATAATGAGGCAGAGAAATTACTGGCTCGAGATATGCCAATTGCACCTATTTTCCAATATGTGAAGGCGCGTTTAGTATCTCCTTTAGTCGGCGGCTATCCAATGAATAACGCCGAAGATAAAATTTATACTAAGGATCTCTACAAGATCGCTAAGTAATTTATCAACGCCTATAGGTTCTGCACATTGCTGCAGAACCTATTTTTTATGCCTAACTCCTCTCACTTATTCCTAAGATTGAAAATACGACTCGTTGTCTAGATAGGCTTATTAAGTCATCAGATTGTCTGTATTTTGAACTAACTGTTAATGGATTATGCTGATGTTAGAGCTAAATATCACAATATCCTCTGTATTTGTGCGGTATTTGTAGATTATTCTGTGGAATATTGGTAGGGTAAGGTTAGGTTGAGTAATAACTTATCGCAGTACGGAAACCGTGATGACTTACTTTTCTTTATTTGAGGGACACAAGCTTGTCCTGAAATAAAGCACCTGAACATGCAGAAATGTTATCCCTGTGTGTATTTGAATGGAACTCAACACTGTCGAGATATGATCACTTGGCTGATCATACTATCGAGTGAAACACTTCCAAGAAAACATTGGTCTCTACTCGTGCGATCATGTTTCCAATCTGATACCTCATTGATACTTCTGTCGTTTCAATTAAACATAATAAAAATAACAAGGAATGTCGCCGTTCAAGGACGACACATCATATTTAGTCACAACTGGAAGTTTTACTATGTTGAAATTCATTTTTAAAAGACTGATCGAAGCAATACCAACCATGCTGGTATTGATCACGGTGTCTTTCTTCCTGATGCGTTTTGCGCCAGGTAACCCGTTCTCAAGTGAGCGCCCGTTGCCTCCGGAAGTTATGGCGAATATCAACGCCAAATATGGCCTAGATAAGCCAGTTTTGGTGCAATATACCACATATCTGACCAACATCATCAAAGGTGATTTTGGTCCGTCGTTTAAATATCAAGATTATACGGTGAATGAGTTGGTCTACGCCGCCTTGCCGGTGTCAGCCAAAGTCGGCTTTTTCGCATTTGTGTTTACTGTCATCCTGGGGGTTGGCATAGGGACGATTGCGGCGTTGCGGCAAAATACCTGGATAGACTACACCATAATGTCGACCGCTATGCTCGGGGTCGTAATGCCTTCATTCGTATTGGCTCCTGTATTGATTTACGTATTTTCGATTAACCTAGGCTGGTTCCCTGCGGGTGGTTGGAAAGACGGTGGTTTCTACTACATGTTCTTGCCTATGGTCGGTATGTCGCTGCTTTATGTGGCAACCTTTGCCCGTATCACTCGCGGCAGTATGATCGAAACGCTCAACAGTAACTTCATCCGTACCGCGCGTGCGAAAGGGTTGAGCTATAAATACATCATCTTCAAACACGCTTTAAAACCAGCCTTGTTGCCTGTTGTGTCATATATGGGCCCAGCGTTTGTTGGCATCATCACTGGCTCGGTTGTGATTGAAACCATCTTTGGTCTCCCTGGTATCGGTAAGCTCTTCGTAAACGCTGCCTTTAACCGCGATTATTCATTGGTGTTAGGTATTACGATTCTTATTGGTTTCTTGTTCATTTTGTTCAATGCCATCGTTGATGTGTTATTGGCTTATATTGATCCGAAAATTCGTTATTAATCAGGGATAGACGATATGTTAACTAAAAAAGAAAATTTAGAAGCGATCGAAAAGTTCTCTGAAAGTTTAGAGATCGAAGGTCGCAGTTTATGGCAAGACGCCCGTATTCGTTTCATGCGTAACCGCGCGGCAATGGTCAGCCTAGTGATCTTGGTTTTGATTACTCTGGCGGTGATCTTTTTACCTATGTTTGCTCAATACGCTTATGACGATACGGATTGGTATTCATTACAAGCCGCGCCATCGGCTGAACACTGGTTTGGTACCGATAGCCTAGGTCGTGATTTGTACGTTCGTACATTGCTAGGTGGCCGAATTTCACTCATGGTGGGTGTGCTTGGTGCTTTAGTAGCCGTACTGATTGGTACACTTTACGGTGCGGCTTCTGGCTTTATTGGCGGAAAAGTTGACCGTGTGATGATGCGTATTTTGGAAATTTTATACGCCGTTCCTTTTATGTTCCTTGTGATTGTATTAGTGACGTTCTTTGGTCGAAATATCATTTTGATCTTCGTTGCCATTGGTGCGATTGCTTGGCTTGATATGGCGCGTATCGTACGTGGTCAAACACTGAGTTTACGTAATAAAGAATTTATTGAAGCAGCGCATGTGTGTGGCGTGAGTAACTGGAAAATCATTACTCGTCACATCGTACCGAACGTATTAGGTATTGTTGCGGTTTATTCAACGCTACTGGTTCCAAGTATGATCTTGACTGAATCATTCTTATCTTTCCTAGGCTTGGGTGTGCAAGAGCCGATGACTAGCTGGGGCGCATTACTGCAAGAAGGCGCGCAAACCATGGAAATTGCCATTTGGCAGCTTGGTTTCCCTGCAGCATTCATGGTGGTCACACTATTCTGCTTTAACTATGTCGGTGACGGCTTGCGTGACGCGCTTGACCCGAAAGACCGCTAAGCCAAAGATTTAAGGAAAGACGATGAGTAATTTATTAGATGTAAAAGACCTGCGAGTTGAATTTAAAACTCAAGACGGCATGGTGACGGCGGTTAATGACCTGAACTTCTCGCTAAAGCAAGGTGAAACGTTAGGTATCGTAGGTGAGTCTGGCTCGGGTAAATCGCAAACCGTATTTGCCATTATGGGCTTGCTAGCCAAAAACGGTGTCATTAGCGGCAGTGCCAAATTTGAAGGTAAAGAAATTCTTAACTTACCTGAAAAAGAGCTAAACAAAATCCGCGCCGAACAAATTGCGATGATTTTCCAAGACCCGATGACTTCGTTAAATCCATACATGAAAGTCAGCGCTCAGTTGATGGAAGTATTGATGCTGCATAAAGGCATGGGCAAAGCGGAAGCGTTTGAAGAATCGGTGCGCATGCTAGAAGCGGTGAAAATCCCAGAAGCGCGTAAACGAATCAACATGTACCCGCATGAATTTTCCGGCGGTATGCGTCAACGTGTGATGATTGCGATGGCGCTGCTTTGTCGCCCAAAACTATTGATTGCTGATGAGCCAACGACTGCACTAGACGTAACGGTTCAAGCGCAGATCATGGAATTGCTTAATGAACTAAAAGATGAGTTCAATACCGCAATTATTATGATCACGCACGATCTCGGCGTTGTTGCTGGTTCATGTGACAAAGTGTTGGTGATGTACGCAGGCCGCACCATGGAATACGGTAGTGTGGATGATATTTTCTACAAACCGACTCACCCATACAGCGAAGGTTTATTACGTGCAATTCCTCGCCTTGATACTGAAGGGGAAGAATTACCAACGATTCCAGGTAACCCACCTAACTTGTTGCGCTTACCGACTGGCTGCCCGTATCAAGAGCGTTGCCACCGCGTATCCGACCGTTGTCGTCAAGAAGCGCCACAACTTCTTCCATTTGGTGAAGATCGTTTCCGTGCTTGTTTTTCTGATTGGGAGACTTGGAAGTCATGAGTATTCAAACCAATGCAGCGGCAGAGAAAGTCGCACTAAAAGATAAAAATTTACTGCTTGATATTAAAGATCTGAAAGTTCACTTTAACATTGCCTCTAAGTCAGCTTGGCCTTGGTCAAAACCATCAAAACTGAAAGCGGTTGATGGTGTCAATGTACGCTTATATGAAGGCGAAACCCTTGGCGTTGTAGGTGAGTCAGGTTGTGGTAAATCGACCTTTGCTCGCGCCATTATCGGCTTGGTTGAAGCCACTGAAGGCGAAGTACTGTGGCTGGGTCAAGACTTGACTCGCATGCAAGCGGTACAAAAGCGTGAAAAGCGCAAAGAAATTCAGATGATTTTCCAAGATCCATTGGCGTCACTGAACCCACGTATGACCGTTGGTGACATCATTGCAGAGCCATTAGTGACGTTTTATCCAAAGCTCACTAAAGCGGAAGTGAAAGCCAAAGTGAAAACCATGATGGACAAAGTAGGCTTATTGCCGAATGTGATCAACCGTTATCCGCATGAGTTTTCTGGTGGTCAATGCCAGCGTATTGGTATTGCCCGCGCGTTGATTTTGAACCCGAAAATGATCATCTGTGATGAACCAGTTTCAGCGCTGGATGTATCGATTCAAGCTCAGGTAGTGAACCTACTAAAAGAACTTCAACGTGAACTTGGCTTGAGCTTGGTCTTCATTGCGCATGATTTATCGGTGGTGAAACATATTTCCGACCGCGTATTAGTGATGTATCTCGGTAATGCGGTAGAGCTTGGCGAAGCCGATGCGTTATTTGCTAACCCTAAGCATCCATACACCAAAGCCTTGATGTCAGCGGTACCGATCCCAGACCCACATAAAGAACGCGCCAAAGTGATTCAGATGTTGGAAGGGGACTTACCATCGCCAATTAACCCTCCATCGGGTTGTGTATTTCGCACGCGTTGCCCAATGGCGACAGAGCAATGTGCACAGCAAAAACCGCAAATTAAAGGCACAGACGTCCACGCCGTATCTTGTTTGCTGGTGGACTAATATTTTAGTGCATAAAATGCTTTAGAACGAAAAACAGCGCCAACTTTACGAGTTGGCGTTTTTTTATCTAGAAAATTGCAATCTATATTCACTAGCAGTTTTTGATTTCACTGATTGAGCTCATTGCTTTCAACCCATAGAATGTTTACAAAATTATTTATAACAAAGAAAAATAAAATAAAGTATCAGTGCTGTTACGCTTTATCGAGGGAATGAGAGTGAAGGGAAAAAAAGTATCTATGCCGACTGTCTATGACGTGGCAGAGCTTGCGGGGGTTTCACCGAGTACAGTATCAAGGTTTTTAAATCGCACTACGTTTGTTGCGCCAGATAAGAGTCAATTAATTGAAAATGCGATTTCTAAATTGGGCTATAAACCAACGACGCGACAAGGCTCGAAAGCGATCACACGTAGCATGACGCTAGGGGTGTTGATTCAAAGTGCTGAGAGTCCATTTTCCAGTGAAATCTTATTAGGAATGGAAAAGGCGGTAACGAGCCGTGGCTATAACTTAATGATCGCTACTGGCTATTGGAATAATGAAGCTGAAACGAAGGCGATGGATAAGCTTATCGCTCAAAAAGTAGATGGCATTATGACATTGACCGGTACGCTCAGCGACGAACAGATGAATCGATATGCGGCGAGTAAGCCGATTGTTGCGATTGGCCGCCAAATGGAAGGAAAGAACTTAACTTCAATTAAAGTTGATAACAGCATTGGGGCTTATATGGCCACTAACCATTTAATTCAACAAGGTCATAGTCGTATTGTTCATTTACAAGGCATCGTCAGTCATACCGATGCGCAGCAGCGTTTAGAAGGGTATAAAAGAGCATTAAAAGATGCCGGGATCCCAATCAATGAAAAATTGATCCGCCGCGGTGAATTTGAAATGAAAGACTCGTTTGAAGCCGTTACACGCTTACTCAAAGAGAAACATCAATTCAGTGCTATTTTTGCGGCTAACGATCAAAGTGCGTTTGGGGCTATGCAAGCCTTATATCAACATGGGTTAAAAGTGCCAGATGATGTGTCTGTGGTTGGGTTTGATGATTTGATTCTATCAAGCTACTTTATCCCGCCACTAACGACGGTGAAGCAACCATTAGAAGGGTTTGGGCAAGCGGCGGTATATACGTTGTTAGATTTGATTAACGGCAATAAGCAGGCACATCGTTTACCACCTGTGGAGCTTAAATTAAGGGATTCAACCGCTCCGTTCTCATTATAACCAAAACCTTCCTTCATCCTTGCTCGTTAATAACCCACTGCCGATGGATGGCTTGCAAGGATGAAGGAGGATGATGTTAGTCTAGCGTCGCAAGTGAACGGCCGTTGTCTTTATCGAACAGATGTAGCTCATTCAAATCCCATACGATATCCACTACGTCGCTTTGAATATCGACTACGTTGGTTTCGACGAGTAATTTCTGCCCACCTAAATAGGCTTTTAATAGCATGTTTGCGCCTAGCAGTTCTTTGTCTTCTATCTTTACATTAAATGATTGAACTTGCTGGTGGTCGATATGATTGGTGCGTAAGTAAATATCCGTTGGGCGAATACCGACACGAACCGCTTGTCCACTGCGAATTTTGTCGTGGAATCGCTGCGGCAGAGTAATGGTTTCATTACCCACTTTGACCAAATATTCTTCGCCATGACGTTCAATTTTTCCATCGAGTAAATTCATCGATGGATTACCAATGAATTGAGCGACAAATTCATTAGCCGGGTGGCGGAAGACGTCTTCTGGCGTTCCTACTTGTTCAATATAACCATCTTTCAAGATGACAACACGATTCGCCAACGTCATGGCTTCAATTTGATCGTGAGTTACATAGATAGTGGTGGTGCCTAATGCATTGTGCAGCGCTTTAATTTCATCACGCATCGTGCCACGTAATTTTGCATCAAGGTTTGAAAGCGGTTCATCAAACAAAAATACCTTTGGTGTTCGAACCATAGCGCGCCCCATGGCAACACGTTGGCGCTGCCCACCGGAAAGCTCTTTTGGCTTCCTATCCAGTAAAGGCTCGAGTTCCAGCATTTTGGCCGCTTTTCTTACTTCGGCATCAATGTCTGGTTTTTTCATCCCTTTGAGTTTGAGTGCAAAGGCAATGTTTTCATACACGGTCATGTGAGGGTAGAGGGCGTAGCTTTGGAATACCATCGCCAAGTCTCTGTCTTTTGCATCAACATCATTGACGATACGGTTGCCAACGATAACATCGCCAGATGTAATGTCTTCTAAACCGGCGAGCATACGTAAGATGGTTGATTTACCACAGCCGGAAGGGCCGAGTAAAACCAAGAATTCCCCATCATTTACGGTTAAATCAAACTGTTTAACGACTTCAACATCGCCAAACGACTTCTTTAGATTTTTAAATTCAACTTGTGCCATAAGTGTTTCCTTACTGATGAACGTCTTATTCATCACAAAATAATTGAGAGATATTTATCCTTTGACCGCACCAGAAGTCAGGCCACTGATCATTTGTCGTGAGGCAAATAAATAGAAAGTTGCGATCGGTAAAATTGAAATAAAGGTTCCGAGCATTACCGCGCCCCAAGGGGTATTCGGTAAGTTTTGTACCGAACGCAGCGCCAAGGTGACGACATAATTATCGGTTGAGTTCAACACAACCAATGGGGTTAGGAAGTTGTTCCAGAAAAAGACGAATTGAACGATCGCCAATGTCGCGAGAGCCGGTTTAAGTAATGGCAATACCACACTCCAGTACGTTCGAAACTCACCAGCCCCATCCAGTTTTGCTGCCTCTAACAGTTCACGAGGAACTGACGCGATGATGTGTTGGCGCATTAGGAAAATACCAAAGGGTGTTGCGGTAAAGGGCAGCCATACCGAGACATGGTTATCAAGCAAACCTAAGAACTGCACAGTCAAATAGTAAGGAATAATGCTGAGTACAGGCGGGATCATCATAGAACCGACCAGTAAACCAAATAGCATGTTTTTGCCCTTAAATTTGTAAACCGCAAACGCATAGCCACCCATACTACAAAACAGCAGAGAAATGGTTGTGCCTAAAAATGCCACTTTGAAACTGTTAAACATCGACTGCCAAAATGGCATGATTTCAAGCAGTTTGTCGTAGTTAAACGCCAAGCTGTCCCCAAGAGCAAAACTGAGATCGATACCAAAAATTTCAGTACGGTCACGAGTTGCAAGTATGGCTGACCATAAAAAGGGAAAGACAGTCATGATGGCCGAAATGATTAAAATGATGCCAAGCACAATTAAAATGATTTTTGTGGCGACATCTGTCCAGCGTACGCTGGGTTTGTTGTGTACGATATCCATATTAATTCGCCTCTAATCCTTTCTTACCAAAGAAGAAAAATTGTAATGCTGTCATGGTGGCAATTAGGGCAAACAGCAGCCAAGAAATCGCCGAAGCGGTGCCCATTTCTAACCACTCCCAACCGACTTTGTAGAGGTACATCGAAATAGTCAGACCGGATTGACCAGTACCGCCTGTACCACGGGTCAAGACAAAGGGTTCTTCAAATAGCTGTAAGTTACCAATGATCGTTAGGGTTACGGCAAAGAAAATGAATGGGCGGATCATAGGCAAAGAAATATGCCAGAAGCGTCTTATTGCATTAGCACCATCCATACGGGCGGCTTCTAAAATATCTTTTGGAATCGTCATTAAACCTGTGGTGTAAAGTACGATATTGAACCCTGTGTATTTCCAAAAAACCACAAAGGCAATTGAAGGTTTTATTAGGGTTGAATCCTCTAACCAGCGAATGGGCTGAAATTCTAGCACCCAACTGAAGGCCCACCCCAAAATAGGGCTGTTAGCCAGTGACACTAACGTTTGGTTAATGACACCTGAGGTTGGTGAATACATGTTGAAGAAAATCAATGAAACGGCAACGGTTGACGTAATGTAAGGTAAAAAATAAGCGGATGTTAGCCAGTGACGTAAACGGTCAGAAAAAGACACTAAAATATAGGCCACCGGAATCGCAACTAGGTGCTGCATCACACCAGAGGTTATGGCGAGCCATACCGTATTTTTTAATGAGCGCCACAGCCATGGGTCGGTTAAAGCAATGTCGTAGTTTTCAAGCCCGACATATTGCATAGCGTCTAAACCTTCGACTGGGTTCCAGGCGTGGAAAGACAAAAATACAGAAAATAACAATGGGAATAAGCCAAACATGGAAAATAAGACAATAAATGGCATTAAGAAGCCATAAGGGGTCAATTTAGACCATGAAAAGCGAGAGGCTTTTTTATTACAGTGAGCCGACACTACGGATTGAGTAGCTTGAGTCATAATCGGTTCTCTTGGCAATATTATGATAGAAAAATGGCAAAGAGACAGCGCCTCTTTGCCATAGGGAGATTACATATTACGAGTACGACGTTTGATTAAGCGTTCAGCATCAGCCAAGGCTTGCTTAATATCTTTGCCTTCATCAAGCACTTCCATTAAAGCATTTTCAAGAATGATAGAACGGGCAACGTGATCGCCTTTTGCAGGTAGAACCGGTTTTACTTTCTGAGCCACTTCAGCGAATAATTGACGAGCTTTTTGACCACCCAAGAATGGAATGGACTCGTTGAAAATATCGCTGTCGTAAGTCGTGACGTTAGCAGGGAAAGCCCCAATTGTTTCGAAGTGAGTTAACTGAACATCACGTTGGGTAGTCATGTATTGGATCAATTTCCAAGCTGCTTCTTGATGCTGACTTTGTTTTGGAATCGAAAGGAATGAACCGCCCCAGCTACCATAAATACCATTTGGTAGGTGAGAAACGCCCCATTTTCCAGAGGTTTCAGGCGCAATCCAGTTTTGTAGATGACCGAGTAACCAAGCACCAGATAGCTGAGTCGCGAAGGTACCTTTACGGAAACCTTCATACCATTCATTACTCCAAGCGGTAATGCGAGCATCTAAGTCTTTGTCTCGAATTTCTTTTGCCACAGTAAAGGCTTTAACGAAGCGAGGACTGGTGACCAATGGCTCACCTTTGGCATCGAAGTACAGACCTTCATTGTCACCAACGGTGGTATAAATAATCGCTTGCGCCACATCCGCAGCTGATGCAATTAAGTAGATGCCTTGTTTTTTAAGGTCTTCACCGTAAGAGATATAGCTATCCCAATCTTTGATAACCTCATCCATGTCATCGCCAGTTTTCGCCAGCAGATCACGACGGTAGTACATGACACCCGGACCGAGATCGACAGGGATACCATAAATGCCACCATCTGCACCACGACCTTGTGCCCAGGCATACGGTGCAAAATCTTTCTCATATTGGTCAGCTTTAAAAGTGGCAGAAAGATTAACGAGACCGCCAGAAGCGACAAATGGACCAATTTTTTCGACATCCACGACCACAACATCACCCGCACCCGAACCAGTGGCTAAGTTGGTGGTTAATTTGGTGTGATGGTCACCGTGGTTATTCATTAGGTAGTCTACATGGATCCCTGTTTGTTTCTCAAAGTCAGGCAGTATGACTTTAAGGCTACTATCAAAGTCGGGAAAACCATCAAAACGAATATTTTCTTCAGCGTACGCGGTACCTAATGTCGCGGCGCTGACAACAGCAGCTAGGGTCAAAGACTTTAGATTCATCATTATTTCGTCCTTAAAATGTTATTGGAATAAATGGCTTGTTAGAGAGGTGCAAGCGCCATGGTTGATTCACGAACGACGAGTGTCGGGGTGAATTTAAATTGCACATCGGGTTTTTGTTTATTCAGTTTTTGCAGTAATAAATGCACAGCTTCAACACTCATTTTTTCTATTGGGTATTGAATCGTTGACAGTGGTGGGCTGACATATTGGCTAAAAATAATATTGTCGAAGCCCATGACTGAAATTGTTGGCGCTTGGTTCGAGCGTAATTCGTTTATGGCCTCTAAAGCGCCAATAGCCATAAGATCGTTGCAGCAAAAAACAGCAGAAAAATCCAATTCGCGGTTGAGTAACTTTTCCATGGCGCGTGCCCCGGTTAACTCAGTAAAACCCGCTTCGGTCACTAATCGTGAGTCGTAAGCAATATTGGCTTCTTCTAGTGCTGATCTATAGCCTTGTAATCGAGCTCGTGCATCGGGTTTTGACAATGGCCCTGTGATGCAGGCAATTTTACGGTGGCCCAATTCGAGTAAGTGCCGAGTGGCAGTTTTTCCTCCTAGCTCATCATCCACTTCGATGCAGCTATGATTCAGCTCAGGAATAGAACGGCTTAGCACCACAAACGGATTTTTTTGATTAGATAAATCAATTAAGAAATCATCAGAGAGATACGAGGTATAAAGTAACAAGGCATCCACTCGACGGCTGATTAAAAAATCAACGGCCATTTGCTCCGATTGCGCACTTTGTCCTCCGGCAGTTACCAAGAGTTGGTAACCCAACGGGCGGAGTGTATCCTCGACCGTGCTCATGATATTTCCATAGTAAGGCCCTGATAATTCAGGAATCACTAAACCAATACAGCCAGAACGGTTAATGGCAGCTGAATGTGCAATCGACTGCGGGCGGTAATCCAATTCTTGGATGGCTTTTTCAACACGCAGTTTCTTGTCGTGGCTTACACGACTACTTCCATTAATAACGCGTGATACCGTTGCTTGCGATACGCCAGAAAGCTCCGAAACTTGTTTGATGGTTGCCATATTAATCCCTTAGATAGTTCGCTGATATACTCGGAAGCTCAGCTGGAAACCGGTTTCCGCATAATCAGATTCTAAGCACTGCCGATGCGAGTGACGAGAACAAAGTCTGTAAGTTGTATGATCTCGCACAACAAACCTTCAAATATTGAAAGTCCAATCAAAAAATCATAGGGCCATGAAATATTTCAGCTTTGTTTCATAAAAGTCATCCACTCCAATGGTGAAAACTTTTATCAAAAAAAGCCTTTCTGGCAAAATCTGGCTGGTACCAGAAAGGAAATATGAAATCAAAATAGTAGGATTATTACTGTGTGAGGCATGATGGCCGTCATGCCTCACCTCTTGCGAGTTTACGAGTGTGGCTTACCACCATGCTTCAAACATTGCACCAACAGTTAGAGCATCAGAGTCGCCGTATTCAGCACCTGACTGTCCAACATACTCAGTATCAAGTTGGCCGTAAGTGGCGTAGAAGCGTAGCATTGGGCGTGAACCCATGAAGCTGCCCATACCAATATTTTGTGAAAGGGTGGCTTTCCAAGAGGAGTTGGTACCTAGGTCATCGTCAAATTTTACTTGGTCGTAACCCAGTTCAAGCCATGTGCTCATGCGATCATTCCAACGATATCCAGGGCGGATAACCGCTTGTGTCCATAGCTCATCACCATTTTCATTGGTCGATAAATCATTGTCTTCCATGCTAAACGCATATTGCATTAAGACGTTTTCAGTAAAGGCTAATTCACCGTAGGTAAATGCACCTAATGAACCACCGTCTTCTGCTGCATTACTCCATAAAATGCCGTTACGAACGCCTTCACTGTAACGAACCGCAAATTCGTTCCAACCGTTTGACCAAGTTAAGCGGTGAATGGCTGCTACTTGGAATGCGTCATTATCTTCAACATCTGTGGTGATGCCAGTATCTGCATCGGTTTGAGAACCATTGCCAAAACCGTAGTTAAAATGGAAGCGTAGGCTCTGTGAATCCGTCAGATTGATATCATGCAGCTTAGTGGTTACAGCGTAGCGACCGTTGCGGCCTTTATCGCCAGCAACTAAAGAGAAGTCTAACTTAGCAAAGCCAAGGTCTAGGTTATCAACACCTGTACCTGTACCATCATTTTGCAGGTAGAAATAATCGTTCACATCAATTTGTTCACGGTCGTTAAAGCGCTGACCTGCCCAGATATAAGCATCTGGCTGCGCAGCAAAAATACCTTTACCGCCCGCGTAAGCCTGTGAAATACCGGTTGGGTTGCCGTCATAACCATCATCAAGCATCACAGCAACATCCCATTGCATGTCATCTTGCTGGAACATTTTTTGTAATTTGAATTCGAAACCGTTGCCTTCGTTACCAAGACGACCCGTTGCTTGATATTGGCTAGCAGCGGTTTTAATTACGTTAATACCGTTTTTGACAGAACCGTTATACAGCGCATCGTCAGCAGTGTAACCAGCTCCGTAACGAGCATAACCTGTAAATAAGAAGCTATCGTCTGCTTGAGCGATTGAAGGTAAGACTGTGGCGGCAGCGATGGCCAGAGCGAGTGTTGTGTTTTTCATATAATTTCCCTTTATGCGCACTATAGAAAGTGCTTGTTATATTTGTATTTTTATTGGTGTTGCTTAACTTCTGGAGCTCAGTATAGGTAGTGAAAGGCTTGAAATTATTGAATGAAATCACAGGAGTTCAGAGGATGATGTGTCCATGAAATTGCTTGGCGGAAAGGTAAGTGTTATCAAGATCACATTCGATGGCAGATTGATGTCGGAAACCGTTTTCCGGGTCACGATTTTTGCGCTAGCTCACAACGTTTTTTCTTTGAATGTGTACAGGTGAAAAAAATCAAGTTTCATGAAACAAGTGATTTTACGAGAGCATGGTCACGGTTCTTGTTTCAAAAAAAATGAAGATAAATGGATGAATTATGAAATATTTCATAATGGTGAAATATTTCAAGTTGATGTGTTTGAATATTAAATAATGAAGATGACTTTATTTACATAAGTTGCAACTTTGATAAAAACATCGCAATCTAGTTCAATCGGAAATGAAATAAACGGCATGTGATGTTCAAATTGATACAGGATTTTTAGCCCAGAAAGCTGGGGGGTATCATCAAAACGCTATATGTCGTTCTTTTTAGAGAAATAAGAATAATTAATTAAAGGAATAGAGATGAAAAAAATATTAGCTTTGGGCGTATTATTAACCATGACCGGTTGTGCAGACAAAAATGGGAATATATTTAATCCGAATTTGTTTGGATCGAAAACGCAAGAAGTGACAACGAAAGAAGTCGCGACAGTGGCCGATTTAAAAGATATTTCAATCACCGCTGGGCATTTTTCTGATGTCGAAGCAACGTATTTACAACCTAATAAAACCGTGCCTTTTACTTTATCTCACGATGATGCTGTCATGCAGTTAGATTCAGGAAAAACATTCGTTAAAGTATTTGCGTTACCTGCTTTAGAATTTGACCAAGGTATCCATGTGATTAGTGGTGCGAGAGAAACCGTCGTGGTCCCTTATTTACAACTTTTAGATGGTCAATTTCAACCTGTCGGTGATGAAGTTACAGCCACTTTTGTCGAAAAATATGACCAATTTGATCTCGTTGCACCCGTTGGAGATGATTACCAATCCATACGATATGTAGCGATATACAGTCATCAAGATGATTACGGGCAACGTACTCAGCTGTTCGACGCTGAGCAGCAGCACGACAAAGAAAATGGTGTCGACGTACCACCTAAGCCATGGTTAAAAACTACACATGTACCGGTGGGAAATATGACAATCAAACTAGAGCGATTGACGGAGGAGTAATGTCATTCACTATCCTCTGAACAGCACTCCTTAAAATGACAAATCCCACAACCTTAACGGTTGTGGGATTTGTACTTTTAGGGCAGTTAATGCTTTATTTTAACTGGTGACCAGGTCTTGTCGCTGAAGGTAATGGTAAAGTGCACCGATCAAATTAGCGTCATTTCCTGCTTCGCACACACTGAGTTTAGGGCGGACACTAGAAAAAGGGTTTTCTGCAAAAATGAGATCCAATTTTCGCTCAATTTGTTCGACAAAATCCGGGCGGGTACTGATTGCGCCACCAAGTATGATTTGTTCAGGATCGACACAATATTGCACATTATAGACACCATATGCCAGCATTTGGTACCACTTATCAATCACTGCTTGAATGTCTTTATTACCTGATTCCGCCAGTTCAAAGACGGCTTTACCATTCAATTGATGTTCCTCTAAACCCAGTATTTTGGCACTATTTTGAATTAACGAGCGTGTGGCTGCACAGCCGCTCAATGTCACGGGCTTATTGTCATCATCCACACCCACAAACATATAGCCGAACTCGGCCCCGTGAAGGTGATGACCATGGTGAACTTTACGGTTGATGACCATGGAGCCGCCAACACCTGTGCCTATGACTAATAAGCAAATATCGCCTTGAATATCAGATCTCCATAATTCTGCTAATGCGGCGCAATTAGCATCATTTTCAATTTCACAGTTAAGTTGATAATTGTGTTGAATATGCTGGCGAAAGTTTGGTCCATGCAGGTAACGCAATGCACTGTGGCCATATATGATACTGGAGTCGCAGTCGACAGAGCCGGGTGCACTAATGGCAACACCTTTAACTTGGTACTGCTGCGCAAGCGGCAGTAGGTTGGCTTCAAATGTCTGCCAAAAAGCATCAATCGTGGTGGTGGGGCTTGGGTAGCTTCCTTGAGTGATGATTTCAGCTTGCGCCGTCATGATGGCATATTTAACGGCACTGCCACCGATGTCTAATACTAAATAATGTTGTGTACCCATATTACTACCTGAGCTTGTTATCTACGGTTAATAATACGTTAACAAAGGCGCGTAATGGGCAAACGGCTATTTAAGAAAAACTGAGACTAAGAGGAATGTGAATGCTCATATATTGGTGAACACTCACATTTTGTCGGTGAAACTTGCTATGAAACCGTTTTAGTTTCTTGGTTAAGTAACCATTTTTCATGCACTTTAAAAAATGGGCGGTACAACATCCAAGAGTTTAGCATGGCAAAAAGGACCATGATGAGGTTATTGACACTACCATTTGCCGAGAGGTAAGCCCCTAGTGGCGCAGGCATTGACCAAGGAAGCATCGACACAAATGGCTCTAATACACCTAACTGCGTGAAGTGCCAGGCCAAGATGGCATTGATTAATGGCACAAAGACAAATGGCAAGAAGAAAAGAGGGTTCATGATGATCGGAAAGCCAAATAAGATCGGCTCATTGATATTAAATAGGGAGGGGATAAATCCAATTTTCGCCACAGAATTTAGCTGTTTGGAGCGACTCTTCATCGCCATAAACACCAGCGGCAAGGTTGAGCCGACACCACCGATCAACAAGTAATAATCCCAAAAACCCTGTAAATAAATATGAGGCACAGGTTCTCCCATCGCTAAAGCGGCCTGATTGGATATAAGCCCACTGAGCCAAAACGGGTTCATGATACCTGTGACAATCAAAGAACCGTGAATGCCCATAAACCATAGAATCTGACAGAGAAGTAGAGAAATCAGTACGGCAGTGAGTGTATCGCTCGCAATCACTAACGGTTTAAACAACTCGGTAACCAGTTGAGGGAAATATAAGCCCGTATATTCTTTTAAAGATAAGTTAATAATGGTTAAAGATAATACGATAAATAATAGCGGTGGAATTAATCGAAAAGCATTGCGTGTAATAACCGGTACTTCTTCAGGTAGACGGAATGTCCATTCACGCTTATAAAAAAAACGAATGACTTCTATGCTGTAAATACTTGAAATAATAGCCGTGAATAATCCATTCCCGCCTAAAAAGTCTTCGGGATTTCCTTGATTCGCAACCCCAGTTAATAACAAGAAGGCAACACATCCGGTTAAGCCCGACATACGTTCTGGAAATTTATATTGCTTGGCCAAGCTCGCGCTGGCACCAAAGGCAATAAATAAAGCAATTAGCCCCATGGTATGTTCGAAAATCGTATAAAAGAAATGTCGATGATTTAATAAAAACTCATTAATACGAGGGTAGTTACCTGGGCTAAATGGCGGAAATATAAATGGTACAAATAAGCTGCCAACGATAATGAATGGCATTGCTATTTGGAAGCCATCTCGAATAGCAACGAGATGCTTACTGCTCGCAAGCCAATTAGCCACGGGGGAAATGTGACGTTCGACACGTTTTATTATCCGTTGATTGGTCTGGTGATCCATGTGCGTCCTACTTATTTTTATTATCTAGATCTCATTTTGCCAGATTTAATTCTGAGATCGGGTGATCGTACTCACAGTTAAGTTACCGTTATTTGGAAACCGGTTTCCAATTCGTTTCCTTGTGATAGATTAATACCATCAAAACAAAACACAAATTACTTAACAGGAATACTGCCATGAAAAAAATTATGCTTTGTTGTTCAGCTGGTATGTCTACTAGCATGCTAATGAAAAAAATGATCGAAGAAGCGGCTAAACGCGGCTTAGACGTTGACATTCAAGCGTTTGGTGCCTCTGAATTCGACCAACATGCGCCTAACTTCCAATGCGTTTTACTTGGCCCTCAAATCAAATACATGCAAGCGGATCTACAGAAGAAAGCCGATGCATACGGAATCAAAGTTGAGCCAATCAACATGATGGATTACGGCATGCAAAAGGGCGATAAAGTGTTAGACCACGCACTTTCTCTCATCGGTTAAGGGTGCGTTTGGCTCGCTAGTGTAAAACAACAATCAAATAAAGCCAGCCAAAAACAATGACAAAACTTCGCTTGTAAAGTTAAGCCCATCGCCATGAATCATGAATTATAAAGAATGGGCTTGCTAACCTCAGACTAAATAGGACACATGTATGAGCTCAATTAACGATGCGTTGACTAGCTTTATTGAAAATAAAGTGACGCCAATAGCAGGACGCTTAGGCAACCAAAAATACGTAACATCTATCCGTGATGGCTTCATTTCAGCATTACCGTTTATGATTGTTGGTTCTTTCATGCTGGTATTCATTTTCCCTCCATTTTCGCCAGATACCACATGGGGTTTTGCGCGCGCATGGTTGGATTTTTCCAATGAATATCGTGATCAATTAATCCTCCCTTTCAACCTTAGTATGGGGATAATGACCTTCTTTATCTCCACCGGGGTTGCAGCAAGTTTAGCCCGTCATCATGACCTAGACCCATTAGCAACAGGTTTATTGGCGTTAATGTCATTCTTGTTAGTGGCTGCTCCAATTGAAGATGGCAAACTTGTGATGACTTACTTTGGTGGTCCAGGCATCTTCACTGCGTTGATTACGGCTATTTACTCAACGGAAGTGTATGCGTTCTTAAAACGTAAAAATGTAACGATCAAGTTGCCACCAGAAGTACCAGCCGGTGTGTCTCGTTCGTTTGAAATTTTGATCCCGGTATTGGCTATCATTTTAACGCTTCATCCGTTAAATCTACTGATCGAATCAGAAACGGGCATGATTATTCCACAAGCAATTATGTCTCTGCTTGAGCCGCTAGTGTCGGCATCAGATTCACTTCCAGCGATTTTGCTAGCGGTATTTGTTTGTCAAATCTTATGGTTTGCAGGTATCCACGGTGCACTTATCGTAACCGGTATCATGAACCCATTCTGGCTAGCGAACTTAGCGGTAAACCAAACAGCCTTAGCTAACGGTATTGAGCCACCAATCATCTTCCTACAAGGTTTTTGGGACCACTATCTCCTGATTGGCGGTGTAGGTTCAACGTTACCACTTGCATTTATGCTAGCTCGTAGCCGTGCCGTTCACCTTCGCACTGTTGGTAAACTAAGTAGTGTTCCAGCTCTATTTAACATCAATGAGCCGCTACTGTTTGGTACACCAATCATTATGAACCCTGTTATGTTCATTCCATTCGTGTTCGTACCAATGATTAACGCCGTGGTTGCTTACTTCGGCTTGAAATGGGATTTGGTTGCACACGTGGTTTCTGTCACGCCTTGGACAACTCCAGCACCGATTGGCGCATCTTGGGCAGCAAACTGGACATTTAGTCCTGTGATCATGTGCTTCATCTGTATGGCAATTTCGGTAGTCGTTTACCTACCATTCCTAAAAGCCTACGAAAAACAGTTGCTTGAGCAAGAAGAGCAAGCGAAAGCTGAAGAAGAACAAGCGCAACCTGTAACCGCTTAATCAATTAACAATATATAAATGGCGATGGCAATCTGTCACCGCCATAACATGAAAATTTAACAAATTAGGAATACGAGAATGGATATGGATTTAGAAGAACAAGTGATGGGCATTATCATCAATGCGGGTCAATCAAAGAGCTTAGCATTTGAAGCACTTTATGCTGCCAAAGCGGGTGATTTTGACAAAGCAGAAGAATTGATGAAAGAGTCTCAACAATTTGCCAATGAAGCTCACCTTGTTCAGACCAAGCTGATTGAAGCGGATGAGGGCGAAGGCAAAACCAAAATGACGCTCATCATGGTTCATGCTCAAGACCACTTGATGACCAGCATGTTAGCGAAAGAAATGATGGCTGAATTGATTGCCTTACATAAGAAAGTTGCAGAAAAATAAAAACACCTGCCCATTGAGCCTAAATGCAAAATGGGCAATTTTTTAACAAGAGATAAAATTGAAAGACCGTTTTAACTTTTTTGGTTTTTTTGAGTTCAAGCTCCAACAATGAGAGTTAGGTATGTACTCACAAGGTTTAAACGGGGTATAATCCATTCAGTTATCAGCAGTTTGAGTGAGATAAGCGTACATGGTCACTATCACAGATGTATCACGATTAGCCAATGTGTCAAAAGCCACCGTTTCAAGAGTATTGAGCGGTAGCCGTGGCGTTCGTGAAGATAGTCGTTTGGCCGTGTTAAAAGCTGCGGAAGAATTAAATTACAGCCCGAATATCGCCGCTCAAAGCCTGGCGACTCAATCAAGTAACTATGTTGGCGTTGTGCTTAATACCAATGATGCGGCCAGTTTAAGCAGTTACTTACCTCTCATTTCTCGTAAACTGAAAGCCATGAATAAGCTGATGTTAGTGCAATTTGCCGAAAGTGAGATGGAACAGCAAAACGCCCTAGTTGAGCTGCATAGCCAATGTGAAGCGGTGATCATGATCAATGGCAGTATCAATACGTCTGCTTTTGAGCATGTGTTACACATGGATGGCATCATGAGTGACAGCCAATCTTCAGTAGGTTTTGATTATCAATTTGCTGCGGAAAGCGCGTGCCGTTATTTATTAGGAAAAGGGCACCGAAAAATTGCTCTGTTAGTGGATGATTTAGAATCGAGCAGTTGCCTTGATTTATTAACCGGCTATAAGAATGCACTGCAAAACTCGTCACTTCCTTATGATAGACGCTTGATTTTAGAAGCGAAAACCAATTTAGAACAATCACTGCTTGGTTTAATTAATAGCTTTACTCAATACAGCGCTATTGTGGTAAAAAGAGACAGTTACGCCGCTGAAGCGATGAGAATTATGCGTGAGTTTAACATTCAGGTACCAAAAGATGTGTCGGTGATTTCATTAGAAGATTCTCCGTTAGCACAGCAGCTCAACCCAACGTTAACTTGTATCAGCCATTCTACCCAGCAGTTAGCCGACTCTTGTATGGACAATTTGGCTGCGATGCTAGAGAAAAGCATACAAAACATCAAACAATCGCCACTTATTGCAGGACGTTTAGTCAGCCGAGAGTCGGTGTCTAATATTTAGCCTGAATACAGAATAACCTAAGCCTCATTAAGCATTTTGTTTTTTGAGGCTTTTTTGCGTTTTAGTCCTTTAATCCGGGATTTTTTTCATCTTATATTGGCGTTTTTAAGTCTTGTATCGTGACTTTGTAAGTCTGATATTGAGAATGAATCTACATTGAAAATTTCATGCTGATGAAACAAAGTGGCTCAGTTTCATGGCTAAATCATGGTTTGTGATTTCAAAACCGAATCGAGTACTTTTTTAGTCGGAACATTGTCTTTAGCCCCGAAATATTAAGCCTTATAGCGGGATTTTGGTTACTGTAATGGTAATGAAAACAACCGAAAAAATTCAAAACTAATAAGGGACATTATGGCATTTCAACAAGATTTTTTATGGGGTAGTGCATCGGCTGCTTATCAAATTGAAGGTGGCGCAAGTTTAGATGGTAAAGGCCCATCGATTTGGGATACCTATTCTCGTATTCCAGGCAATACGTTTAAAAATACCACCGGTGAAGTGGCGATCGACTTTTATCATAAGTTTGAAGAAGACATCGATCTGATGAAAGAAATGGGGCTAAACGCATATCGCTTTTCGGTATCTTGGCCTCGTGTTATGGCCGATGGTCGTACGGTTAACCCGAAAGGCGTTGAGTTTTACCATAACGTGATTGATAAGCTGATTGAAGCAGGTGTTGAGCCAATTCTGACGATTTATCACTGGGACTTGCCGCAAGCGCTACAAGATGAATATGCGGGTTGGGAAAGTCGTGAAATTATCAAAGACTTTACGGCGTTCTGTGAGCTGCTCTATAAAGAATACGGCAACAAAGTGAAGTATTGGGTAACCTTGAACGAGCAAAACATCTTCACCGGTTTGGGCTACGTACAAAAACTGCATCCGCCAAAAGTGTCTGATTATCAACGTTTCATTAATGCTAACCATATTGCTAGCCTAGCGAATGCGAGTGCGATCAAGTTGTTCCGCGATATGGGCATTAAAGGTCAAGTCGGTCCTAGTTTTGCTTATGGTCCTGCGTATGCCAAAAGTGAGAAGCCAGAAGATGTGATTGCGATGGAAAATGCGCAAGAAATCGAAAACTTCTTATGGATGGATGTGTATGCCAAAGGTGAGTATCCACGCATTGGTTTGAAATTGCTGGAAAATTTAGGCATTAAAGTCGACTTCCAACCGGGCGATAAAGAACTGCTTAAAGCCGGTATCTGCGATTTCATGGGCTTAAATTATTACCAATCAGCAACCTATATTGACCCTGAACAAAAACAAGAAAACGTTCAGGCGGGTAATGCAGCGCAAGTGTCGGTTGTGTCGGAAGTGAAAGACATCCCAACCGATAAAATCTACGCTCGTGCCGATAACGATTACCTTAAAATGACCGATTGGAACTGGGCGATTGACCCGAACGGCTTACGTGTTTCGTTACGTCGTATCGCGTCACGTTACGGCTTACCTGTCCTGATCAGTGAAAATGGTTTAGGTGCGTTTGATACACTGACCGAAGACGGCCGAGTACATGATGATTACCGAATCAACTTCCTAAAAGAGCACGTTCAAGCGATTAAAGCAGCGATTGAAGACGGTTGTGAAGTCTTGGGCTACTGCACTTGGTCATTCCAAGACTTGTTCAGCTGGCTAAATGGTTATGCGAAACGTTATGGTTTTGTGTATGTAGACCGTGATGAAGAGAGCGAGAAAGAGCTGAAGCGTTATAAGAAAGACAGCTTCTACTGGTATCAAAAAGTGATTGAAAGTAACGGTAAAATACTCTAATCACGAATGGTTTTATCTTTCTAACTGCAGCGCCAGATGTTTTATTACATCTGGCGCTGCTTTTTATTGCCTGCAAAAAAAATAGTGATATCTTATGCGCCATTATTGACTGACACTGTAGTGAGAGCCTTATGCCACCGATTGTTATTACCATTTCTCTGCTGATATGCAGCAATGTTTTTATGACTTTTGCTTGGTATGCACACCTTAAAGAGTTAAGTAATAAACCGTGGATCATTGCCGCTCTGATTAGCTGGGGGATTGCGCTGTTTGAGTATTTATTGCAAGTACCAGCCAACCGAATTGGTTATACCGTGTTGTCGGTAGGGCAGCTGAAAATCCTGCAAGAAGTGATTACTTTGTCGTTGTTTGTGCCATTCTCTGTGTGGTATCTCAAAGAGCCATTAAAGCTAGACTATTTATGGTCAGGCATTTGTTTGGTCGGGGCGGTTTATTTTGCGTTTCGTAGCAAATTAGGCTGAGCTTAGCGAATTGGCTGTTTTTCAAGGCAAGCTCGGCACAAGCAAGTGTCGTGCTGCTGAGTGATTTCACGTTCTTCGACATGAAAACACCAGCAGGTCTTCTTTCCTGCGGCCAAATCGCAAAAGCTGTTATTGCCGCATTCTGGGCAAGCATGGGTATGTTGAGCGCCTTGCAGTTTGTCTATCACTTGTTGGTGCTCCACATCATCGAGATGTCGCCACTGCAAAATTTCATCCATCGTGCGGTGGCAGCCTGAGCAAATTCCACCGTTATTTTTGCACGCAGCAATACAGGGCGTTTTCATCGTTTTTTAATCCGTTTGATTTCAAGCCGAAAAGTCTAGCATGTAAGCACTCTTGCTCATACCTTCAAATCTTTCGAACAAAACTATCAAATACATACAGCGTCTTTGATTATCTTCCTATCTATACTGGAACAAATTCAAAAAGATAAAGGTGTGAAGGTATGGGTAAGTTAGTCGAAGGCGTATGGCACGATGTATGGTATGACACCAAATCCAGTGGCGGTAAATTTGTGCGTGAAGATGCCGGTTTTCGTGACTGGGTAGAAGATAAAGCGGATGCCAAGTTTCAGCCTGAATCTGGACGTTATCATTTGTACGTTTCTCTGGCTTGCCCTTGGGCGCATCGTACGCTGATCATGCGAGAACTAAAAGGCTTGGTGGAGCATATTGATGTCACGGTAGTCAGCCCAGACATGCTCGAACACGGCTGGGAATTTATCGAACCTGAACCACTGTTTGGTTTTACTAAACTGCGTCAAATATATACTCAAGCCAAAGCGGATTACACTGGTCGTGTGACGGTGCCTGTTTTGTGGGATAAAAAAACCAATACTATTGTCAGTAATGAATCATCTGAAATCCTGCGCATGTTTAATTCGGCGTTTAATGGTTTGACGGGCAATCATGATGATTATTACCCACAAGATTTGCGTAGTGACATTGATGAATGGAACGAGTTTGTTTACCCGAATATTAATAATGGTGTGTATAAAACCGGTTTTGCCACCACACAACAAGCCTATGAAGACGCGTTCGATAAATTATTTGCTGCGCTAGATAACGTTGAGTCACATCTTGCTCACCAGCGCTACCTTGTTGGCGAGCAAATCACCGAAGCCGATTGGCGATTATTTACCACTCTTATTCGTTTTGATGCGGTGTATGTGGGGCATTTCAAATGTAACTTAAAGCGCATTGCGGATTACCCGAATATTCAAGGTTACATGAAAGAGTTGTACCAAATCGAAGGAGTAAAAGAGACGGTCAGTTTTGAACATATCAAGCGTCATTACTACTTTAGCCATAAGAATATTAACCCAACTCAGGTTGTGCCAAAGGGCCCTGATTTGGACTTAGACTCACACCACGGACGAGATTAGTTAGCATGCGCTAAAATTATTAATTCGAGTGATTATAAAAATTCACTTGTAATTCATAGGGTTTATTGACTAAATTAATAATTCGAAGTCGTCCCTCGAAGTTAATGGGTGTAAAGGTTAGCTTCGAATGAATAAAGGGTATTTGAACTATGTTAAAGAGTAATAAAAAACTGATCACGTTAACGGCGCTAGTGTCAGCGGTTGCGCTATCTGGCTGTGCGTCTAACGATGAATTGATTGAGCAACAGAATCAACAAGCAGAGCAAATCAGCTCACTGCAATCTGATCTGCAAGCTCAGCAAGAAGCCAATCAACAGCTTTCTGATAAAGTGGATCAAATTGCTGCTGACCAAGATGAAATGAAACAAAAAATGGCAGAATCGAGTAATGTTTATGTGATCAAAGAAAACGATACGCTCTATCGCATTGCTCAAGACAATGGCATGTCTGTAGACGAATTATTGCAACTGAACCCAGATATTAAAAACCCGAATGCCTTATTGATTGGACAAAAAATTAACCTTAATTAAAGGCGTTTGATTTACCAATGTATGAACTAAAAATGGCTGATCAATTGATCAGCCATTTTTTATCGAGTGGATTATTGGTTTCTTAGCCAAGAATAGTGGTCGAAATAAAGTAGCCAATGATAGTTGCAGTGGTTACGCCAATAATGCCTGGAATGAAGAAGCTGTGATTTAACACATACTTACCAATCGATGTGGTGCCTGAGCGGTCAAAGGTAATCGCTGCCAAATCTGATGGGTAGAATGGGAAGAAGAAATACGCATAACACGCAGGGATCACACCGACTAACACTTCCGGTGGAATACCTAATGAGAAACCCAACGGGAACATAATGGTTAATACCGCGGCCTGGCTTTTTAGGAATACTGAAGTGGCAAACATCGCAAAAGCAAAGGTCCAAGGGTGAACGCTAACGACATCACTCACCATCTCAATCAAGTAAGGTTTGTGATGCTCAATAATAGTGTCACTCATCCAAGCAATACCAAAAATGATGATCACGGCCGTCATCCCCGCGGTAAAGACATTACTCTTGGCGATTTCTTTCGGGTCGACCTTAGTACACAGCAAGATAATGGCACCCACAGCAAGCATTAAGAACTGAATTGCAACCGACATTCCTACGCCAGATGGTAACAGGTTTAAGTCTTTGCCAAACATGGCGACGAAGACGACGACCGCAATGCCCGCTAAGAACACGGTTAAGCCGGTTTTGGCCTTTTTGCTCGTGGCAATATCTGCACCATCCGTTGCACTCTCATCAATCAATGCTGCTTTGAATTTAGGATCTTTGCAACGTTCGATAAAGGCTTCATCTTTGTCTAAATCTTTTCCGCGGAATAGGCTCCAAGTACAACCTGCCATCAGACCGCAGAAGGTCGCTGGAATGGTGACCATCAACACATGAATCAATGAAATATCCAAATCATTTTTGGCTGCCGTTGCCATCACCACGGCTGCGGCTGCAGCAATTGGGCTGGCTGTGATACCCATTTGTGAGCCAACCGATGCCATCGCCATAGGACGTTCAGGACGAATACCTTTTTTGATTGAAACGTCGTAAATCACAGGGAGTAGTGGGTACACACTGTGGCCTGTGCCGACAAGCACGGTTAAAAGGTAAGTACAAAATGGGCCAAGGAATACGATTTGATTTGGGTGTTTACGCAGTAGTTTTTCCGCAAATTTAACCAGTCGCTTTAGGCCACCTGTGGCTTCTAATGTCGCAGAAGCGGCTACTACCGCTAGAATGATCAGCATTACGCTAATCGGTGGGTTGCCTGGTGCAATGCCAAACACGAAAGCGAGCACGGAAACCCCTAAGCCACCGAGTAAACCAAAGGCGATACCACCAAATCGTATCCCGGTAAAAATCACTGCCAGTAATAGCAGCATGTGAACATAAAACATACCTGTTTACCTCTAAAGTATTATTACTTTCAGAGAAACTAACATCGATATTGATGCTAGGTATTGATCTAGTGCAATGTCATAGTTCGGTGTGATACCAAACGGTAAAAACTGTGATCGGCGAGATGAAATGACTTTGCATGGAAATGACTGTGCCTAGAGCGCGTTCTAGTACAGTCATTGGTAGGGAGTGGTTTGGGCGTTAAGAATCTAAAAAACAGTGCCTAACGTAACTTCATGGCTTTTTCAGCCAAGCGTTTGGCTGCATGACGATGTTGAATCAGGAGAGCTTCTAAATCTAAGCCAATCACATGACCATCGTGGACACGCCACTCACCGTTGATCATGACGCGATCCGCTTGTTGTGCGCCACACATAATCAGAGCCGCCAGTGGGTCATGTGAGCCAGAGAAGCGAATATCATCAAGTGTAAACATAGCTATATCCGCTTGCTTACCAACGGCCAGTTCGCCAATATCCGAGCGTCCCATTGCGGTTGCTGACCCTTTGGTTGCCCAACGCAGTGCATCAAAATGCGAGACATTGGCTGAGCCATAACGTAACCGTTGTAAATACATCGCCATGCGCACTTCGGCAATCATGTTCGAACCATCATTGGACGCAGAACCATCGACGCCAAGACCAACTTTAACGCCTGCCGCTTCCAGTTCGTTGTTACGGCAAATACCCGATGCCAGCATCATGTTTGAGGTCGGGCAGTGGCTGATGCCAACACCGGCTTTACCTAAGCGTTGAATTTCTTCATCGTTAAAGTGAATACCGTGCGCTAACCAAGTTTTGTCATTAAGCCAACCAACGTTTTCTAGGTAATCAACTGGGCGATAGCCAAAGCGTTTTAAGCAGAACTCTTCTTCATCAATGGTTTCACATAAATGAGTGTGCATCATGACGTTTTCACGATGGGCGATACGCGAGGTCTCTTTCATTAGATCGGTCGTGACCGAGAAAGGCGAGCAAGGTGCAAGCGCGATTTGTGTCATCGCCCCGTCTTCTCGCTGGTGGTATTGCTCAATCAAACGCAGGCTGTCATCAATGATGGTTTGTTCAGTTTGAATCGTATGACGCGGTGGTAGGCCGCCATCGTCTTCACCTAGGCTCATTGAACCACGAGTTAAAATAGCGCGAATACCGAGGTTCTTAGCAACGTCAACTTGAATATCAATGGCATGCTCTAAGCCGACAGGGATCAAATAGTGATGATCGGAAGCGGTAGTACAACCTGACATCATCATTTCTACTAATGCTACCTCGGTGGAAAGGGCATGCATTTCCTCATCGAGACCCGCCCAGACCGGGTAGAGAGTCTTGAGCCAATTAAAGAGCTCTTTGTCGAGTGCATCAGGGTAGGCGCGAGTTAAGGTTTGATAAAAATGGTGATGGGCATTGATGAGCCCCGGTGTGACAACGTGATTTTTCGCATCAACTACGTTATCGACAGGCTGAGAAGGCTCGGCATTCAGCGCCACTAATTCTTTGATGATATTGCCTTGCACGACAATGCCACTGCGCGCATCGTGTTGGCTGCCAGAGTAAATGGCGAGAGGATTTTTTATCCAAGTGGTTTTTTGTGTTTCTGTGTTTATAGATTGTGAGTTTGCTGCTTGTGAGTTTGCTGCTTGTGGGTTAGCAATACGAGACATTCATAATCGTCCTTAGCCTTCGCAACCATTTCAGGGGAGAAGGTCTTATTGATTCAATTAATGGGAGTGGTGATATGAAAGCAAAAGCCACTCACTCGGGCTTTTGCTTTCAATTTATACTCAAGTAACTTGGGTATAGATTTACCTTATTTCATCGCCGTACTGGGTGAGAGCCGACTGTCTGAGTTGGATTGTTTATCATTCAATTCGTCTTCAGATTGCGCTTCCAATAAAACTTGGTTGCGTACTTCTTCACGTTCAGCCGCTATCGTGGCAATCGCTTTAGAAATGGTGGCTTTTGATTCCATCACTTTGATGGCGGCGGTATGTGTATCTTCATCGCGGGTCATCTCAGCAATTTCTTGTTTCTTGACCGCACGTTCTTCACTCATATTTTGTGGTAGTAATTGATGAAGCAATACCGCAACAATCGTACCGGTAGTAATCCCAGAGTGGAAAAACTCCGCTAGCGTATGTGGTAAGTGTTGAATAAGGCGAGGTTCAATAGTGACCGCCAGACCAGCCGCTAAACTCACGCAAATAATTAAAGCATTACGACGTGTATCGGCCGCTTTGATTAACATACGGATGCCCGCATAAGCGATCATACCGAACATAATAAAACCAACGCCACCAAGTACAGGTTTTGGAATGGTTACTGCCATGGCTGCCAGTTTCGGGAACATTCCGCCAAGAATTAATAGACCACCGGTTGCCGCCACAACGTATCGACTCGCAACACCAGTAATACCGACGATACCTACGTTTTGGCTAAACGAAGCCAATGGCATTGCAGAAAGCAGTGAACCTAACGTACTTGCCAAGCCATCACCCAATACCCCTCGTTTTAATTCTTTACCACTTAAATCTTTTTGGCAGTTTGCGGCCAGTGCCATGAAGTCACCTGTGGCTTCTGCCACTACGATAATGTAGACCAAGCTAATACTTAGAATCGGTCCCCAAGAAAATGTCAGGCCATATTTCAATGGCTCAGGGCCAGCTACCCAAGCGGCATTGCTGATTTGGTCTAGGTCAACCATGCCCATACCTAAAGCTACTAAATAGCCACCGAATAAACCAATCACAATGGCAGAAGCCGCAATCACGCCTCTGCAATACACTGAGACTAAAATAACGATGCCTAAGGAAATCACAGCTAAAAAGAGTTTAGGTAAAGTGGCAAAGTCCGTACTGCCTTGTGGCGCATCACCGATCCAATTCATAGCAACAGGGAGAATGGTTAAACCGATTAAAGTAATCACAACGCCACTGACGACATCAGGGAACAGTTTCTTAATTTTTTCCATAAAGAAGCTAGCAATGATGACTAAGAAGGAGCCTGCAAACGCCGCTCCCATGATGCCACTGACGCCATCACTCTTACCTATCGTGATTAACACACCGAGAAAGGCGAAACTCGATCCCATTACCACAGGTAATCGAATACCCACCGCGCCAAATCCGACACATTGAATGATGGTGCCGATCCCTGATGCCAGTAATGCTGCATTGATCAAATCCGCAATTTCAACAGCAGGTAGGTTAATGGATGAGCCAACAATGAGAGGAACGGCCACGATGCCCCCGATCGATGCCAACATATGTTGTAGTGCCAGTAGTAATGTGGTGCCGATAGGCGGGCGTTGATTCAGCGTGTATAAAAGCTTCATGACATTTCCTTATGTGTCTATTCCACTAAATGTTGAGGCAATCTGGGGTTACCTTCCCAAGTTTTTAGGATCTGTGACCCTTGGTTGTGCAGTTATTGGTGTAATTATTTCTGCATCCATTTATGTATAGGTGTGCTTTAACATTAATGCAACAATATTGAATACAATCAAACTTGTAAATTAGTGGTGTTAATTTCTGCAAGCTAGGTCTAATACGCAACATTTGTGCCACTTTTCTGTTTTTGAAAATAACACGCTGATTCAAGTGATTAGGATGTATAACCTATTGTTTAATATGAAGGTTGATAGCTTGTGGTGCAAGGGCTGCGTTATTGTGGTGCAAATATAGAGTGGAAATTTTGTATACAATTTTATGCTATTTTTGTTTTTTCATTTATTGCAAAGATGTGAAGTGAGGCAGGTTTCCTGTTGAAAAAGAGCCTGTCTAAGGGAAGGAAAATTCCGTGTAGAGATCAAAAAAGCCAGCTACTTGAGCTGGCTTTAAGAAGAATGGTGGAGGGGGACGGATTCGAACCATCGAAGGCGGAGCCGGCAGATTTACAGTCTGCTCCCTTTGGCCACTCGGGAACCCCTCCACAAATTGTGTTTGTTCATGATCAAAATGAATGGCTGGTTCATCTCTAGAACGTTATTACCTGACAGAATGAAAATAAATGCTCAGATAATAGAATAATGGTGGAGGGGGACGGATTCGAACCATCGAAGGCGGAGCCGGCAGATTTACAGTCTGCTCCCTTTGGCCACTCGGGAACCCCTCCACAAATTGTGTTTGTTCATAATCAAAATGAATGGCTGGTTCATTTCTAGAACGTTATTACCTGACAGAATGAAAATAAACGCTCAGATAATAGAATAATGGTGGAGGGGGACGGATTCGAACCATCGAAGGCGGAGCCGGCAGATTTACAGTCTGCTCCCTTTGGCCACTCGGGAACCCCTCCACAAATTGTGTTTGTTCATAATCAAAATGAATGGCTAGTTCATCTCTAGAACGTTATTACCTGAATCAATTTGATTGCTCAAGCAATAGAAATAATGGTGGAGGGGGACGGATTCGAACCATCGAAGGCGGAGCCGGCAGATTTACAGTCTGCTCCCTTTGGCCACTCGGGAACCCCTCCACAAGTGTGGGGCGCATAATAGCAAACTCTTTTTTGCTGTAAAGATTTTTTTTTAATTTATTGATTAAGTGTTGAGTTTTCGAACTATTCGTACTTTTTATGCCATTTTATTGACCAAAATGACCAAAAAAGGCGAATAAAACATCGTTGCAAAAAATTTGATCTTCCTAGGGTTTATTTACATTGCTTTACGCTCAGCCATATTTTCTGCTGTTAGAATTAATTCATCGATGTAAACGGAATTCTGACATGATTAAACACTCATTTTTGGCGTTGGGAATTGCTTTTTCTTTTCTCTCTTTTCATTCTCAACCTGTAGAGGCGGCCACATCTGCGATTCCTGTAGGAACGCAAATTGTTGAGCAGCACGATGTTCAACAATCTCTTACCTTAGTGGCAAAACTGGCGGCACAAGAGTCGGTACTTATCACCCCAGAGGTTTCAGGCAAGGTTGATACTATTTTGGTGAGCTCTAATCAGGAAGTAAAAGCCAATCAACCTTTGATCGTGCTTGATACCATGAAAGCAAAAGCGACCCTTAATGAAGCGCGAGCTTACTATCAAGATGAACAGCGTAAAGAGCGTGAATATGCTCGCTTGGTTAAGCGTAATGCGATCACTCAAACCGAGCTGGATGCTCAACGAGCCAGTGTTGATATTGCGAAAGCGCGGTTAGATGCGGCGTTAGCGGATCTCTCTTACCTTAATATTAATGCGCCCTTTGCCGGTACGATTGGATTTATCGATTTTAGTAAAGGTAAAACCGTCAGTACCAATGAAGAGTTATTTACGCTAGATAACTTGGACCGCATGCGTCTTGATTTACAAGTGCCAGAAAAGTATCTTTCGGAAATCACTCTTGGCATGGAAGTGAAAACCCACAGCCGCGCATGGAGTCATCAAGAATTTTCAGGCAAGGTGACGCACATTAATACGCGCGTTAATGATGCCACCTTGAGTGTGCCTGTGCGCGTCGATATTCCTAACCCTGATCATAAGCTAAAGCCTGGCATGTTGATGTCTGCCACCTTAACGTTCCCTACAATCAATAAACCAATTATTCCCGTTCAAGCCTTGGAGTATTCAGGTACTAAGCGTTATGTCTATGTCGTTGAAGGTGATAAAGTTACGCGAACAGACATTGTTCTTGGTGCCCGTATTGAAGACAAAATTGTGGTGGAATCAGGGCTAGAAATCGGTAAAACAATCGTTACCAAAGGTTTGGTCAATATGCGTGATGGTTTAACCGTTAAGGTGGTTGAGCAAGAAACGTTAGCGCTGCCGAAGAGTGACTCACAAGGAGCCCAGTAAATGTGGTTATCTGATGTGTCTGTAAAGCGCCCAACGGTGGCTATCGTACTCAGCCTTTTATTGTGTGTATTTGGCTATGTTTCGTTTAGTAAGCTGGCCGTACGTGAAATGCCGGATATTTCTAACCCTGTGGTAACGGTTTCGACCAGTTACGATGGGGCCTCCGCCAGTATTATGGAAAGCCAAATCACCACGGTGTTAGAAGACCAACTGTCTGGCATCAGCGGTGTCGATGACATTCAATCAGTGTCTCGTAATGGCAGCTCACGTATTACGATTACATTTGATTTGGGTTATGACCTCACTACTGGTGTCAGTGATGTACGTGATGCGATTGCTCGTGCACAGCGTGCTTTACCGGATGAAGCTGACGACCCGATTGTGTCAAAAGATAACGGTTCAGGTGAAGCGGCAGTCAATATTAACGTCACCTCCAATAAGATGGATCGCACCCAACTGACGGATTATATAAACCGAGTGTTGCTTGATCGCTTTACATTGATCTCTGGTGTCAGCTCGATTGATATCAGTGGTGGCCTAGATAAAGTGATGTACATGAAGCTAGACCCAACTGCGATGGCGGGCTTAGGCATTACCACCACCGATATTAAAGACGCGCTAAGACGAGAGAATGTCGAAAACCCAAGTGGTGAAGTTCGTAATGACACGACCTCAATGACGGTTCGTACCACGCGTAACTACTTAACCGAGGAAGATTTCCGTTATTTAGTGGTCAGTAAAAGTCGTGACCGTCACCCTATTTATTTGCAAGATGTCGCACAAATATATTTAGGCGCAAAAAACGAAAGCTCCATGTATAAGAGTGATGGTGAAGTGGGGGTGAGCATGGGCATC